>NZ_JABBJJ010000679.1 GCF_012933655.1 Pyxidicoccus fallax | reverse complement strand
CTCCCGGCCCTTCCCCCGCCCGTGAAGGAGTCCGCGCAGGCCCCCCAGCTCCAGCGGGCCGGGCCCGTGGACACGCCACAACTGTGGATGGTCTGGAAGGTGCCGGGCAGGAGGGACGGCACCCGGTTCCAGGCCCGGCTCGTCGCCGACATGCTCGGGGACGAAATCACCGCGGCCCTGGTGCAGAGCAATCTCCGGTTCAGTGCGCTCCGCACCCAGGTCCAGGAACTGGAGGACGTGACGCTGCTCAGCGCGCGGCTCAGCCTCGTGAACCCGGCGGATGCCGCGGCGCTGGCGAAGCAGGTCTCGGACCATCTCGCGGGGATGGAGCACAGCGCCTGGACCCGCCGCTGGAACGCCGAGCACCTGAAGCAGGAGGCCTGGCGCGACCTCTATCGCGACCTGGAGAACATCCCCGTGCGCGACATGGCTCGCGTGCTCCGCGCCACCGGGAAGCCCACGTACATCGGCGCGCGGCAGCAGGAGCTGCAAACGGGCCTGGCGGGCCTCGAGGCGTATGTGAAGCAACACCTGCGCCCCCAGGACACCTGGGCGATGGTGGTCGTGCCGGACGGCCGTGGGCTCCAGGTGCCGGTGTCGGGGGCGGACATCACCAAGGCCAGCGCGGCGCTGTCGTCTCCCCTCGGGGACAGCGACGTCCCCGTGTCCCCGGGACTGGACGTGCGCCGGACGCTGCGGGGGCTGGGGCTGGAGGGCGCCGAGCACTTCACGCTCTCCAACAAGCTGAAGGTCGTGGCACAGCAGCGCGGCGGCATTCCGCTGGTGGAGGCGCGGATGCTGCTTGCCAATCCTCCCGCCCAGGAGGTCGACAGCCGCTCCGCGATGTTCCACCAGCTCGTCCAGAACTGGCGGGCGGGGGCCACCCTGGAGTGGGGCACGGACCCCTGGTGGTTGGACGGGCCGGTCCCGACGGCGACGAGCCATGACGGATTCCATTTCTCGGACGCGTCGGTCAACTTCGTGCCCGTGCTCCAGTCCCTGCGCCGGAAGGTCGAGCCGCCGTCGGAGCGCTACGCCTATCGGGTCCGTCTCGACCGGGAGGCGCTCTGGAAGCGCATCCAGCAACGCTCCCAGACCGAGGCGCGTTCGGACCAGGCCCGTGCGCGCATCGCGCTCACCACGCGGCTGTTCCCGGGTCGCTTCCTCGGCACCTTCACGGAGCAGGACCTCGAGAGCTACTCCGAGGAGGCGTTGAAGCAGTGGCATGACACCTGGGTCCGTCCCGAGCGGACGGCGTTGGTGCTGGTCGGCGACCTGCCCCCGCGGGAGGAGCTGCTGAAGGTCCTGGAGGCGCAGCTCGGCCGATGGACGCCGGACGCGGGCGCGGCGCCTCGTCCTGTGGCCGGGTCCGCGATGCCGACCTCGCGCTCGGTCGTGCTGGTGGACGCGCCCGGCCAGACCTACGCCCACGTGGAGCTGGCGCTGCGAGGGCCGGCGCCGGATGGCGCGCGTGACGCCGTCGTGGACGTGCTGCTCCCCTTGCTGGAGCAGCGGCTGTCGCGGCTTCCCGCCTCGAAGCAGGCGGTGGCCCGGTTCACCGCGGGCCACGTGGTGACGCCGGACGCCTACGTCCTGCACCTCCAGGCCCTCACGGAGACGGCGCGCGTGACGGACGTGCTGGACCAGGCCCTCGGGGAGCTGAACTCACTGGAGCAGGAGGCACCGCGAGCCGATGAGGTGGAGCAGGCTCGCTGGAGCGTGGCACGCGCCCATGTCGGAAACGCCAAGACGTCCGCACAGCGGGCGCGGCTGTTCTCGGACCTCCAGGCGCGCGGCCTTCCCGCGGACCACTGGGAGAAGTACCCGGACCACCTCGCCGCCGTGACGCCGGAGTCCCTGCGGGCCTGGGTGGGC
>NZ_JABBJJ010000678.1 GCF_012933655.1 Pyxidicoccus fallax | reverse complement strand
GTCCTGACCACCCCCACCTCCGCCGCCCAGCCCCAGGGGGGTACCCAGCAGGCGGCCGCGCCGGCGCGGGCGAACGCGGTGGGCCACGCCGGACTCAGCACCTTCCAGGGCGTCTCCACCCCGGTCCGCGCGGTCGCCGCGCAGCCGACGCCGGGCGCCTGGCGTGGCGGTCCGGACACCGAGGTGGGCAAGGCCGTCCAGGCCATGTGGACGCGGATGCAGCAGATGCCGGGCAACGACATCCGCATCAAGGGAGACACCCCGGCGAGCCTGCTCGGCCGCGCCATCCTGGACAGCAAGCGCGTGACGAACGAGCAGCTCATCGCCATGTCCAAGGTGTCGCTGGACCAGCTCGCCACGGACCCGGCCACGCGGCAGAAGGTGCTGGACAAGGTGCCCAACGCGCGCGAGCTGCCGGTGCACAAGTTCACGGTGGCGATGCTGTCGGCGGCCACGGGCATCGACCCGCGGAAGCTCTCCGAGGCCTGCCCGGACCTGGGCCTGACGGGCGCGCCGAACACGCCGCTGCTCTACGCGGCGAAGACGGAGCGGATGCAGCGCTCCACCGCGCTGCACGACTTCACGGACTACCTGCGCGGCGCCGGCATCAAGGGGCTGAACAAGGCGGTGTGGGGCGTGGAGGACCGCATCCTGTCCGCCCTCGTCTCCGCCGTGGGCGGCGGGCGCTACTGAGCGTCACCCGCGCTTCTCCGTAAGCCTTCCGGGCCGTGGCCTTCACGTGAGGTCACGGCCCGTTGCCATTTCAAGCGCATCCCAGGCCCCGGCTCGCCAGAGGCCGCCCCGCCCTTCGCTCATTCACCGCCGGCAGCCGTGCCCCCCGCCGCCCGCTGCCGCGCCGTCTCCAGCCGCTTCGCGCGCACCTTGCCGGCGACGTCCAGCAGCCGCCGATCCCGCTCCCAGCGCTCGCGCGTGGGGGCATCGACCTGGGCCCACAGCGACTCGCACCGCACCAGGGCCCGCTTCGTCAGGTCCAGCGCCCCGCCGAGCGCCAGGTGCGTGGTCGCGTCGGAGGGGTCCGCCTGGGCCAGTCCGCGCAGCATCACCGCGAGCGCCAGCAACTCCTCGCGAGCGGAGTCCGGCCAGCCGCTCCGCCGCGCCACCTGCACCAGCCACCCGAGCAGCGCCAGGTGCACGTGGCAGTCCTCCACCGTGCGGAATGGCTTGAGGTAGCGCGCGTACCCGTCCCCGGGCAGCACCGCGTCCGGCGTCACCGCCACGTCCTCCAGCATCAGCTCCGCGTGAGGCACCTCCGGCACGAAGGGCAGCTCCGGCAGCGCGTTGACCCGGACACCCGGCCGCTTCGCGTCCACCACCACCATGCGCAGCCGGTTCCGGCCCTGCGCGTCCTGGCCCTCGGTGGCCACCACGAGCAGCAGCTCCGCGCGCGTCCCCAGCGTGACGAACGTCTTCGCGCCGGTGAGCCTCGGCCCGGAGCCCGTGTCCGTCAGCCGCGTCTGGATGGCGGAGGGGTGCGCGCCGCCCGGCTCGGTGGCGCAGAGCGCGCAGGGCCTGTCCGCCGGCAGCATGGGGAACAGGAACCGGTGCGCGGCGTGGTAGCCGGAGGCGAACGCATAGCCGAGCCGATCCGCGCGGAAGCCGCCCGCCAGCGCCAGGTCCGCCGGCGCGGGAAAGCGCGAGAGCAACTCCAGATGGCGCCGCCACCACGCCTCGACGGAGTCGAGGGGCTGCGGCTCGGGAGACTCGGTGAGCAGGAAGCGGAGGGCGTCGTTCACGGGAGCGACTCTACGCCAGCTGGAGCCGCCCCATGACGCGGGGCCCGAAGGAGCGGGAAGACAGTGTCGCGGAGGTGGCCAGAGCGGCTCCTGGCCTCGTCATACCGGCGACGGGCGGGTGG
>NZ_JABBJJ010000676.1 GCF_012933655.1 Pyxidicoccus fallax | reverse complement strand
GGCGGGAGGACCCCTCGGGTTCCCCCGGGCCTCGCCCGGGCGGTGAGCACCCGGACGGGCAGTGAAGCGCGGTGGCCCCGCACAGAGAAGTCCCGGGACGCGGGTTTTCGTGCGAACCTCGGGCTCCCCCGCTGGAGTCCCCCGCGATGCCCCGTCCCCGCCTCCTCCTCGCCGTGATTGGCGGCGCGCTCGCCGTCGCGCTCGCGAGCGTGGGAGGCACGGCGTACCTGGTGCTGCGCACGCGGCCCCTGGCCGAGCGGCTGGTGCGGGAGGCGAATGCGCTGGAGCAGGAGCGCTACCCGCGCCCCTCGCATGTGACGCCCGCGAGGCCCGGCACGTTCGCGGAGCACCTGGAGCCGCTGTTGGGCGACGCGCGGCAACTGTACGACGAGCGCCCCAGGGAGCTCCGGGTCCACGTCGCCCGCAAGGTGCCGTGTCTCATGGTGGTGACGGGCGAGCGCCCCGTCTCCGAGCTGCCGTCCGCCTGCCGCGAGGCGGTGGAGCGGGGCTGGGAGCGGGTGAGCCGGATTCTCGCGGCCACGCACGCGGAGGAGGGCGGGCTGCCGCGGAGCGTGGGCGTGATGCCGTCGCGAGGGCGCGAAGCCGCGGACGCCACCCGGATGGCGCTGCTGCACGTGGTGGAGCTGGCCGGACTGGAGACGCGGCTGCGGCTCGCCAGGGGCAGCGCGGCGGAAGCGGTGGACGTCTGCCTGGACGCGCTGGCGCTGAGCCGGGACATGACGCTGGGAGGAGGACTGGCGTGGCACTGGTACTCCGCCTTGAGCCATGAGGTGCTGTACCGCGCCTGCGCGGACGCACTGGACGCGGCGCCCCTGGCGCGCAAGCGGAGCGCGGTGACGCAGCTGTCCCGGCTGGCCGAGGGGCTGGCATCGCTCTCGCGGACGCTGAGGGAGCACTCCGTGCAGACGCAGGCGGAGCTCTTCGGCGTGGCGGTGTCCGGGGAGACGCGGGACGCGCTGACGCCACGGGTGCGAGCCTTCCTCGACGCGCATCAGATTCCCGACCTGAAAGGCTCCCTCTTCTCCCTGACGCCGCTGGAGTGGCGCAAGACGGTGAAGGTCTTCGACGCGATGGTGGCGGTCGCGGACCTGCCCCCGGCGGCGAGGCAACAGGCCTTCGCCGCCATCGAGGAGGAGCACACCGACCGGTTCATCTCCATCTTCGGCCCCCAGGTGATGTCCCTGGACGGGATGGCTCAGGACATCGAGCGGCTCCGGCTCCAGCACGACGCGCTCCTGCTGCTGGCCGAGGTGGACCTGCACCGCGCGGAGACGGGCCGCTGGCCGCAGCCGCTGCCCTACCCCGCCGTGTACACCTTCGTGCTGGAGTCCTCCGACCCCGGCGAGGCGCGGCTCGCCCCCTGTTCCCCGGCGCTGAAGGCCCAGGCGCTGCGCGTGACGGCCGACGGGCCCGCGGGCACGTGGGTGCGGCAGGAGCCCTGAGGACACGCGCCGCCGCTCGGCGTGGATGAGCGCCCACACGACGCGGACTCCAGGGGCCCCCTGGCAACCTGGACTTCCCGGGAGTTGCTGTTGCAACGTGGAGGCGCCGCTCCCCCGAGCGGCATCCCCCCTACACCCCTGGAGTCGGTCATGCGTCGTTTCTTCGTGATGATGTCGCTGGTGGTCCTGAGCGCCTGTGGCGGGCAGCCCCCGGCGGAGGAGGCTCCCGCCGCGGAGCAGACGCCGGCGGCCGGTGAGAGCGGCGAGGTGGACGCGACGGCCCTCTGCACCTCCGGCGACACGTGGGCGTGTTACTGCGCCCAGTTCAAGACCGCCGACACGTGCCGGGCGGCGCAGCTGCGCAGCTGCGTGTGGGCGTACAACCGCTGCACGCCGACGTACGAGTAGTCCCATCCCAGGGCCCCTTGCC
>NZ_JABBJJ010000675.1 GCF_012933655.1 Pyxidicoccus fallax | reverse complement strand
GCGTCAGATGTGTATACGAGACAGGCCCGTGTGGGCGGGGACGGGGTTAGGGTGCGGAGCGTTCGCTCCCCTGGAGGAATCCCCAAGATGCGTCGTCCCCTGATGCTGCTCGCCACGCTGGCCCTGGCCGTGGTGGCTTGCGAGAAGAAGTCCACGCCCGCGCCGTCGGCACCCTCGCCGGGCGGCCAGCCGAGTGCCGCCGGTGGGGCCGCGCCCACCAACGACGCCAACACCATCCTCCTGGGCGAGATTGGCAGCCTGACGGGCCCGGAGGCGACGTTCGGCATCTCCGCGCGCAACGGCATCGAGCTGGCCATCAACGAGGCGAACGCGGCGGGCGGCGTGAAGGGCAAGAAGCTGGCCGTGCGCGTGTATGACAGCCAGGGCCGCCCCGAGGAGGGCGCGCAGGCGGCGACGCGGCTCATCACCCAGGACAAGGTGGTGGCCATCCTGGGCGAGGCGGCCTCGTCGGTGTCGATGGCGATGGCGGAGAAGGCGCAGGCGGCGAAGGTGCCGATGATTACGCCCACGTCCACCAGCCCCGAGGTGACGAAGAAGGGCGACTACATCTTCCGCGTCTGCTTCATCGACGACTTCCAGGGGCTGGTGATGGCGAAGTTCGCCCGGGAGAACCTGAAGCTGGCGAAGGTGGCGGTGCTGCGCGACAACAAGGCCGCGTTCTCCATGGGCCTGGCGGACGTGTTCATCAAGAGCTTCAAGGCGCTGGGTGGGGAGATTGTCGCGGACGAGAGCTACTCGAAGGGTGACACGGACTTCCGGGCGCAGCTGACGGCCATCAAGCAGCTCAAGCCGGACGGGGTGTTCGTGCCGGGGTACTACACGGACGTGGGCATCATCGCGCGGCAGTCGCGCGAGGTGGGGCTGAAGGTGCCGCTGCTGGGCGGGGACGGCTGGGACTCCGACAAGCTGTACGAGCTGGGCGGGTCCGCGCTGGAGGGCAGCTACTTCTCCAACCACTACTCGCCGGACAACCCGGACCCGACGCTTCAGCAGTTCCTGAAGAAGTACAAGGAGGCCTACGGCGCCGTGCCGGACAGCGTGGGCGTGCTGGCGTACGACGCGGCTCGCGTGGCGATTGAGGCCATGAAGCGCGCCCCGGACCTGAGCGGCCCGGCCCTGCGCGACGCGATTGCGCAGACGAAGGACTTCCCGGGCGTCTCGGGCCGCATCACGCTGGATGCCAACCGCGACGCCGTGAAGGAGGCCGTGGTGCTCAAGGTCTCCGGCGGCAAGGCGGAGTTCGTCACCACCGTGAAGCCGTAGCGGCGGGGCCGGCCGCCCGTGCCTCAGGGCACGGGCGACTGGATGATGTAATAGATGGAGTTGAAGTACCGGTGCAGCCCGTTGAGCAGCTGCACCAGGAACGGCCAGCCCATCACCGTGAAGCCGAACATCGCCGCGGTGACGACGGAGTACTCCACCATGGACTGGCCACGGGAGCGCTGACGGAGCAGGGCCTTCACTTCGCACCTCCACGAGACTCGGGCGCCGGGGACGGCGGGGACTTCGGCGGAGGCTGCTTGCACTCCTCCAGGCACGGCTTGCGAATGCTGTTGCAGGGCTGCCGGCACAGCGACGCGGCCTTCCCCGCGTTCTCCTCGCAGTAGTCCAGGCACTCCTTCACGTCCGCTTCGCAGTCTTCCTCGCAGGTCTTCCGCCCCGCGGCCTCCGCCACACTGGAGAGCCACAGCCCCAGGCAGGCCACGGCGACGCAGCCCCAGCGCTCCATCCTCGATGCACCCATCATCGACTCCCTCATGGCACCGCCCCTCGCCGTAGCAGGGTGAGCTGCATCTCCACCCCCACCCGCGAGGGCTGCTCGCGCAACACCACCCGGCCCTGCAACGGACCGTGGCTCACCTCGAACGAGACGCCCCTCGGCTCCAGCGGCGCCGTCTCCCCCGTCTCCCAC
>NZ_JABBJJ010000674.1 GCF_012933655.1 Pyxidicoccus fallax | reverse complement strand
GTCCCACATGTCGCACCCCGCCCGCCCGCCTGGAGGGGGACGCTGGATTCAGGTGCAGTTCACGCGGTCTTGAACTATATGAACGGGCGAGGAGACGGCGCACATGGAACTGGCTCGGGAGCTGACGGACTTTCTGGGGGCGGTGGAAGAGCGGCTTGGCAGCACCCTGGTGGATGGCAACGCCGGTCCGGACGTGAAGGGCGACACGCTGATGGAGGCGGCGCGCCACCTGTGCCTGGGCAGCGGCGGCAAGCGCGCGCGTCCCATGCTGGTGCGGCTGTTCGGCGGCGCCGTGGGCGTGAAGCCGGAGCGGCTGGTGGACGTGGCGGTGGCGTCCGAGCTCATCCACTCCGCCAGCCTCCTGCACGACGACGTGGTGGACGCGGGCATGTTCCGCCGCGGCCGGCCCACGGTGAACGCGCGCTGGGGCAACATCGTCGCGGTGATGAGCGGTGACCTCATCCTCTCCACCGGCCTGTACCAGCTGTCCCAGCTGGACGCGCGCCTGACGCGCAGCGCGCTGGCCATCGTCTCGGAGATGACCCGCGCCGCCATCGCCGAGGTGGAGGCCCGGGGCGACCTGGACCTGCCGCTCAACCGGCTGCGCTTCATCGCCGAGGGCAAGACGGGCTCGCTGTTCGGCTGGTGCGGCGCCGCCGCGGCCACGCTGGCGGACAATCCCGAGGCGGTGGAGCGCTTCGACGGCTTCGGCCGCCACCTGGGCGTGGCCTTCCAGATTGCCGACGACATCCGCGACATCCTCGGCACGGACGTGGGCAAGCCGCGCTACGCGGACGTGCACTCGCGCACGCCGTCCATGCCCATCCTCCTGGCGGTGGCCAAGGACGAGTCGCTGCGCCGCAAGCTGAAGGACGCGTGGGCGTTCTCCACGATTACGCCCGAGCGCACCAAGGAGATTGGCGCGGCGATTGAGGCCACGGGCGCGGTGGAGTCCTCCATGGCGCGGATGAACGTGGAGATTGAGGCCGCGCTGGACAAGCTGGGCCACTTCGCGAAGGAGCCGGCCGGTCAGGAGCTGGTGGGCTGGGCGCGCAAGCTGTCCGCCGGCATCGCCGAGCAGGTCCAGGGGCGCGCTGCATGAAGGGCTACCTGTGGACGGGGGGACCCGGGAGCCCGACATCCGAGACGCCAGCGGCAGAAGGAAAGCTGGCGGCCTGGGAAGTCATCGCGGTGGACGCGGTCGGCAACGTCATCGAGTTCTGGGGGTTCAAGCGCAACCAGGGTCGGGTCTGGGCCCTGCTGTACCTGCGCGGCGAGCCCCTGACGGCGGGCGAAATCGAGCGCGAGCTGGATTTGTCCAAGGGCGGCGTGTCGATGCTGCTCCGGGACTTGGAGCGCTGGGGCGTCATCCAGCGGGTGCGCCTGCCGAACGACACGGCGTGGCGCTACGCGGCGGAGACGGACCTGGTGCGCATGGTGACGCACGTCATCGAGGAGCGCGAGGCGGGCTTCGTGGCGCGCATCCGCGCGGACCTGGCGGAGGCGCGGCGGCTGGCGGAGAGCTCGACCGACGTGCCGCACGAGCGGCTGGTGCGGCTGGAGAAGATGGCCACGCTGGCCGAGCACGTGGAGCGGGCGCTGCGGCTGTTCATCAAGACGTCGCGGCTGGACGTATCCGGGGTGCTGTCGGTGTTCCGTGACGAGGGTGGGGCGCCGCGCAGGGAAAAGCGGTAGAGGAGGGCGCACATGGACTCGCACTATGACCAGGTGATGAAGGCGCGCCAGGGGGCGGACCCCTCGGCTACGCGCCTGTATTTCGCGTACTCCACCATCCTGGACCGGGCCGCCTTCGACGAGTGGAAGCAGCAGCACGGCTACGGCTTCTTCGAGCTGCCCGAGGGTCGGCTGGCGGAGGCGGTGGACGTGGACCTCGTCTATGACTTCCCGTCGCGGTGGTGGGGCTGTCTCTTATAGTCTCTT
>NZ_JABBJJ010000673.1 GCF_012933655.1 Pyxidicoccus fallax | reverse complement strand
GAGGCGGGCGAACGCCTCCGCCAGGGGGCGCTGGCACTGAAGGCGCCGAAACGGAAGGCGCGGGGACTCCGCCTCCTCTGGAGGGAGCTGCGACGTCACGCCCTGAACCGACATTCCTGAAGGGGGACAGGCGCAGATGAGACGCGCGCATCACGGCTCTCGGGTGAAGCGGTTCCGAAGGGTGCGCGTGCCCAGTACCAGTGCGCACGGCAGCTACCAGGGCTCTCGGCTCTCGTGCCGCGCGCGCTTGCGTGCTCTCCGCCACGGCGGCTTCGAGCGCAGAGGGACTCATGGATGATGGGCGTTGTCGCCTGAGTTCCCCGTGGGACCCGAGGTGGGAGGGCGCCCTGGCCGGAAGACGGGGCCGTAACACGCGCCGTTGTGGACGTAATAGTTAACGCTCGCGTCACAGTCCTTCAGGGGCACGGCCAGCTTCACCCAGCATCCACCATTGAGGGCAACCTGTGCCCTGCTGGGACAGCGTCCCGCGGCATCTGGCCGTATCTGGCTCGGCAGTGGGGTGGTGGGCAGATCCACGGCGATGGTCGACCACGCGGACGGAGCCCGGGTGAGCGGCACCGGCGCCGTCAGTGCGGCGTCTCCGACGGCCACGGTGCCACCATCCTTCGCCTCCTCGAGCACCGGCGCGTGGACCTGTTGGCCGGGGCGCAGGCTCAGCATCCACACGGTACTCAGCGCCACGGCTCCTCCCAGCCCCGCCGCCGCGAGCCGTGACCACCCGTGATTCCGGGGCACCCGAAGTGGGGCACGTCGAGGGATGAACCGTTCCTCCACGGACTCGAAGTCCTCTCGTGCGAAGAGCGGCACATCTGCTTCAGGCCCCGCGTTCCTCGCCGCCCGCTCCAGCGCCTCCGCAAGCTCGCTCGCGCTGCCTCGCGCCTCGGGGCGCACCGAGAGCATTCGCGATACGAGCCCACTCAATTCCTCGCAGCAGCGGACGTTGACGCCGCGTGGAGGCCGAGGGCCCGTGCCCTCCAGTCTCCAGACCTCGGACTCCTCGTGCGTTGGGACCGTTGGGGGAGGGTACTCGCCAGTCACGAGCCGGTACGCTGTGATTCCCAGGGCGAAGACATCATCCGCCGGGCCGGGCGCGTAGGGCGTGGCCGCCTTGTCGAGCGGCAATCGCATGGAGCGCCACGCCTCCGGCGAGCGATAGGGCAGCGTGCCAGGAGGAAACGGCGGCGACGTCAGCGTGGCGGCGCCCACGTAATGCCCGGAGCCGAAGTCGGTCAAGAACACCTGTCCGTCCGCGGCGCTCACCAGCACGTTGTCTCCCTTCACGTCCCGGTGGACGCCGCCCGCGGCATGGACCGCTTCCAGGGCGCGCGCGAGGCTGGCGAGGACGTGGAGCACCTGCCGCGAACTCGGTCGTCGCACCCGAGCCCACTCGTAAAGTGAGACGCCCTCCACCCACTGCATGGCGAGATAGGGGTAGGGGAGGCCCGAGGCGCGCCAGTGGCCATGGTCCACGAGGCGGGGGATGCTCGGGTGACGGAGCCGGGAGAGCAGCTCCACCTCACGCGCGAAGCGCTCGTCTCCAGCGTGCAGCGCCAGCTTGAGGGCGACAGGCCCGGAGTTCCCCTCCACATGGAAGGCGCGATAGACGGCGCCGTAGGCTCCCCATCCGCGCCGGTCCATCACGCGCCACGGCCCCACCCGCGTCCCCGGGGACAGGCTTGCCGGATTCAGGGGGTCGAGCTCCATGGCGTGCCTCGCGGGAAGGAGAGGGCGCAGCGATCGCCGCGAGCCTACCCCCTTCACACTTCGTGTGGCCGGGTCGCCTCGTGCATGAGGTCACCGGGGGGCGGAGAGAGACGCCGGAAGGGTGCTCCAGCAAGGGGGACAGCGTCCTGAATATGCACTCGCCTCCCGGGGGCCGGACGGCTAGAAACACCCTCGCCATGGCGTCCCCCGGCCTCCCATCTTC
>NZ_JABBJJ010000672.1 GCF_012933655.1 Pyxidicoccus fallax | reverse complement strand
AACGTCGTTTTCCCGCAAACGACAAAACCGGCCGGAGAGGGGGACAGCGTGCTCGATGGTAACGTGCTCGCCCGTCACCACGACGCGCTCGATGAGCAGGCGTACCAGCCGTTGCCTGCCCTCGAAGTCGAGCGCGTCGAGCCCCTCACGCACGGCCGCGGCAAAGGCCTCCAGTTGCGCTTCCCGCTCGCCCAACCGCTCCTCATCGGCATGCTGCGCCTGGAGCTCCTTGGCCCGGGCGCGTGCTGCCTCAAGGGCCGCCTCCAATTGCGTACGCCGCACCTTCAACTCGTCCACTCGCAGCGCGCCCTGCTGGTAGGCGTCCACCAGGCGCTGCACCTGCCGCTTGAGGTTTCCGCACGTTGACTCGAGGCGAGCTCGCTCGCGTGCCGAGAGTTCCTCGGCCTCCCGGTGCTCCTGCCAGGAGGCGACCTCCTCCACCAGAATGCGGGGCTCGCGCAGCCACTGGCACACTGCGCTCCATACCGTCGCGTCCAGCGCCTCGGCCCTGAGATACTGGGCCTTGCAGCGTGCTGCACGCCCGCTGTCTTCGGGGCCTCGGCTGCACCCGTAGTAGTGGTAGTCGCCCCGTCCGTTGGTCTGCGCGCGGCGGAAGCAGGCCATGCGCAGGCCGCATTGGCCGCACACCACCAGCAGACGCAGCAAGTAGTGGTATTGCACGTTGCGCGAGGAGAGTACCTTGTTGCGTGCCAGCTGCAGCTTCACCGCCGCTTGCGTGGCCTCGTCGACGAGGGGCGCAATGGGCACCGTCTGCCATTGCTCGCGCGGGCGCAGCAGATGGCTGCTCTTGGCGACCTTGCGCAGAGCCGCAGCCTTGCGTGGACGTGTCGGCACGGCGGCCATCAGCCGGTTGTAGACAGCGGTGCCGGTGAATGCTGGGTTGACGAGGAGGTGGCGGACGCTGGCGCCCGTCCAGCGCGCTGCGCGCCGTGGCCGCACGCCCTGGGCGGTGAGTCGTCGTGCCACTGCGCGCGCACTCAGGCCTTCCTCCAGTACCCAGCGGTACATGTCGCGCACGTGCGCGGCCTCCTCCTCGTGGAGGACGACTGTCTTCTGCCGCCCGTCCGGACTCGTCACCAGGCGGTAGCCGTACGGTGGCCGCGAGAAGGGGGGCGTCTGGCCCGTGCGCACCTTGTGCATACGCCCACGTCGGGTGCGCTCGATGATTTTGGCCCGCTCGTACTCGGCGATGACGCCCTGCATCTGCACCAGCAGCGTGTCCTCGGCCTTCTCTCCAATGGGCCGCTCGACGAAGTGCACGCGCACGCCCCGCGCCGCCAACTCCTCGAGCACCACCTGCTGGTGCACATAATTGCGCGCCAGCCTGTCGGGTGCGAAGACGAGCACCACGTCGAGCAGGCCGTCGGCTGCCGCGTCCCGCATGGCGTCGAAGGCAGGCCTGTCCAGCCGGGTACCACTGAAGCCCTCGTCCACGTAGCAGCGCTGCGGGGGCACCTGCAGCCCCAACTCCGCGGCAGCCTTGTGGAGTGCCGCCACTTGCGAGGCGACCGTCTGTTCCCGCTCCTGCCGCGCCGAGGAAACGCGAGCGTAGAGCGCAGCCCTTTCAGCCATCATCGGCTCCCCTTTGGGTGCCCAGCTCAACGACGCCGGGACTTGTGACTTCGCGTGCCTCGGCTGGAGGCCCTCGGGGCCTTCCGGCTGCGCCGCGAGCCGCCTCCAGGAGCAGCTGCACGGCGCGCCCCAGCCGCTCGCGGCCGTCGGCCGTCGGGGCCGGCTTCCACTCGACGCTCCATTCTCTCTTGCGCACCCTTCTCGCGTGGCGCAGCCGAAGGTGGCCGGCCAGAGCTGTCGCCCTCCTGCTTCGCCTCAGGAGGTGGAGCCGAGGGCCAGCTGCGCTTGGGCACCCGACGGTGCAGGGTGAACCGCACCAGCCTTTTGTCGTTTGTGGCTAAACCGCCAACTCGAACGTCC
>NZ_JABBJJ010000671.1 GCF_012933655.1 Pyxidicoccus fallax | reverse complement strand
CTGGGAGTGCTGATGCCGAAATGAGTAGCGATAAAGGGGGTGAGAAACCCCCTCGCCGTAAACCCAAGGTTTCCTGGGTCAAGTTAATCTTCCCAGGGTTAGCCGGAACCTAAGCCGAGGCCGAAAGGCGTAGGTGATGGAAAGCAGGTTAATATTCCTGCGCCATCTTGTGAGCGTTGAACTAAGGGAGGACGGAGAAAGCTAGGCGAGCTGACCGGTGGTTGTGTCAGTCTAAAGGTGTAGGGGTGTCGCGTACGAATAAAGGCGCGGCAGCTATCCCCGAGACCCCATGGCGCCCCGTCAGGGGTAAGTCGCTGATGCTCGGCTTCCGAGAAAAGTCCCGTAGGGAGCTCATAGGGTGTCCGTACCGTAAACCGACACAGGTGGGTGAGGAGAAAATCCTAAGGCGCTTGAGAGAACTCTCCTCCAAGGAACTAGGCAAATTTCCACCGTAACTTCGGAAGAAGGTGGGCCTCTGGTAGGTGTAGGCGTACAGCCGAAGCCGAGAGAGGTTGCAGAGAAATGGCGGTAGCGACTGTTTACCAAAAACACAGGACTCTGCGAAGGCGACAAGCCGACGTATAGGGTCTGACTCCTGCCCGGTGCTGGAAGGTTAAGGGGATTCGTCAGCCGCAAGGCGAAGCGATGATCCGAAGCCCCAGTAAACGGCGGCCGTAACTATAACGGTCCTAAGGTAGCGAAATTCCTTGTCGGGTAAGTTCCGACCTGCACGAATGGAGTAACGACTTCCGCGCTGTCTCGGAGAGGGACTCAGCGAAATTGAAATAGCTGTGCCGATGCAGTTTACCCGCAGCAAGACGGAAAGACCCCGTGAACCTTTACTACAACTTGACAGTGACACTAGGGATTGACTGTGTAGGATAGGTGGGAGCCTTTGAAGCCGGGCCGCTAGGTTCGGTGGAGGCAACGGTGAAATACCACCCTGTTGATTTCTGGTGTCTAACCATGTCCCGTCATCCGGGATTGGGACACTGTCTGGTGGGTAGTTTGACTGGGGCGGTCGCCTCCCAAAAAGTAACGGAGGCGCGCGATGGTTCCCTCAGCCCGATTGGAAACCGGGCGGCGAGTGCAATGGCATAAGGGAGCTTGACTGCGAGAGAGACATCTCGAGCAGGTGCGAAAGCAGGTCATAGTGATCCGGTGGTCCTGAATGGAAGGGCCATCGCTCAACGGATAAAAGGTACTCCGGGGATAACAGGCTTATCTCCCCCAAGAGTTCACATCGACGGGGAGGTTTGGCACCTCGATGTCGGCTCATCGCATCCTGGGGCTGGAGCAGGTCCCAAGGGTTTGGCTGTTCGCCAATTAAAGCGGTACGCGAGCTGGGTTCAAAACGTCGTGAGACAGTTTGGTCCCTATCTGCTGTGGGCGTAGGATACTTGAGAGGCTCTGACCTTAGTACGAGAGGACCGGGTTGGAGGCACCGCTGGTGTACCAGTTGTCTCGCCAGAGGCATCGCTGGGTAGCCATGTGCCGATTGGATAACCGCTGAAAGCATCTAAGCGGGAAACCGACCTCAAGACCAGGTATCCCGGGCGCAAGCCCCTGAAGACCCGTCGAAGACTACGACGTTGATAGGCCGGGTGTGTAAGCGTGGTAACACGTTGAGCTAACCGGTACTAATGGGTCGAGCGGCTTACTTTCCCCGTTCTCTTCCATGCCTCCTCATCCGGGGCGTAAGGGATTCGGGACCAAGGCCGAGGCTCGAGTGCGCTTTAACGCGCGCTCGCCTGGAAGTGGCTTCAAGGCGCAGCGAGGCTTCACTCGCAGAAGTTGAAACTTACCCTTTGTATGCACTGTCGCTTGTTTTCCGGTGGCTATGTCGGAGGGGTTCCACCCGTTCCCATCCCGAACACGGAAGTTAAGCCCTCCAGAGCCGATGGTACTTCGCGGGAAACCGCGCGGGAGAGTAGGTCGCTGCCGGATTCTTTTTGA
>NZ_JABBJJ010000670.1 GCF_012933655.1 Pyxidicoccus fallax | reverse complement strand
GGGCCGGGGCGGGGGCGGAGGCTCCTCGTCACCGAGCGCCATGGGCTCCGGCACGAGGAAGTCGTTGCCGTCGAGGACGGGCATCTCCCCGGTGGGCGTGCGCAGGGCGGGCGCGCCGGGCACGCGGTGCAGCTCCACCAGCCCCCGCTCCAGCAGGCCCTTGAGGACGACCTTCACCTCGATTTCCGGCAGCCGCGCGGCGCGCGCGAGGTCCGGCACGGGCTGCACGCCGTCGATGAAGGACGCGATGTGCGCCTCGAAGGGGTGGAGCGGCTGCAGCGCGACGTCCAGCCCGGCCCGGAGGTGCGGCACCGTGTGCGCGTCCATGGGCACCGTGAAGCGCGCGGTGGCCAGGTCATGCGGCGTGGGCCGCGCCGCGGGGGGGAGCGGCACCTCCAGCGTGCGCGTGCGCTGCGGCGGCGACAGCATCGCCCGGACGATGGTCGGCTCCTTGACGACGTACTCCCCGCTGGCCTGCTCCGGGTCCAGCAGCAGTCCGCAATGGCCGCACTGGAAGTCGGTCGCAGCCACCTTCCCCTGGCACTCGGGACATTCCTGGTTCGCAGCCATTTCAGACCCATCATAACGACCCGGGTCCCCCGTCGTATTGACGGCTGGGTGCGATGACTGCTTCATGGGCCTGTGAGTCTGGCTAATTCCCGAGCAGCCGGGCGTGCGTCGGGACACGACGTGGGAAGTGGGGCAACCGCCCGATGTCCGGCTTACGTACAGGCGGTGCGGGGCACATCCGACAATCGTCGTAACCACCCTATTGCGTGGGGTGCTCTCGGGGCTATACCGCGCGCCGCGGGTGGCACGGGGTATCCGGGGTGGTGCCGTCCCGCGAGCCGTACCGCAGTGGCCTAGAGTCGCGTCCGGAGAACCATGGCTGGCAATTCCCAGGCACCCTTCCACATCCTGCTCGTCGAGGATGAACCGGTCATCCGGGAGCTGGTGCGCTCGATGTTGAGCGACGGCACCGTGGACGTGGTGTGCGCGGCCAACGGGCTGGAAGGGCTGAAGCTGGCGAAGAGCGAGACGTTCCACCTCATCCTGATGGACGTCGTCCTGCCGCAGCTCGACGGCATCTCCGTGTGCCGCATCCTCAAGAGCGACCCGGCGACGGCCGGGGTGCCGCTCTACATGCTCACCGCCAAGGCGAAGAAGTCCGACATGGAGAGCGCGACGGCGGCGGGCGCGGATGGCTACATCCACAAGCCCTTCCGCGGCGCGGAGCTGATGGCGCTGGTGGAGCGGCTGCGCGCGGCGCGGGCGAAGAGCGGCGAGCCCGCCTGAGCGCCCCTCAGGGCAGGCGCGGGTGGAGGAAGCGCGCCAGGGCGATGAGGTCGTCCCAGTCCAGCTCGCCGAACTCCAGCGCCACGCCATCCACCTCGCGGCGGCGGATTTCGCACTCGACCACGACTTCGCGGTCCCCGGGCAGCGGCACGGCGATGGTGAGCCGCCGCGTGGTGTCCGGCGGGTGCGCCTGGAGGAAGAGGCCCGCCATGGACACGTCTCGGGCGCGGACCGTCACCGTGCGTCCGGACAGCAGCACCTTCACGGGGATGTCGGCCTCGACGCGCGGGTGGTAACGCTCGACCGTTCGGGGACCGCCAGCGGGAGTCATCATCGTTCCCTCTCCTCTGCGTGCGACAGGGTGCGACAACTCTGAGGCACGGGGGCGAAGAGGCAAGTTTCCGTCCGCCCGGGCCCCGTCTCGCTGGACGGACCCGCCTCCCGTTCCGTGGAGCGCGCTCCGGCTCCGGGCAGGGGGCATGTGCCTGGGATTGCTGGGGTTTCGAACTGGCACGCCGGCTGAAAAGGGCCTCCCGCGACTCGACGCAGGAGACTGCCCATGGACCGCGACAACCGGATTGCCACGCCGAACATCACCCACACCGTCCAACGCCAGACGCCGAAGAACGAATTCGGGGCGGTGCTGGCGAGGGCCGCCCAGGAGGTGTCTCTT
>NZ_JABBJJ010000066.1 GCF_012933655.1 Pyxidicoccus fallax | reverse complement strand
TGTCAAAGAGACGGGCATGGCGGCGGGGCCGCAGGCGCGCATCGCGCGCAAGGGCATCCAGTCGCTGACGGCGGAAGAGGGCGTGGCGCTGCTGGGCCAGGCGCTGGCACGCGCGGAAGTGCAGCTGGGCGTGGCGCTGCTGGACCTGCCGGCGATTGGCCGCGCGCTGGGCTCGGCGGTGCCTCCGGTCTGGCGGGCGCTGGTGCGCGCTCCCGCGCCCCAGACCTCGACTGGCGCCAAGGACACATGGGCGGCGCGGCTCGCGGGACAGCCCGCGGCGCGTCGTGCCGAAGAGGTGCGCGCGGCCGTGCGTGCGGATGTCGCGCGCGTGCTGTCGCTGAGCACGGCGGGCGCGGTACCGACCGACCGGCCGATGCAGGAGCTGGGGCTCGACTCGCTCATGGCGGTGGAGCTGCGCAACGCGCTCGGTCGTCGCGTGGGTACATCACTGCCCGCGACACTGGCCTACGACTACCCGACCGTCGATGCGCTCACGAAGTGGCTGTTGGACGAAGTCCTCGTCATGAACGAGCCCGAGACCCGGTCGTCCAAGGCCGCTTCCCGGGCGACGTCTGACGAGCCCATCGCCATCGTCGGCATGGGCTGCCGCTTCCCGGGTGGCATCAGCGATCCGGAGTCCTTCTGGCGGCTGCTCGACAACGGCATCGATGCCACCACCGAGGTGCCGCGCACGCGCTGGGACGTGGACGCGCTATACGACCCGAACCCGGATGCGCCCGGAAAGGTGACGACGCGCTCGGGTGCCTTCCTGTCGGACATCGACCAGTTCGACCCCGCGTTCTTCGGCATCTCGCCCCGCGAGGCGGCGGCGATGGACCCGCAGCAGCGCCTGCTGCTGGAGACGAGCTGGGAGGCGCTGACGCGTGCCGGCCTGCCGCCCGAGCGGCTGATGGGCAGCGACACCGGCGTGTTCGTGGGCCTCACGTACCAGGAGTACGCCACGCTCGGTGGCGGGCTGGAGTCGTTCGACGGCTACGTCGCCACCGGCAATACGGCCAGCGTCGCTTCGGGCCGAATCTCGTACGTGCTCGGACTCAAGGGCCCGAGCCTGACGGTGGATACGGCGTGCTCGTCGTCGCTGGTGACGGTGCACCTGGCCTGCCAGTCGCTGCGCAACGGCGAGTGCTCCACGGCGCTGGCCGGCGGCGTGGCGGTGATGCTGACGCCCGCGTCCTTCGTCGAGTTCAGCCGGCTGCGTGGGTTGTCGCCGGACGGGCGCTGCAAGGCCTTCGCGGCGGGCGCCGACGGTGTGGGCTGGGGCGAGGGCTGCGGCATGATCGTCCTCAAGCGACTGAGCGACGCGCAGCGGGATGGCGACCCCATCCTCGCGGTGATTCGTGGCTCGGCGGTGAACCAGGACGGGCGTAGCAACGGCCTGACGGCGCCCAATGGTCCGTCGCAGCAGGCCGTCATCCGCCGTGCGCTGGAGCTGGCCGATGTGAGCCCGGCGGAGCTGGACTACGTCGAGTGCCACGGCACGGGCACGACGCTGGGCGACCCGATTGAAGTGCAGGCCCTGGGCGCGGTGCTGGCTCCGGGGCGTCCCGCCGAGAAGCCGGTGGTCATCGGCTCGGTGAAGTCGAACCTGGGGCACACGCAGGCGGCGGCGGGCGTGGCGGGCATCATGAAGGTGGTGCTGTCGCTGCGGCATGGGCGCATCCCGAAGAGCCTGCACTTCGACGCGCCGAGTCCGCACATTCCGTGGGCGGAGCTGCCGGTGAAGGTGGCGGCCGAGCCGGTGGAGTGGCCGCGCAACGGCACGCCGAGGCGCGCGGGTGTCAGCTCGTTCGGCATCAGCGGCACCAATGCGCACGTCGTCCTGGAGGAGGCTCCCGAGGTCGAGCCCATGACGTCGGCGCCGGAGCGTGGCGCCGAGTTGATGGTGCTCTCCGCCAAGAGCGACGCCGCGCTGGACGCGCAGGCCGCACGGCTCGCCGAGCACGTGGCGGCACACTGGGAGCAGGGCCTGGGCGATGTGGCCTTCAGCCTTGCGACGACCCAGGCCAGCATGGAGCAGCGGCTCGCCGTGGTCGCGACGTCGCGCGAAGGCCTGCGTGCCGCCCTGGCAGCCGCCGCACAGGGACAGACGCCCGCGGGAGCGGTGCGCGGCCGGCTGTCCAGCGGTGGCGTGCCGAAGGTGGTGTTCGTCTTCCCGGGCCAGGGCTCGCAGTGGCTGGGCATGGGCCGCAAGCTGCTGGCGGAGGAGCCCGCCTTCCGTGAGGCACTGGAGGCGTGTGACAAGGCCATCCAGGCGGAGGTGGGCTGGTCGCTGCTGAAGGAGCTGGCGGCGGACGAGGGCAGCTCCCAGCTGGGCCGCATCGACGTGGTGCAGCCGGTGCTCTTCGCGGTGGAGGTGGCGCTGGCGGCGCTGTGGCGCGCGTGGGGCGTGGAGCCCGACGCGGTGGTGGGCCACAGCATGGGCGAGGTGGCCGCGGCGTATGTGGCCGGCGCGCTGTCGCTGGAAGACGCGGTGGCCATCATCTGCCGTCGCAGCGTGCTGCTGCGGCGCATCAGCGGCCAGGGCGAGATGGCGGTGGTGGAGCTGTCGCGCGCCGAGGCGGAAGCGGCGCTGGTGGGGTACGAGGACCGGCTGAGCGTGGCGGTGAGCAACAGCCCGCGCTCCACCGTCCTCGCGGGAGACCCGAAGGCGCTGGCGGAGGTACTGGCGGCGTTGGAGGGGAAGGGCGTGTTCTGCCGGCGGGTGAAGGTGGACGTGGCGAGCCACAGCCCGCAGGTGGAGCCGCTGCGTGAGGACCTGCTGGCGGCGCTGAGCCGGCTGGCGCCGAAGCGAGCGACGGTGGCGATGCGCTCGACGGTGACGGGCGAGCTGGTGGAAGGCCCGGAGCTGCTGGCGAACTACTGGGCGGACAACCTCCGTCAGCCGGTGCGCTTCGGGGACGCGGTGCGGGAGCTGCTCGATGGTGGCCACGGGCTCTTCATCGAGATGAGCCCGCACCCCATCCTGACGATGCCGGTGGAGGAGATGCGCCGGGCGTCCGGGAAGGACGGCGCGGCGGTGGGCTCGCTCCGTCGTGGACAGGACGAGCGTGGCGCGCTGCTGGAGACGCTGGGCGCGCTGTGGACGCAGGGCTACCCGGTGGCGTGGGAGCGTCAGTTCCCGACGGGGGGCCGCCGCGTGTCGCTGCCGACCTACGCGTGGCAGCGTGATCGGTACTGGATCGAGACGTCGTCCGGAAGCACGGCGACCGTGAGCCGCCGCGGCCACACGGGCGGACACCCGCTCCTGGGCGAGGCGCAGGCCGTGTCGACGCAGGCGAACATGCGCCTGTGGGAGACGACGCTGGACCTGCAGCGGCTGGCCTGGCTCGGAGACCACCGGGTGCAGGGCGCGGTGGTGCTGCCGGGCGCGGCCTACCTGGAGATGGCGCTGTCGTCCGCGGCCCAGGCCCTGGGTGACGGCCCCCTCGAGGTCTCCAATGCGGTGTTCGCGGAGGCGCTCGCCTTCGCGGCGGACGCGGAAGTGCCGGTGCAGGTGGTGACCACGGAGGAGCAGCCCGGTCGGCTGCGGTTCCAGGTGGCCAGCCAGGTGCCGGGTTCGAGCTCCGCGTCGTTCCGGGTCCACTCCCGTGGCGCACTCCGGTTGGCCCAGGGCGCCGAGGTCCCGGCGAAGCTGGACGTGGCGGGCCTGCGCGCCCGGCTCGGCGCCGGTGTCGCGGCGGGAGGCACGTACGCGCGACTGAGCGAGACGGGGCTCGAGTACGGCCCCGCCTTCCAGGGCATGACCGAGCTGTGGCAGGGCGACGGCGAGGCCCTGGGCCGGGTGAAGCTGCCCGAGGCGGCGGGCTCGGCCACGGCGTACCGGCTGCACCCGGCGCTGCTGGATGCGTGCTTCCACGTGACGGGCGGCGTCTTCGCCAACGAGGGCGAGGGGGCCACCTGGATGCCGGTGGAGGTGGGCTCGCTGCGGCTGTGGCAGCGCCCGGCCGGCGAGCTGTGGTGCCACGCGCGACGCTCGAGCCAGGCGCCGTCCGCTCCGGATCGGCGCAGCGCCGATCTGCGAATCGTGGACGGCAACGGCACTCCCGTGGCCGAGGTCCTGGGCCTGGTCGTGAAGCGGCTGGTCTCCGGCACGAAGCGCCGCGAGGAGGATGACTGGTTCCTGGACCTCGCCTGGGAGACGGCGGCGGTTCCCCCCCGGAAGATCGACTCCGGCCGGTGGCTGCTGCTCGGCGGCGGCGAGGAGCTCGGCGCCCGCGTGCGGAGCGCCCTGGAAGCCGCTGGGCAGGCCGTCGAGCACGCGCCCATCAACGATGTCGGCACGGACGGTCTCCGCGCGCTGTTGATGAAGGCGTTCGGTGGACAGGCTCCGACGGCGGTGGTGCACCTCGGCAGCCTCGAGGCTGGCGGTGTGCTCGATGCGGACTCCGTCGAGACCGCCCTGGGACGTGGCTGCGACAGCGTGCTCGCGACGCTCCAGGCGGTGACGAGCGCGGGCTTCCGCGATGCGCCGCGACTGTGGGTCCTGACCCGCGGCGCGCAGGCGGCGAGCGCCGGTGAACTCCAGGTGACCCAGTCGCCCGTGCTGGGCCTGTGCCGGGTCATCGCGATGGAGCACTCGGAGCTGCGCTGCGCCAGCCTCGACCTCGACCCGTCGCTTCCCGACGGAGAGGTCGATGCGCTCGTGGCCGAGCTGCTGGCCGACGACACCGAGGACGAGCTTGCCTTCCGCGGCGGTGAGCGGCGCGTGGCGCGGCTCGTCCAGAAGCTGCCGGACGGCGAGCGCCGGGAGAAGACCGAGCCCGCGGGTGAGCGTCCGTTCCGGCTCGAAATCGATGAGCCGGGCGTGCTGGACCACCTGGTGCTCCGCGCCACCGAGCGCCGGCCTCCGGGCCCGGGCGAGGTGGAGATCGCCGTCGAGACGGCGGGGCTCAACTTCCTCGACGTGCTGCTGGCCATGGGCGTGATGCCCAACGACGGGCAGGGCGCGGCCCAGCAGGGCCCGATGGTGCTCGGCGGCGAGTGTGCCGGCCGCATCGTCGCGGTGGGCGAGGGGGTGACGGGCCTGTCCGTCGGTCAGCCGGTGATGGCCTTCGCGGGGGGCTCCTTCGCTTCCCACGTCACCACGTCCGCGCTGCAGGTGCTGCCGCGGCCCGCGGGGCTGTCCGCGGTCGAGGCGGCCGCGATGCCCATCGCGTACCTGACGGCCTGGTACGCGCTGGAGCGCGTGGCTCGGCTGAAGAAGGGTGAGCGCGTGCTCATCCACGCGGCCACGGGCGGTGTGGGCCTGGCGGCGGTGCAGTGGGCCCAGCACGTGGGCGCCGAGGTCTACGCCACGGCGGGTACGCCCGAGAAGCGCGCGTACCTGGAGTCGCTGGGCGTCAAGTACGTGAGCGACTCGCGCTCGGACCGGTTCGTCACGGACGTGCGCGCGTGGACGGGCGGCGAGGGCATCGACGTGGTGCTCAACTCGCTCTCCGGTGAGCTCATCACCAAGAGCTTCGAGCTGCTGCGCGACCACGGCCGCTTCGTGGAGCTGGGCAAGCGCGACTACTACGCCAACAACCAGCTCGGCCTGCAGCCGTTCCTCCGCAACCTGTCGTTCTCGCTGGTGGACCTGCGGGGAATGCTGCTCAAGCAGCCGGCCCGCGTGCGCGAGCTGTTCCAGGAGCTCGTCGGTCTGGTCGAGGCGAAGGTGTTCACCGCGCCGCCCATCGCGACGCTGCCCATCGCCCAGGCGCCCGACGCCTTCCGGAAGATGGCTCAGGCGCAGCACCTGGGGAAGCTGGTGCTCGTGGTGGACGGGACGGAGGTGTCCGTCCGCGTCCCGGCCGACTCGCGCGCGACCATTCGCGGCGACGGCAGCTACCTCATCACCGGTGGCCTGGGTGGCCTGGGCCTGAGCGTGGCCGGCTGGCTGGCGCGGAAGGGCGCCGGTCACCTGGTCCTCATGGGACGCTCCGGTGCGTCCACGCCGGAGCAGCAGGCCGCCATCGCGGCGCTGAAGGCGCTGGGCGCGAAGGTGACGGTGGCGAAGGCGGACGTGGCCGAGCGGGCGCAGGTCGAGCGCGTCCTCTCCGACATCGCCGCGTCCGGGATGCCGCTGCGTGGAGTCCTCCACGCCGCCGGTCTGCTGGATGACGGTCTGCTGGTTCAGCAGACGCCGGCACGGCTGCGCAAGGTGATGGCGCCCAAGGTCCAGGGCGCGCTGCACCTGCACACGCTGACGCGCCAGCTGCCGCTGGACTTCTTCGTCCTGTACTCCTCCGGCGCGGGCCTGCTGGGCGCGCCGGGACAGGGCAACTACGCGGCGGCCAACACGTTCCTGGACGCGCTGGCGCACCACCGCCGGGCGCTGGGACTGCCGGCGCTCAGCATCGACTGGGGCACCTTCGCCGAGGTCGGTCTGGCCGCGGCGCAGGAGAACCGGGCGGCGCGCATGGTCTCTCGCGGCGTGCGGAGCCTGACGCCCGACGAGGGCCTCTCCGCCCTGGCGCGGCTGCTGGACAGCGAGCGCGCGCAGGTCGGCGTGGTGCCGCTCGACATCCGGCAGTGGATCGAGTTCTACCCGGCGGCGGCCTCCTCGCGTCGGCTGACGCACCTCGCGGCGGCACAGCGCGCGGGCGCCAGGCGGCCGGCCCGGAGCGGCAATCGCGAGCTGCTGGAGCGGCTCGCCGCCGCCGAGCCTCGCGTGCGGGCGTCCCTGCTGCAGGACAGCCTGGGCGCGCAGGTCTCGCAGGTGCTGCGCCTGCCGGAAGGCCGGCTCGACATCAGCGCGCCGCTGACGAGCCTCGGCATGGATTCGCTGATGGGGCTCGAGCTGCGCAACCGCATCGAGGCCACGCTCGGCATCACCGTGCCGGCGACGCTGCTGTGGACCTATCCCACCGTGGAGGCCCTGACCGAGCACGTGCTGGGACTCCTGAGCTTCAGCGCCACACCCGCGCCCCAGGCTCCCGAGGCCGTGAAGGCGAAGGGCGTCGAGAAGGCGGCGGCTCCGGCCGAAGCCACCCGGGTCCAGGCGGTGAAGGTCGAGGAGCAGGCTCTGGCCATCGACGAGCCCATCGCCATCGTCGGCATGGGCTGCCGCTTCCCCGGCGGCGCGAACTCGCCGGATGCGTACTGGGAATTGCTCGACGCCGGGCGTGACGCCGTCCAGCCGCTCGACGCGCGCTGGCGGCTCGTGGGCGCCCGTCCGAGCGAGGACGCTCCTCGCTGGGCGGGGCTGCTGACCAGCAAGGTCGACAGCTTCGATGCCGCGTTCTTCGGCATCTCACCGCGCGAGGCGCAGTCGCTCGACCCACAGCAGCGCCTGTTGCTGGAGGTCGCCTGGGAGGCGCTGGAGGACGCCAACATCGTCCCGCCGTCGCTCGCGGGCAGCCGCACGGGCGTCTTCGTCGGTGCCGGCTCCAACGACTACCTGCACTTCATCTCGCGCCACCAGACGGCGGACCGGGACGCCTTCAGCACGACCGGCAACATGCTCAGCATCGCGGCCGGACGCCTGTCGTACACGCTGGGCCTGCAGGGCCCGAGCCTGACGCTGGACACCGCGTGCTCGTCGTCGCTGGTGGCCCTGGTCCTCGCGTGCCGCAGCCTGCGGGCCCGGGAGAGCGACCTGGCGCTGGCGGGCGGCGTGAGCATGCTGCTCTCGCCGGACACGATGGAGGCCATGATGCGGACCCAGGCGCTGTCGCCCGAGGGCCGCTGCCGGACCTTCGATGCCGCGGCCAGCGGCTTCGTCCGCGGCGAGGGCTGCGGCCTGGTCGTCCTCAAGCGTCTGAGCGACGCCCAGCGCGACGGGGACCGCATCCTCGCGATGATTCGCGGCTCGGCCATGAATCAGGATGGCCGGTCGACGGGTCTGACGACGCCCAACGTGCTGGCGCAGGAAGCGCTGCTGCGCGAGGCGCTCCAGAGCGCCCGAGTGGACGCGCGTGCCATCGGCTATGTCGAGACGCACGGCACGGGCACCTCCCTGGGTGACCCGATTGAAATCGAAGCGCTGCGCGCCGTGGTGGGACCGGAGCGCGAGGATGGAAGCCGCTGTGTCCTGGGCGCGGTGAAGACGAACCTCGGCCACCTGGAGGCGGCCGCGGGCGTGGCCGGGTTGATCAAGGCGGTGCTGGTCCTTCGGAACGGACGCATCCCGAAGAACCTCAACTTCCGCACCCTCAACCCGCGCATCCGCCTGGAGGGTACGGCGCTGACGCTGGCCACGGAGTCGGTGCCGTGGCCGAGGACGAACCAGCCGCGCCTCGCGGGCGTCAGCGCGTTCGGCCTGAGTGGCACCAACGCGCACGTGCTCCTGGAGGAGGCGCCGGAGGTGGAGACGGCGCCGGCCGCACCGGAGCGCGCGGCGGAGCTGTTCGTGCTGTCGGCGAAGACTCCGGCGGCGCTGGAGGCCCAGGCCGCGCAGCTGGCCGCGCATGTCGAGGCGCGCCCGGAGCTGAGGCTGGGTGACGTGGCCTTCAGCCTGGCCACGACGCGCGCCGCGATGGAGCAGCGGCTCGCCGTGGTGGCCAGCTCGCGCGAGGCGTTGCGCGAGGCGCTGGAGGCCGCGGCCCAGGGTCAGACGCCGTCGGGCGCGGTGCGCGGCACGATGTCGTCGTCGCGTGGCAAGGTGGCGTTCCTGTTCACGGGGCAGGGCGCGCAGGTGGCCGGCATGGGCCGGGGCCTGCACGCGGCCTGGCCTGTGTTCCGCGAGGCGTTCGACCGGTGCGTGGCGCTGTTCGACCGGGAGCTGAAGCTGGAGCGGCCGTTGCGCGAGGTGATGTGGGCCGAGCCGGGCAGCGCGGACGCGGGGCTGCTGGACCAGACGGGCTACACGCAGCCGGCGCTGTTCACGGTGGAGTACGCGCTGTGGGCGCTGTGGCGCAGCTGGGGTGTGGAACCGGAGCTGGTGGCGGGCCACAGCATCGGCGAGCTGGTGGCGGCGCACGTGGCGGGAGTCTTCTCGCTGGAGGACGCGGTGCGGCTGGTGGCCGCGCGCGGGCGGCTGATGCAGGCGCTGCCGTCCGGCGGGGCCATGGTGTCCATCGGCGCCGCGGAGGAGGAGGTCGCGGCGGCGCTGGCGCCATATGCGGAGCAGGTGTCCATCGCGGCGGTGAATGGGCCGAAGCAGGTGGTCATCGCGGGTGCGGCGGAAGCGGTGGGCACCATCTCCTCCGGGTTCTCCGGGCGCGGGGTGCGCACGAAGGCGCTGACGGTGTCGCACGCGTTCCACTCGCCGTTGATGCAGCCGATGCTGGAGGAGTTCGGCCGCATCGCCTCGGCGGTGAAGTACCGCGAGCCGCGGATGCCGGTGGTCTCGAACGTGACCGGCCGCATGGCGGGCGCGGAGTTGGCGACGGCCGGCTACTGGGTGCGCCACGTGCGCGAGGCGGTGCGCTTCGCGGACGGTGTGAAGGCACTTCACGATGCGGGCGCCAGCCTCTTCGTGGAGGTGGGGCCGAAGGCCACGCTGCTGGGGATGGTGCCGTCCTGCATCCCCGAGGCGAAAACGACCCTGGTCGCGTCCCTTCGCACCGCGCGTCCGGAGGCGGAGAGCGTGCTCGAAGCGCTCGGAAGCCTCTGGTCCGCGGGTGGAAAAATCTCGTGGGCTGGCGTTTACACGTCGGGCAACCAGCGTGTGCGGTTGCCAACGTATTCGTGGCAGCGTGAGCGTCACTGGATTGAGATCTCTGCCCGGAGTGCGGCTACCCGTACTCCCCGAGTCCATGCGGCGGGGCACCCGCTGCTCGGTGAGTCGCGGACGGTCTCGATGCAGCCGGGCCTGCGGCTGTGGGAATCGACCGTGGACGCCGAGCGGCTGCCGTGGCTCGGTGACCATCGGCTCGACGGCGAGGTCCAGGTGCCGGGCTCCGCGTTCCTGGAGATGGCGCTGGCCGCGGGAGCCGAGTCGCTGGGCGAGGGCCCCCTGGAAGTCACCGGCGTGGAGCTCGCGCAGGTACTGTCATTCACAGAGGAAGTCGAACTCCCCGTGCAGCTCGCCGCCGTCGAGGAGCAACCCGGACGGCTGCGGTTCCAGGTCGCGAGCCTCGCTCCCGGCGCCGACAAGGCCGCGTGGCGGGTGCATTGCCGCGGAGTGCTGCGCCGGCCCGAGCGCGCGGAGGCTCCGGCTGCCGTGAGCCTCGACGCGGTGGGGAAGGGTGAGGGCGAGACGCTGGCGCAGGTACGGCTCCCCGAGGGGGCCGGCGTGGCCACGCATGACCGGCTGCATCCGGCGCTGCTGGCCGCCTGCTTCCGCGCCGCCACCCGGAGTGAGGCGACGTGGGTGCCGGTGGAGGTCGGCGCGGTGAGGCTGTGGCAGCGCCCCTCGGGCGAGCTGTGGTGCCACGCACGGGCCACCGGGCCGGAGCAGGCGGAGCGGCGGAGCCTGGAATTGCGGCTCGTGGACGGCACCGGCGCGGTGGTCGCGGAGCTCGACGGGCTGGTGCTGCAACGGCTCTCCGAGGGCGCGTCCCGTCGCGACAGCGCCGAGGTGGACCGCGAGCTGCTCGCGCGGCTCGCCACCGCCGAGCCCTCGGAGCAGGTGCGGCTGATGGAGACGTTCCTGAAGACGCAGGTCGCGCAGGTGCTGCGCATCCCGGAGAGCCAGCTCGACGCGGAGGCACAGCTCGCCAGCCTGGGCATGGACTCGCTCCTGGGGCTGGAGCTGCGCAACCGGCTGGAGGCGCGCTTCGGCTTCCCGCTCCCGGTGGACCTGCAGTGGCAGTACCCGACGATTGCGTCGCTGGTCGAGCCGCTCCTCGAGGAGCAGCTCCGTGCGGCGGTGAGATTCGAATCGCAACCGTCGCCGAGCGCGACGAACGAAGAGCGTGAGGAAGGTACGCTGTGACGCTGAAAGAGATTCTGTTCGCCGCGAAGGCTCGTGGCGTGATGCTGCGGGTCGATGGCGAGAACCTCGCGTTCAACGCCCCCAAGGGCGCGCTGACGCCGGAGCTCCGTCAGGCCATCGTCGAGCACAAGGCCGAGCTCATCGCCTTCCTCAAGGCGGGTGACGCCGCCTCCCGCGCGCCCATCCTCCGCCAGCCCCTGGCGGACACGGAGCCGGGCCCGCTGGCCGCGGGCCAGGCCCGGCTCTGGTTCCTCGACCGGCTGGTGCCCGGAAGCGCGCTGTACAACCTCCACTTCGAGCTGCGCATGAAGGGCGTCCTCGACGTGGGGGCACTACGCGCGAGCCTCAGCGCCCTCGTCGAGCGGCACGCGATGCTGCGCGCCATCTTCCCCGAGGTGGAGGGGCGGCCGAGCCTCGTCGTCACTCCCGCCGGGACCTGGGAGCTGCCCGTCATCGACCTGCGCGGCCTCGCCCCCGAGGCCCGCGAGGCGGAGCTGCGCCGGCGCTCGGCGGAGCACGCCGCGGGCCCGTTCGACCTCGCGCGCGGCCCGATGATGCGGACGACGCTGGTCTCGCTGGACACCGAGGACCACGTCCTCCTCGTCAGCCAGCACCACATCATCACCGACGGCTGGTCCAGCGGCGTCTTCTTCCGCGACCTCGCCGAGCTCTACACGGCCTTCCGCGCGGGCACGCGTCCGGCGCTTCCGGAGCTGCCGGTCCGCTTCTCGGACTATGCCCGCTGGCAGGAGACGGCGCTCCAGGGCGACGAGGAGAAGCAGGCGGAGGCCTGGTGGAAGGAGACGCTGGCCGCGCTGCCCCGGCTCGACCTGCCGACACAGCGTTCGCCCGCCAAGGGCCCGTCGTACGCGGGTGATGCGTACTCGTTCGCGCTCCCGGCGGAGCTCTCCGCGAAGCTCAAGGAGCTGGCGGGCCGCGAGTCGTGCACGCTGTACGTCACGCTGCTGACCGTCTGGGCCTCGCTGCTGCACCGCTACACCCAGCAGGCGGACTTCGGCATCGGCACGGCCACCGCGGGCCGAGACCGGAACGAGCTCCGGGAACTCGTCGGCTTCTTCGTCAACACGCTGGTGCTGCGCTGCGACCTGTCGGGCGACCCGGATGGCGTCACCCTGATGCACCGGCTGCGCCGCGTGGCGGAGGACGCGCTCAAGCACCAGGAAGTTCCCTTCGACCGCATCGTGAACGCCGCCGGTGCCTCGCGCGGCCGCGACCTCAACCCACTGTTCCGCGCGAGCTTCGTGCTCGAGAACGTGCACTTCCCGGACTTCAACCTCCCGGGGCTCACGTGCTCCATGAAGACGCAGCGGGCCGACGGCGCCGTCGCGGGCACCGCGAAGTTCGAGCTCGGCCTCACGATGATCGAGTCGCAGGGGGCGCTCTCCGCCACCATCGAGTACGCGACCGACCTGTTCGACGCCGCCACCATCGAGCGCATCGCCGGCCACTTCCGGGTGCTGGCCGAGGGGCTCGTCGCCAACCCGAAGGTCCGGCTGTCCCAGCTGCCGCTCTTGACCGAGGCGGAGCGGCGGCAGCTCCTGGTGACGTGGAACGAGACCGCCGCGGAGTTCCCGCGCGAGCGCTGCATCCACGAGCTGTTCGAGGCCCAGGTCCAGAAGTCGCCGGACGCAGTGGCGCTCGTCTTCGAGGGAAGGCAGCTCACCTATCGCGAGCTGAATGAGCGCGCCAACCAGCTGGCGCATCACCTCCGGGCGCTCGGCGTGGGGCCGGAGGTGCTGGTCGGGCTGTGCGTGGAGCGCTCGCTGGAGATGGTCATCGGCCTCTTCGGCATCCTGAAGGCGGGCGGAGCGTACGTGCCGCTCGACCCGACGTATCCGGCGGACCGCCTGGCCTACATGGTCGACAACGCGCAGGCGCGCGTGCTCGTGACGGAGGCGCGGCTCGCCGAGCGCATGCCGCCGCACTCCGCCCACGTCGTGCGCTTCGATGCCGACGCGGCGGAGCTGGCCGCGCGCCCGGTGACGGACCTCCCGGCGGCGTCGAGCCCCGAGACGCTGGTCCACGTCCTCTACACGTCCGGCTCCACGGGGCGTCCGAAGGGCGTTGAAATCACCCAGCGCTCGGTGCTCAACCTGCTCATGGACGTGGCGCGGCGGACCCGGCTGTCCGCCGAGGACCGGGTGCTCGCGGTCACCAGCCTGTCCTTCGACATCGCGGCGCTCGAGCTCATCCTGCCGTTCCTCGTCGGCGCGCGGGTCGAGGTCGCGTCGCGGATGCTCGGCATGGACGCGCGCGCGCTGCGCCGCCGCCTGGAGGAGTCCGGCGCCACGATGATGCAGGCCACGCCGTCCCGGTGGCAGATCGTCCTCGCCTCCGGCTGGCAGGGCACGCCGACCTTCAAGATTTTGACGGCCGGAGAAGCGGTGACGCCCGAGCTGTGCAACCAGCTCGCCGCGCGCGCCGGTTACGTCCTGAACGGCTACGGCCCCACCGAGACGGCCATCTACTCGTGCGCCCACCCGCTCACCCCGACCGACGGGCTGGTGCCCATCGGCCGGCCCGTGGCGAACACCCGGGTCTACGTGCTGGACCGCGACCTCCAGCCGGTGCCCGTCGGAGTGCCGGGCGAGCTGTACATCGGCGGAATCGGCGTCGCGCGCGGGTACCGCGGACGCCCCGAGCTGACCGCGGAGCGCTTCATCAACGACCCGTTCACCCCGGGTGAGCGGCTCTACCGCACGGGCGACCTCTGCCGCTACCGGCCGGATGGCCTGCTCGACTACCTCGGGCGCATCGACCACCAGGTGAAGATCCGCGGCTACCGGATCGAGCTGGGGGAGATCGAGACCACGCTGAGCTCGCACGCCGCCGTGAAGGCGTGCGTGGTCGTCGCGCGCGAGGACGTACCGGGCGACCGGCGCCTCGTCGCGTACGTGGTGCTCGGTGACAAGAGCACGGACGAGGGCTCGCTGCGCGACCACCTGAAGCAGACGCTGCCGGACCACATGGTGCCGTCGGCGTTCGTGGTGCTCGACGCGCTGCCGCTGTCGCCCAACGGGAAGGTGGATCGCCAGAAGCTGCCGGCGCCGGCCTCCGCCGCGCCCTCGGCCGTGCAGGCGCCCGTGGCTCCGAGGAACGAGCTGGAGCGCACCCTCCAGGCCATCTGGAAGGAAGTGCTCCGCGTGGAGGCGGTGGGCCTCACCGACAACTTCTTCGACGTCGGCGGGCACTCGCTGCTCCTGTCGCAGGTCAGCGCGCTGCTGCACAAGGCGACGGGACGGGAGGTCTCCATCGTCGAGCTGTTCGAGCATCCGACGATTGCCTCCCTGGCCCGGTATCTCGCTCCGGCGTCGGAGACCTCGGCGGCACCGGTCCGTGCCCGCCGTCGCGCCTCCACGTCCGAGTCCGGCGTGGCCATCATCGGCTTCTCCGGCCGCTTCCCCGGCGCGGAGGACCTCGACGCGTTCTGGAAGAACCTCGCGGGCGGCGTGGAGAGCACCTCGTTCTTCACCGAGGAGGAACTCGGCGCGGCCGGCGTGGCGCCGCACCTGCTGAGCGACCCGACCTACGTCAAGGCCAAGGGCGTGCTGCGCGGGGCGGACGAGTTCGACGCATCCTTCTTCAAGTACAGCCCCCGTGAGGCCGCGCAGATCGACCCGCAGCACCGGGTCTTCCTGGAGTGTGCCTGGGAGGCGCTGGAGAGCGCCGGCACCATCCCCGAGGCGAACGGCCCGCGCATCGGCGTCTTCGCCGGTGCCAGCGGCATCAACGGCCTGCGGATGCACGAGTCTCGCGCGGCCAACGTCGGCGAGTTCCTCCAGTCGTACTACTCGACGGGCGCCGACTTCCTCGCCACCCGTGTGTCCTACAAGCTCGACCTCAAGGGCCCGAGCCTCACGGTGCAGACGGCGTGCTCGACGTCGCTGGTCGCGGTGCACCTCGCGTGCCGCAGCCTGCTGGACGGGGAGTGCGAGATGGCGCTCGCGGGCGGCGTCTCCATCACGCTGCCCCTGGTCACCGGTTATCCGTACCAGGAGGGGTTGATCCTCTCGCCCGACGGGCACTGCCGCGCCTTCGACGAGAAGGCGCAGGGCACGCTCTTCGGTAACGGCGTGGGCGTGGTCCTGCTCAAGCGCCTGGAGGACGCGCTGGCGGATGGGGACACCATCCACGCCGTCATCCGGGCTTCGGCCATCAACAACGACGGCGCGGCGAAGGTCGGCTACACCGCGCCGAGCGTGGCGGGCCAGGCCGAGGTCATCTCCCAGGCGCTCGCCGCGGCGAACGTCACGCCGGAGGACATCGGCTACGTGGAGGCGCACGGCACGGCGACTCCGCTGGGCGACCCCATCGAGGTCGCCGCGCTGACGCGCGTGTTCCGGCAGAGCACCCAGCGCAAGGGCTTCTGCGCGCTCGGCACGGTGAAGTCCAACTTCGGGCACCTGGACGCCGCAGCGGGCATCGCGGGCCTGCTCAAGGCGGTCCTCAGCCTGAAGCACCGGCAGATTCCCCCGAGCCTCCACTTCGAGCGCCCCAACCCGAACCTCGGGCTGGCGGACAGCCCGTTCTATGTGAGCACCCAGCTCACCGACTGGCCGTCGACCGGGAAGTCGCCCCGGCGCGCCGGGGTGAGCTCGTTCGGGATTGGCGGCACCAACGCGCACGTGGTCGTGGAGGAGGCGCCGGAGGTGAAGGCAGCCCCGTCGGCGCCCGAGCGCGCGGCGGAGCTGTTCGTGCTGTCGGCGAAGACCGCCTCCGCGCTGGATGCGCAGGCGGCGCGGTTGGCCGCGCACGTGAAGGAGAATCCGGAGCAGGGCCTGGGCGACGTGGCCTTCAGCCTGGCCACGACGCGCGCCGCGATGGAGCAGCGGCTCGCCGTGGTGGCCAGCTCGCGCGAGGCGCTGCTCGAGACGCTGGATGCGGCCGCGAAGGGCGAGACGCCGACGGGCGTGGTGCGCGGCGCGACCTCCTCGGTGCGCGGCAAGGTGGCATTCCTGTTCACGGGGCAAGGGGCGCAGGTGGCCGGCATGGGCCGGGGCCTGCACGCGGCCTGGCCTGCCTTCCGCGAGGCGTTCGACCGGTGCGTGGCGCTGTTCGACGGGGAGCTGAAGCTGGAGCGGCCGCTGCGCGAGGTGATGTGGGCCGAGCCGGGCAGCGCGGACGCGGGGCTGCTGGACCAGACGGGCTACACGCAGCCGGCGCTGTTCACGGTGGAGTACGCGCTGTGGGCGCTGTGGCGCAGCTGGGGCGTGGAGCCGGAGTTGGTGGCGGGCCACAGCATCGGCGAGCTGGTGGCGGCGCACGTGGCGGGAGTCTTCTCGCTGGAGGACGCGGTGCGGCTGGTGGCCGCGCGTGGGCGGCTGATGCAGGCGCTGCCCTCGGGTGGAGCCATGGTGTCCATCGCCGCGGCCGAGGAGGAAGTCGCGGCGGCGGTGAAGCCGCACGCAGCGACGGTGTCCATCGCGGCGGTGAACGGGCCGAAGCAGGTGGTCATCGCGGGAGAAGCGGAGGCGGTGAAGGCCATCGCGGCGGAGTTCTCCGGGCGCGGGGTGCGCACGAAGGCGCTGACGGTGTCGCACGCGTTCCACTCGCCACTCATGGCCCCGATGTTGGCGGGCTTCCAGCAGGTGGCGGAGAAGGTGAAGTACCAGGCGGCGACGCTGCCCTTGGTGAGCAACGTCAGCGGGAAGCTGGCGGGCGGGGAGGTGGGGACGGCGGCGTACTGGGTGCGCCACGTGCGCGAGGCGGTGCGCTTCGCGGATGGAGTGAAGGCGCTGGACGAGGCGGGCGCGGGCGTCTTCGTGGAAGTGGGCCCGAAGGCGACGCTGCTGGGAATGGTGCCCGCGTGCCTGCCGGAGGCGAAGCCGGAGGTGGTGGCATCGCTGCGCAGCGGGCGTGACGAGGCGGCGAGCATCCTCGAGGGGCTCGCCGGCTTCTGGGCCACGGGAGGCGCGCCGCGCTGGGCGAGTGTGTTCCCGTCGGGCGGCCAGCGGGTGCGGCTGCCGACGTATTCGTGGCAGCGCGAGCGCTTCCAGGTGGTGTCGTCCGAGGCCTCGGTGGCGCAGGCTGGAGAGCCGACGGGCCATCCGCTGCTGGGAGTGAAGCTGCCGGTCGCCGGGACGCGGGCGGTGTTCGAGTCCGTGGTGGGACTGGACACGCAGGGGTGGCTGGGAGACCACCGGGTCGCGGGACAGACGGTGGTGCCGGGAGCGGCCATCGCGGAGCTGGTGCGCGCGGCGGCCTCGCATGAGGCGACCGGCCCGGTGCACGTCACGGGCCTCGTGCTGCAGGCGCCGTTGATGCTCGCGGAGAAGGGGGCCCGGCGCCTCCAGGTGGTGCTCACCGAGACGGAAGGCGTGCTGAACGCCGCCGTGTACAGCCGGCCCGCCGAGGGCGGCTCGGGCACGGGCTGGACCCAGCACGCGACGGCGACGGTGTCCTCGAAGGAGACCGTGGCGTCTCCGCTGGACCTCGCCGGTGCGCGGGCCCGCTGTGCCGAGGCACTGGACGTGGCCGCGACGTACGCGACCATCGCCCAGCGGGGCCTGGCGTACGGCCCGGCCTTCCAGGGCATGCGCTCGCTGTGGCGCGGTGAGAGCGAGGCGCTCGCCGAGATTGTCCTGCCGGAGAGCGCACGGGCGGAGGGCTACGGGGTGCACCCCGCGCTGCTCGACGCCGCGTTGCAGGCCGTGGCGGCGGCGACGCCTGCCTCGGAGAAGGAAGAGCTGTTCCTGCCGTTCGAGATTGGCGGCTTCTTCGTCCACCAGCCGGGCGCGGAAGCAGCCTGGGTGCATGTCCGCCTGCAGCGCGGCGCGGGCGTGATGGCGGACGTCACACTGACCGATGCCTCCGGAACCGTGGTCGCGGAGGTGAAGGAGCTGCGCTTCCGTCAGGCCGACAAGGAAGCGCTGCGCCGGGTGAAGCGCGATGCGCCCGTCGAGGCCTTCTACCGCCTGGAGTGGCGCGAGACGCCGCTGGCCGAGGCGCCGCCGGTCCGCGCCGAGGGCAGCTGGGTGGTCGTCGCCTCGCCGGAGTCGAGCCTCGCCTCGGAGCTGGTGGCACGGCTGGGGCGCGGCGTCGTCGTTCCGCCCTCGGGGGTGGCGGCGGCGCTGGCGGCCGAGTCCGCCGTCGCCGGAGTCGTGTGCTTGTGGCAGGGCCGGACCGGAGAGGCCGCGCCCGTGGCGGCGCAGCGGGTCGCGGCCGAAGGGCTCGCGGTGGTGCAGGCGCTGCGAGGCGGAAAGCCGGTCCGGCTGTGGTGGGTGACGCCGGGCGCGGTGGCGGTCGAGTCCGACGAAGCCGTGGACGTCGCGACGGCGACGGCGTGGGGCCTGGGCCGCACCGTGTCGCAGGAGCACCCGGAGCTGGGCTGCACGCTGGTGGATGTGACGCCGGGCGCCGGCGCGGTCGATGCGCTGGTGCGTGAGTTCGGCTCGGGCAGCGATGAGAACCAGGTCGCCTGGCGCGGGGGGCGCCGCCACGCCGCGCGGCTGGTCCGCGCGAAGTCGGCCGACGATGCCATGCCCGGCACCGAGGACTACCAGCTCCAGACCCGCCGGAAGGGCACGCTCGATGCGCTGCACCTGGCGCCCGCGGAATGCCGGGCTCCGGCACCGGGCGAGGTGCAGCTCGAGGTCCGCGCCTCGGGCCTCAACTTCCGCGATGTCCTCAACGCGCTCGGCATGTACCCGGGCGAGGCCGGGCCGCTCGGCAGCGAGTGCGCCGGCGAGGTGGTGGCCATCGGCGAGGGCGTCCAGGGACTCTCCGTGGGCGACGCGGTGATGGCCATGGCCCCCGGGACGTTCCGGCGGTTCGTGACGGTGGACGCGCGGCTCGTCGCGCCCGTGCCCGCGGGCCTGTCCTTCGAACAGGCCGCGACGATTCCCATCGCCTTCCTGACCGCGTGGTACGCGCTGCACGACCTGGGCGCGCTGAAGCCCGGCGAGCGCCTGCTGGTGCATGCGGCGGCCGGCGGCGTGGGCATGGCGGCCGTGCAGATTGGCCGGATGCTGGGCGCCGAGGTGGTGGCCACCGCCAGCCCCTCGAAGTGGGACGTGGTGCGCTCGCTGGGCGTGACACAGCTCGCCAGCTCGCGCACGGTGGAGTTCGCCAGTGCGCTGCGGCAGGCCAGTGGCGGCAAGGGCGTGGACGTGGTGCTGAACGCGCTGGCCGGCGAGTTCGTGGACGCCAGCCTGTCGCTGCTGTCGGCCGGCGGTCGCATGCTCGAGATGGGCAAGACCGACCTGCGCGACCCGGCCGCGGTCGCCGCGAAGTACCCGGGCGTGAGCTACCAGGTCTTCGACATGGCGGACGCCGGTCCGGTCCGCATCGGCGAGATGTTGGCGGCGATCTCCGCCGCCTTCGCCGCGGGCCACCTGCGCCCGCACCCGGTGAAGACCTTCCCCATCACCGAAGCGGAGACCGCCTTCCGGTTCATGGGACAGGCGAAGCACGTGGGCAAGCTCGCGCTCATGCCGCCGCGCCCGAGCCGGCCTCCCGCGAACGGCTCCGTGCTGGTCACGGGAGGGCTGGGCGCGCTCGGCCTGCACGTGGCGAAGTGGCTGGCGACCGAGGGCGCCGCGCATCTGGTGCTCACCGGGCGTCGCGGCCTGGAGACGCCGGGCGCGGCCGAGGCGGTGGCGGAGCTGGAGAAGCTCGGCGCCCGCGTGACGGTGGCCGCGGTGGACGTGGCGGACCGGCAGGGGCTCGCGGCGGTGCTGCGGGCGCTTCCGGCGGAGCTGCCGCTGCGCGGCGTCATCCATGCGGCGGGCGTGCTGGATGACGGCGTGCTGGCGGAGCAGAACGCGGAGCGCTTCGCGCGGGTGCTGGCCCCGAAGGTGGACGGCACGTGGAACCTGCACGAGCTGACGGCGTCGGCGGACCTCGCGTTCTTCGTGATGTTCTCGTCGGTCTCCGGGCTGCTCGGCGCGGCGGGACAGAGCAACTACGCGGCGGCGAACACGTTCCTGGACGCGCTGGCGGCGCACCGCCGTTCGCGCGGGCTGCCGGCGCAGAGCCTGGCCTGGGGCGCGTGGGCCGAGGGCGGCATGGCGTCGGGCAACCAGGCTCGCCTGGCGCGCAAGGGCATCCAGGCGCTGACGGCCGCCGAGGGCGTGGCGCTGCTGGGCCAGGCGCTGTCGCGGTCCGAGGAGCAGCTCGCGGTCGTACGGCTGGACCTGGAGGCCACCGGTCGGGCCCTGACGTCGGGCTCGGCGGTGCCTCCGCTCTGGCGGGCGCTGGTGCGCGCGTCGGCGCCGCAGGGCACGGGAAGCACCAAGGAGACGTGGTCGGCGCGCCTCGCGGGGCTGCCGCCGGCACGCCGCGCCGAGGAGGTGAGGGCCGCCGTGAGGGCCGAGGTCGCCCGCGTGCTGTCGCTCGACACGGTGCCGGCTGACAGGCCAATGCAGGAGCTGGGGCTCGACTCGCTCATGGCGGTGGAGCTGCGCAACGCGCTCGGCCGCCGGGTCGGTGCTTCGCTGCCGGCGACGCTGGCGTTCGACTATCCGACCGTCGACGCGCTCACCCAGTGGCTGCTCCAGGACATCCTCGTGGTGAAGGAGGCCGAGGCGCCTCGTCCGGTCACCGCGGCTCCGAGGGCGTCCTCCGACGAGCCCATCGCCATCATCGGCATGGGCTGCCGCTTCCCCGGCGGTGTCAGCGACCCGGAGTCGTACTGGCGGCTGCTCGATGAGGGCCTCGACGCCATCACCGAGGTGCCGCGCACGCGCTGGGACGTGGACGCGCTGTACGACCCGAACCCGGATGCGCCCGGAAAGATGGCGACGCGCTCGGGCGGCTTCCTTTCGGACATCGACCAGTTCGACCCCGCGTTCTTCGGCATCTCGCCGCGCGAGGCGACGGCGATGGACCCGCAGCAGCGCCTGCTGCTGGAAACGAGCTGGGAAGCACTGGAGCGCGCGGGCCTGTCGCCCGAGAAGCTGATGGGCAGCGACACCGGCGTGTTCGTCGGCCACATCTACCGGGAGTACGCCACGCTCGGCGGCGGGGGCCTCGAGGCGCTCGATGGCTACGTGGGCAGTGGCGCGGCGGCGAGCGTGGCGTCGGGACGCATCTCGTACGTGCTCGGACTGAAGGGCCCGAGCCTGACGGTGGACACGGCGTGCTCGTCGTCGCTGGTGACGGTGCACCTGGCCTGCCAGGCGCTGCGCAACGGCGAGTGCTCCACGGCGCTGGCCGGCGGCGTGGCGGTGATGCTGACGCCCGCGTCCTTCGTCGAGTTCAGCCGGCTGCGCGGGCTGGCGCCGGACGGACGCTGCAAGCCCTTCGCGGCGAGCGCCGACGGCGCGGGCTGGAGCGAAGGCTGCGGCATGATCGTCCTCAAGCGGCTGAGCGATGCGCAGCGGGATGGCGACCCCATCCTCGCGGTGATTCGCGGCACGGCGGTGAACCAGGACGGTCGCAGCAATGGCCTGACGGCACCGAATGGCCCGTCGCAGCAGGCGGTCATCCGCCGCGCGCTGGAGCAGGCGGGACTGACTCCGGCCGACGTGGACTACGTCGAGTGCCACGGCACGGGCACGAAGCTGGGCGACCCGATTGAAGTGCAGGCCCTGGGCGCGGCGCTGGCGCCGGGGCGTGCCGCCGACAAGCCGGTGGTCATCGGCTCGGTGAAGTCCAACATCGGCCACACCCAGTCGGCGGCGGGTGTCGCGGGCATCATCAAGGTGGTGCTGTCGCTGCGGCACGGGCGCATCCCGAAGAGCCTGCACTTCGACGCGCCGAGCCCGCACATTCCGTGGGCGGAGCTGCCGGTGAAGGTGGCGGCCGAGCCGGTGGAGTGGCCGCGCAACGGCACGCCGAGGCGCGCGGGCGTCAGCTCGTTCGGCATCAGCGGAACGAACGCGCACGCGGTGCTGGAGGAGGCGCCCATGGCGCCGTCGGCACCCGCGGCACCCGCGCGCGCGACGGAGCTGTTCGTGCTGTCGGGCAAGAGCCAGGGGGCGCTGGAGGCACAGGCGGCGCAGCTGGCGAAGCGCGTGGAGGCGAATCCGGAGCAGGGCCTGGGCGACGTGGCCTTCAGCCTCGCCACGACGCGTGCGCCGATGGACCAGCGGCTCGCCGTGGTGGCCGGCTCGCGTGACGGGCTGCGCGCCGCGCTGGAAGCGGTCGCGAAGGGACAGACGCCCGTCGGAGCGGTGCGTGGACGGTTGCCCATCGGTGGCGTGCCGAAGGTGGTGTTCGTCTTCCCGGGCCAGGGCTCGCAGTGGCTGGGCATGGGCCGCAAGCTGCTGGCCGAGGAGCCCGCCTTCCGTGAAGCACTGGAGGCGTGTGACAAGGCCATCCAGGCGGAGGTGGGCTGGTCGCTGCTGAAGGAGCTGGCGGCGGACGAGAGCACCTCCCAGCTGGGCCGCATCGACGTGGTGCAGCCGGTGCTCTTCGCGGTGGAGGTGGCGCTGGCGGCGCTGTGGCGCGCGTGGGGCGTGGAGCCGGACGCGGTGGTGGGCCACAGCATGGGCGAGGTGGCGGCGGCGTACGTGGCCGGCGCGCTGTCGCTGGAAGACGCGGTGGCCATCATCTGCCGTCGCAGCGTGCTGCTGCGCCGCATCAGCGGCCAGGGTGAGATGGCCGTGGTGGAGCTGTCGCGCGCCGAGGCCGAGGCGGCGCTGGTGGGGTACGAGGACCGGCTGAGCGTGGCGGTGAGCAACAGCCCGCGCTCGACGGTGCTTGCCGGCGACAGCACGGCCCTGGCCGAAGTCCTGACCCTGCTGGAGGCGAAGAAGGTCTTCTGCCGGCGGGTGAAGGTGGACGTGGCGAGCCACAGCCCGCAGGTGGACCCGTTGCGTGAGGACCTGCTGGCCGCGCTGCGCCAGCTGGCTCCGAAGCAGGCGACCGTCGCGATGCTCTCGACGGTGACGGGCGAGCTGCTGGAGGGCGGGGAGCTGGTGGCGAGCTACTGGGCGGACAACCTCCGTCAGCCGGTGCGCTTCGGCGACGCGGTGAAGGAGCTGCTCGATGGCGGTCACGGGCTCTTCATCGAGATGAGCCCGCACCCCATCCTGACGATGCCGGTGGAGGAGATCCGCCGGGCATCCGGGAAGGACGGCGCGGCCCTGGGGTCGCTGCGTCGCGGGCAGGACGAGCGGAGCGCGCTGCTGGAGACGCTGGGCGCGCTGTGGACGCAGGGCTACTCGGTGGCGTGGGAGCGACAGTTCCCGGCCGGATGCCGGCGCGTGGCACTGCCGACCTACGCGTGGCAGCGCGAGCGGTACTGGGTCGAGGCCCAGGTCAGCGTCGTCACGGGCGCGGGTCGCCGGGGCCATGCGGGCGGACATCCGCTCCTGGGCGAGGGCCTGACGATCTCGACGCAAGCGGGCACGCGCCTGTGGGAGACGACGCTGGACGTACAGCGGCTGCCGTGGCTCGGAGACCACCGGGTCCAGGGCGCGGTGGTGCTCCCGGGCACGGCCTATCTGGAGATGGCGCTGTCGTCCGGCGCCGAGGCGCTGGGCGACGGTCCGCTCGAGCTCGCCAACGTGGTGTTCGCCGATGCCCTGACCCTCGCGAGCGACGCGGCGGTCCAGGTGCAGGTGGTGACCACGGAGGAGCAGTCCGGACGGCTGCGGTTCCAGGTGGCCAGTCGGGCTTCGGGCTCGGGCGCGACGTCCTTCCGGGTGCGTGCTCGCGGCGCGCTGCGACGCGCCCAGGGCGCGGAGGCCCCCGCGAAGCTGGACGTGGCCGCCCTGCGCGCCCGTCTCGGCGCCGGTGTCGCGGCGACGGAGACGTACGCGAAGCTGAGCGCGACGGGGCTCGAGTACGGCCCCGCCTTCCAGGGCATGACCGAGCTGTGGCGCGGCGAGGGCGAGGCCCTGGGCCGGGTGCAGCTGCCCGAGGCGGCGGGCTCGGGCACGGCGTACCGGCTGCATCCGGCGCTGCTGGATGCGTGCTTCCACGTGACGGGTGGCATCTTCGCCAGCGAGGGCGAAGGGGCCACCTGGATGCCGGTGGAGGTGGGCTCGCTGCGGCTGTGGCAGCGCCCGTCCGGTGAGCTGTGGTGCCACGCACGGCGTGTCGACGGCGGCACGGAGACCGTGGACCGTCGCGGTGTGGACCTGCGCATCGTGGATGCCACGGGCGCGGTGGTCGCCGAGCTCTCCGGGCTGGTCGTCCAGCGGCGGTCAGAGGTCGCGGTCCGGCGCGAGGAGGACAACACGTTCCTGGAGCTGGACTGGGAGCGTGCCGCTGTCGGCAAGCCCCGGCTGACGGCGGGCCGCTGGCTGCTCCTGGGCGGCGGTGCGTTCGGAGAGGCGCTGCGTTCGGCGCTGGAGGCCGCGGGTCACGCCGTCAAGCTCGCGCCTGTCGACGAGGCCAGCAGCACGGGCCTCCGCTCGGTGATGGCGAATGCGTTCGGCGGGCAGGCGCCGACGGCGGTGGTGCACCTCGGCAGCCTCGACGCGGGTCGTGGGCTCGACCTCGCGACGGTGGAGGCGGCGCTGGTGCGCGGTGGCGACAGCGTGCTCGCCACGGTGCAGGCGGTGACGAGCGCGGGCTTCCGCGATGCGCCTCGGCTGTGGGTGCTGACGCGCGGGGCGCAGGCGGTGGGCGCCGGTGAGGTCTCCGTGGCGCAGGCGCCCGTGCTGGGCCTGTGCCGCACCCTCGCCATGGAGCACATGGACCTGCGCTGCGCGAGCGTCGACCTCGACCCGTCGCTTCCCAATGGAGAGGTCGATGCGCTCGTGGCCGAGCTGCTGGCCGACGACGCCGAGGACGAGATTGCCTTCCGCGGCGGTGAGCGGCGCGTGGCACGGCTCGTCCAGAAGGCGCCCGAGGGCACGCGCCGCGAGAAGCTCGAACCGGCGGGGCAGCGTGCCTTCCGGCTGGAGAGCGACGAGCCGGGCGTGCTCGAACATCTGGTGCTCCGCGCCACCGAGCGCCGGCCTCCGGGCCCGGGCGAGGTGGAGATCGCCGTCGAGGCGGCGGGGCTCGGCTTCCTCGACGTGCTGCTGGCCACGGGCGTGGTCCGCGACGACGCGCGGGGCCCGACGGTGCTCGGGGGCGAGTGCGCCGGCCGCATCGTCGCCGTGGGCGAGGGTGTGACGGGGCTGTCCGTGGGGCAGCCCGTCATCGCCCTGGCGAACGGCGCCGTGGCCTCGCATGTGACGACTTCGGCGGTGCAGGTGCTGCCGCGTCCGTCGGGGCTGTCCGCGGTCGAGGCCGCGGCGATGCCCATTGCCTGCGTGACGGCCTGGTACGCGCTGGCGCGCGTGGCGCGGCTGCAGAAGGGTGAGCGCGTGCTCATCCATGCGGCCACCGGTGGCGTGGGGCTGGCGGCGGTGCGCTGGGCCCAGCACGTGGGCGCCGAGGTCTACGCCACGGCGGGCACGCCCGAGAAGCGCGCGTACCTGGAGTCGCTGGGCATCAAGTACGTGAGTGACTCGCGCTCGGACCGGTTCGTCACGGACGTGCGCGAATGGACGGGAGGCGAGGGCGTCGACGTGGTGCTCAACTCGCTCTCCGGCGAGCTCATCGACCGGAGCTTCGAGTTGCTGCGCGACGACGGCCGCTTCGTGGAACTGGGCAAGCGGGACAGCCAGCTCGGCCTGCCTCCGTTCCTGAGGAACCTGTCGTTCTCGCTGGTGGACCTGCGGGGCATGCTGCTCAAGCAGCCCGCCCGCGTGCGCGCGCTGTTCGAGGAGGTCTCCCGCCTCTTCGAGGCGAAGGTCTTCACCGCGCCGCCCATCACCTCGCTGCCCATCTCCCAGGCCCCCGAGGCCTTCCGGAAGATGGTGCAGGCGCAGCACCTGGGGAAGGTGGTGCTGACGGTGGACGGGGCGGAGGTGCGCATCCGCGTCCCGGCCGTATCGGGCGCGTCCATCCGGAGCGATGGCAGCTACCTCGTCACCGGTGGCCTGGGAGGCCTGGGCCTGGGCGCGGCCGGCTGGCTGGCACAGCAGGGCGCCGGTCACCTGGTCCTCGTGGGGCGCACCGGCGCGTCCACGCCGGGGCAGCAGGCCGCCATCGCGGCGCTGAAGGCGCTGGGCGCGAAGGTGACGGTGGCGAAGGCGGACGTGGCCGAGCGGGCACAGCTCGAGCGCGTCCTGGCCGACATCGCCGCGTCTGGAATGCCGCTGCGCGGAGTCCTCCACGCCGCCGGTGTGGCGGATGACGGACCGCTGGCGCAGCAGACGCAGTCGCGGCTGCGCAAGGTGATGGCGCCCAAGGTCCGTGGCGCACTGCACCTGCACGAGCTGACGCGCCAGGCGCGGCTGGACTTCTTCGTCCTGTACGCCTCCGGCGCGGGCCTGCTGGGCTCGCCACAGCAGGGCACGGCGTCCGCGGCCAACGCGTTCCTGGACGCGCTGGCGCACCACCGCCGGGCACAGGGGCTGCCGGCGCTCGGCATCGACTGGGGCACCTTCGCCGAGGTGGGTATGGCCGCGGCGCAGGAGAGCCGCGGCGTCCGCGGCCTGAGTCCCGGCGAGGGACTCACGGCGCTGGCGCGGCTGCTGGACAGCGAGCGCGCGCAGGTCGCCGTGGTGCCGCTCGACATCCGGCGGTGGGTGGAGTTCTTCCCGGCGGCGGCGTCCTCGCGCAGGTTGTCGCGCCTGGCCGCGGCGCAGCGTTCGCGCACGGGCAGGGGGGAGGGGAACCGCGACCTGCTCCAGCGGCTGGCCGCGGCGGACCCTCGCACGAAGGTGGCGCTGGTGCAGGACTGCATCGGCGCGCACGTCGCGCAGGTGCTGCGCCTGCCGGAGGCCCGGCTCGACATGGGCGCGCCGCTGACGAGCCTCGGCATGGACTCGCTGATGGGGCTCGAGCTGCGCAACCGCATCGAGGCCGCGCTCGGCATCACCGTGCCGGCGACGCTGCTGTGGACCTACCCCACGGTGGCGGCGCTCAGTGAGCACCTGGTTCGACTCGTGGGCGGCCCCGGGGCCGCCGAAGTGACGCCTCCACCGGCACCGGAGCCGGAGAAGGCGCCCACGCAGATAGCTCAGGAAGTCGCGCAGCTCGACGAGGCCGGACTGCTCGCGCTGCTGGATGAAGAGTTCGCTCTCGCGAAGAGGAAGAGGAAGTAATTCGATGACGACGCAACGTGAGACCATGCTGTTGGAGCGCCTGCGCGAGGCCGCGCAGGTCCTTCGCGAGACCCGAGCCGAGCTCGACACGCTGGAGCAGGAGCAGACCGAGCCCATCGCCATCGTCGGTATGGGCTGCCGCTTCCCCGGCGGCGCCAACACGCCGGAGTCCTTCTGGGAGCTGCTCGACTCCGGCCGCGACGCCGTCACGTCGCTGGAGCCGCGCTGGTCGCTGGTCGGCGTCCAGCCGGGCGACGACATGCCTCGCTGGGCGGGGCTGCTGACCGAGCCGGTGGACCGCTTCGACGCGGCCTTCTTCGGCATCTCGCCGCGTGAGGCGCGGCCGCTCGACCCGCAGCACCGCCTGCTGCTGGAGGTGACCTGGGAAGCGCTGGAGCACGCCCGCGTCCCGCCCATGTCCCTGGACGGAAGCCGCACCGGCGTCTTCGTCGGCGCCAACTCCTCCGAGTACCTCTTCAGCACCGTCGGGCCGCAGCCCCGCGAGGAGCGCGACGCATACAGCACCACCGGCAACATGCTCAGCGTCGCCGCCGGCCGCCTGGCCTACACGCTGGGACTGCGCGGCGCGTGCCTCACCGTCGACACCGCCTGCTCGTCGTCGCTGGTCGCCGTCCACCTCGCGTGCCGCAGCCTGCGCTCGCGCGAGAGCGACCTGGCGCTGGCGGCGGGCGTCAACATCCTCCTGTCGCCCGACTCGATGGACGCCATGGCGCGCACCCAGGCGCTGTCGCCGGACGGGCGGTGCCGGACCTTCGACGCCTCGGCCAATGGCTACGTCCGAGGCGAGGGCTGCGGCGTGGTCGTCCTCAAGCGCCTGAGCGACGCCCAGCGCGATGGGGACCCGATCCTCGCGCTGATTCGCGGCTCGGCCATCAACCAGGATGGCCGCTCGACGGGACTGACGGCGCCCAACGTACTCGCGCAGGAGGCGCTGGTGCGCGAGGCGCTGAAGAATGCCCGGGCGGAGGCCTCGGACATCGGCTACGTGGAGACCCACGGCACGGGCACGTCGCTGGGTGACCCCATCGAGGTCGAGGCGCTTCGCGCGGTGCTGGGCCCCGTCCGCGCGGATGGAAGCCACTGCGTGCTGGGCGCGCTGAAGACCAACATCGGCCACCTGGAGGGCGCGGCCGGCGTGGCGGGCGTCATCAAGGCCGTGCTGTCGCTCCGCAACGAGCGCATCCCGAGGAACCTCAACTTCCGCACGCTCAACCCGCGCATCCGCCTGGAGGGGACGGCGCTGGCGCTGGCGACGGAGAACCAGCCCTGGCCGAGGACGGAGCGGCCGCGCCTGGCGGGCGTGAGCTCGTTCGGCATCAGCGGGACCAATGCCCACGTGGTGCTGGAGGAGGCGCCCGCGGCTCCGGCCATGGCGGCGGCCCCAGGGCGCTCGGCGGAGCTGCTCGTGCTCTCCGGCAAGAGCGCGGCGGCGCTGGATGCGCAGGCCGCGAAGCTGCGCGCTCACCTCGACGCCCATCCGGAGCAGGGGCTGTCGGACGTGGCCTTCAGCCTGGCGACCACGCGCAGCACCATGGAGCACCGGCTGACGCTGGTGTCGGGCTCGCGCGAGGAGCTGCTCAAGGCGCTCGACGTGGCGGCGCAGGGGCAGACGCCGGCCCGCGCGGTGCGTGGCCGCGCGGCTTCGTCCGTGGCGCCCAAGGTGGTGTTCGTCTTCCCGGGCCAGGGCTCGCAGTGGCTGGGCATGGGCCGCAAGCTGCTGGCCGAGGAGCCCGTCTTCCGCGAGGCGCTGGAGGCGTGTGACAAGGCCATCCAGGCGGAGGCCGGCTGGTCCCTGCTCGCGGAGCTCCAGGCCGAGGAGGCCGCGTCGAACCTCGGCCGCATCGACGTGGTGCAGCCGGCGCTCTTCGCGATGTCCGTCGCGCTCACGGCGCTGTGGCGCGCGTGGGGCGTGGAGCCGGACGCGGTGGTCGGCCACAGCATGGGCGAGGTCGCCGCGGCCCACGTCGCGGGCGCGCTGTCGCTGGAAGACGCGGTGGCCATCATCTGCCGCCGCAGCCGTCTCATGCGGCGTCTCAGCGGCCAGGGCGAGATGGCCGTGGTCGAGCTGTCGCACTCGGACGCGGAGGCCGCGCTCGCCGGCTACGAGGGGCGGCTGAGCGTGGCGGTGAGCAACAGCCCGCGATCCACCGTCATCGCGGGTGAGCCCGCGGCCCTGGCCGAGGTGCTGGCCGCGCTGGAGGCGAAGAAGGTCTTCTGCCGCCGCGTGAAGGTGGACGTGGCGAGCCACAGCCCGCAGGTGGAGCCGCTGCGCGACGACCTCCTGGCGGCGCTCTCCGCGCTCCAGCCGCGGCAGGTGGCCATCCCCATGCGCTCGACGGTGACGGGCGCGCGGGTGGCCGGGCCGGAGCTGCTGGCCGGGTACTGGGCGGACAACCTCCGCCAGCCGGTGCGCTTCGCCACCACGGTGCAGGCCCTCCTGGAGGAGGGGCACGGGCTGTTCGTGGAGATGAGCCCGCACCCGGTGCTGGTGCCGGTGATGGAGGAGATGCTCCAGTCGGCCGAGAAGCCGGGTGCGGCGGTCGGCTCGCTGCGCCGTGGGCAGCCGGAGCGTCCGGCGATGCTGGAGAGCCTCGGCGCGCTGTGGGTGCAGGGCCGGGCGCTGGACTGGAAGAAGCTGTTCCCGGAGACGTGCCAGCGCGTGCCGCTGCCGACGTACCCCTGGCAGCGCGAGCGGTACTGGCTCGAACCCCGGCCCGGACAGGCCCGTCCGGCGGCCGTCACCGCGGCGGACTGGTACTACCGCATCGAGTGGCCCGAGGTGGCGCGTGCCGACGCCTCGCCCACCAGCGACGGCCACTGGCTGGTGCTGACGGACGCGGGGACGGATGGGACGTCCGTGGCCGCGGCGCTGAGGTCGCGTGGGCAGTCGTGCACGGTGATGCAGGCCCCGGAGGGAATCGAGGCCGTCACCGAGCAGGCGAATCGCGCCGTCGAGGGCCACGCGGACCTGCGCGGTGTCGTCTACCTGGGCGGCCTGGATGCCCGGGTGGAGGACTCGGCGTCGCCCGGTGAAATCGAGTCGGTGACGCAGAAGGCCGTGGCGCCGGTGGTTGGCCTGCTGAAGGCCTTCGCCTCGCGGCCCGAGCAGCCGCGCCTGTGGGTGGTGACTCGCGGTGGCTGCGCCGTGGGCAGTGAGACGGCGGTCTCGCCCACGCAGGCCGCGCTGTGGGGCATGGGCCGCGTCGCGGCGCTGGAGCACCCCAATAGCTGGGGCGGGCTCATCGACCTGGACCCCGCCGGCAATCCGGCCGACGTGGACTCGGTGGTGACGGAGCTGCTGGCGCCGGACTCGGAGGACCAGCTCGCCTTCCGCGGTGGGCGTCGGCATGCCGCGCGGCTCGTCCGCAGGCCGCCGGAGAAGGAGGCCGCGCCGGTCTCGCTGTCGGCGGAGGGCAGCTACCTCGTGACGGGCGGCCTGGGCGCCGTGGGTCTGCTCGTGGCGCGCTGGCTCGTGGAGCGGGGCGCTCGGCACCTGGTGCTGACCAGCCGGAACGGGCTCCCCGAGCGGGCCACCTGGAGCGAGGAGCAGCCCGCGGACGTGCGGGCCCGCATCACCGCCATCCAGGCGCTGGAAGAGCAGGGCGCGCGGGTGACGGTGAAGGCGGTGGACGCGGCGGATGTGGACGCCATGACCGCGCTCATCTCGGAGATGGACCCCGCGCTGCGCGGAGTCGTGCACGCCGCCGGCATCGGTCCCGCGATTCCGATGCTGGAGACGGGCGAGCGCGAGCTGGAGTCGGTGCTCCGCTCGAAGGTCACGGGTGGCTGGCTGCTGCACCGACTGGTGCGCGAGAAGTCCCTGGACCTGTTCGTGCTGTTCTCGTCCGGCGCGGCGGTGTGGGGTGGCTATGGCCAGGGTGCCTACGCCGCGGCCAACGCCTTCGTGGACGGGCTGGCGTATCACCGCCGCGCTCAGTCGCTGCCGGCGATGAGCATCGCGTGGGGCCTGTGGGCCGACGGTGGCATGGCGAGCGCGGAGTTCCGCGAGCGCATGGACGAGATTGGCGTGCTGCCGATGTCCACCGCGAACGCGCTGACCGCGCTCGAGCAGCTCTGGGCCACCGGCGCCGTGCAGCGCACGGTGACGCGGATGGACTGGACGCGCTTCGCGCCGGTGTACGCGGCCCGTGGGCGGCGCAACCTGCTCAACACCCTCGCCTCCGCGGAGAGCGGCGCGTCGACCTCCGCGTCGGCGGCACCGGCGGAGAAGGTGGAGCGGAGCTTCCGAGGCATGTCCGTCGCGGAGGCCCGCGTGGCCCTGCAGGAGCTCGTGCGCGGGAGCGTGGCTGGGGTGCTCGGCTTCACGGATCCGAACGAGCTGGACGTGGGGCGCGGCTTCCAGGCCCAGGGCCTGGACTCGCTGATGGCGGTGCAGATCCGCAACCGCCTGCAGCAGAGCCTGGGTGTGTCGCTGTCGTCGACGCTGGCCTTCGACCACCCGACGGTGGACCGGCTGGTCAAGCACCTGGTGACGGACGTGCTGCACCTGGAGGACCGGGTGGAGGTGCAGACCTCCCGGACCGTGGCGCACGAGGAGCCCATCGCCATCGTGGGCGCCTCCTGCCGGCTGCCGGGTGGGGCCGAGGACCTGGAGTCGTTCTGGCGGCTCATGACCTCGGGCGCCATCGTCACGGACGAGGCGCCGGCCGAGCGCTGGAAGAAGGAGGATTGGTACGACCCCGACCCGGAGGCGAGCGGCCGTACCTACATGAACAAGGGCGGCTTCCTCCGCGAGGTCCCGGGCCTGGATGCGGCCTTCTTCCGCATCTCGCCCCGCGAGGCCATCGCGCTGGACCCGCAGCACCGGCTGCTGCTGGAGGTGAGCTGGGAGGCGCTGGAGCACGCGGGACTGGACCCGACGAAGCTGCGCGAAAGCCAGACGGGCGTCTTCGCGGGCGTGGGCCCCAACGAGTACGCGTGGCGGCTGCGGGATGACTCGCATGGCCTGTATGGCGCCACCGGCAACCTGGGCAGCGTCGCGGCGGGACGGCTGTCCTTCTTCCTGGGCCTGCATGGCCCGGCCTTCGTCGTGGACACGGCGTGCTCGTCGTCGCTCGTCGCCTTCCACACGGGCTGCCTGAGCCTGCGGATGGGCGAGTGCGAGCAGGCCCTGGTGGCCGGCGTCAACGGGCTGTTCTCGCCGGAGGCCTTCGTGGCGGCGTCGCGCATGCGCGTGCTCGCGCCGGACGGGAAGTGCAAGACCTTCTCCGCCGAGGCCGACGGCTTCGTGCGCGCCGAGGGCTGCGTCGTGATGGTGCTCAAGCGCCTGAGTGACGCGCAGCGCGACGGCGACCGCATCCTGGCGGTGATTCGCGGCACGGCCATCAACCACGACGGCCCCGCGAGCGGACTGACGGTGCCCAGCGGCCCGGCGCAGCAGGCGGTGGAGCGGACCGCGCTGGCGCAGGCCGGGGTGCCTCCGGCCGAGGTCGACTTCGTGGAGTGCCACGGCACCGGGACGGTGCTGGGCGACCCGATTGAAGTGCAGGCGCTGGGCGCGGTGTACGGGCAGGGCCGCCCCTCGGACCGGCCGCTCTGGCTGGGTGCCGTGAAGGCGAACGTCGGACACCTGGAGGCGGCGGCGGGCATGACCGGTCTGCTCAAGACGGTCCTCGCGCTCGGCCATGAGCAGATTCCTCCGCAGCCGGCGTTCGGCGAGCTGAACCCGCACGTGCCGTGGGAGGCCCTGCCGGTGGCCATCCCCCGGCAGGCGGTGCCCTGGCCGAAGGGCGGGCGTCCGCGTCGCGCGGGCGTGAGCGCGTTCGGTCTGAGCGGGACGAACGCGCACGTCATCGTGGAGGAGGCACCGGCGCCGCAGCCCGTGCCGTCCGCGCCGGAGCGCTCGGCGGAGCTGTTCGTGCTGTCGGCCAACAGCCAGGGTGCGCTGGAGGCGCAGGCCGCGCGGCTGGCGGCGCACGTGGAGGCGAACCCGGAGCAGGGCCTGGGCGATGTCGCCTTCAACCTGGCCACGACGCGCGCCGCGATGGAGCAGCGGCTCGCGGTGGTGGCCAGCTCGCGCGAGGGACTGCGCGAGGCGCTGGAGTCCGCCGCGAAGGGGCAGATGCTGGCGGGCGCGGTGCAGGGCCGACTGCCGAGCGGTAGCGTGCCCAAGGTGGTGTTCGTCTTCCCGGGCCAGGGCTCGCAGTGGCTGGGCATGGGCCGCAAGCTCCTGGCGGAAGAGCCCGCCTTCCGCGAGGCGCTGGAGGCCTGCGACAAGGCCATCCAGGCCGAGGCCGGCTGGTCGCTGCTGAAGGAGCTGGCGGCGGACGAGGCGACGTCGCAGCTGGGCCGCATCGACGTGGTGCAGCCGGTGCTCTTCGCGGTGGAGGTGGCGCTGGCGGCGCTGTGGCGCGCGTGGGGCGTGGAGCCCGACGCGGTGGTGGGCCACAGCATGGGCGAGGTGGCGGCGGCGTACGTGGCCGGCGCGCTGTCGCTGGAAGACGCGGTGGCCATCATCTGCCGCCGCAGCGTGCTGCTGCGGCGCATCAGCGGCCAGGGCGAGATGGCCGTGGTGGAGCTGTCGCGCCCCGAGGCGGAAGCAGCGCTGAGCGGCTACGAGGACCGGCTGAGCGTGGCGGTGAGCAACAGCCCGCGCTCGACGGTGATTGCCGGAGACCCGAAGGCGCTGGCCGAGGTGCTGGCGGCGCTGGAGGCGAAGCAGGTCTTCTGCCGGCGCGTGAAGGTGGACGTGGCGAGCCACAGTCCGCAGGTGGAGCCGCTGCGCGAGGATCTGCTGGCGGCGCTGAGCAAGCTGTCGCCGAAGAAGGCAACGGTGGCGATGCGCTCGACGGTGACGGGCGAGCTGGTCAAGGGCGAGGAGCTGTTGGCGAACTACTGGACGGACAACCTCCGCCAGCCGGTGCGCTTCGCGGACGCGGTGCAGGAGCTGCTGAAGGGCGGGCACGGGCTCTTCATCGAGATGAGCCCGCATCCCATCCTGACGACGTCGGTGGAGGAGATGCGGCGCGCGTCCGAGCGCGACGGCGCGGTGGTGGGCTCGCTCCGTCGTGGGCAGGAGGAGCGTGGCGCGCTGCTGGAGGCGCTGGGCGCGCTGTGGACGCAGGGCTACCCGGTGGCGTGGGAGCGGCAGTTCCCGGCCGGTGGCCGTCGCGTGGCGCTGCCGACGTACGCCTGGCAGCGTGAGCGGTACTGGATCGAGACGCCGGACGAGGCGCCCGTGCGCGGCGGCCGCCGTGCTCACGCGGGCGGTCATCCGCTCCTGGGCGAGGGCGTGGCGGTCTCGACGCAGGCGGGCACGCGCCTGTGGGAGACGACCGTGGAGCCGAAGCGCCTGCCGTGGCTCGGAGACCACCGGGTGCAGGGCGCGGTGATCTTCCCGGGGACGGGGTACCTGGAGATGGCGCTGTCGTCCGGGGCCGAGGCCCTGGGTGACGGGCCCATCGAGGTCACCCACGCGGTGTTCGCCGAGGCGCTGGCCTTCCCGGGCGACGCTCCGGTGCCGGTGCAGGTGGTGACCACCGAGGAGCAGCCCGGACGGCTGCGCTTCCAGGTGGCCAGCCAGGTGCCGGGCTCGGACGCCATGTCCTTCCGGGTGCACGCCCGCGCGGCCGTGCGACGCGTCCAGGACGCCGAGGCTCCGGAGACGCTGGACGTGGAAGCACTCCGCGCCCGGCTCGGAGCCAGCATCCCCGCTGCGACCATCTACGCCGCCCTCAGTGAGCCGGGGCTCGGCTTCGGGCCCGCCTTCCAGGGCCTCACCGAGCTGTGGCCAGGGGAGGGTGAGGCACTGGGCCGGGTGCGGCTGCCCGAGGCGGCCGGCTCGGCGGCGGCGTACCGCATCCATCCGGCACTGCTGGACGCCTGCTTCCAGGCGATGGGCGGCGCCGTCGCGGCCACCACGGAGAAGACCCCGTGGGTGCTCGCGGAGGTGGGCGCGTTGCGGCTGTGGAAGCGTCCGTCGGGTGAGCTGTGGAGCCATGCACGCCTGAGCCCGGGACCCCAGGTCCCCGACCGGCGGAGCGTCGACGTGCGCATCGTGGACGGCACGGGCGCGGTGGTCGCCGAAATCACCGGGCTGGTGGTGCAGCGGCTGGCGCAGACGGCGACCCGGCGCGAGGACGACGACAAGTACCTGGAGCTCGTCTGGGAGCCCTCCGCGATTCCCGCGGCGAAGGCGAAGGCGGGTCGCTGGCTGCTGCTCGGCTCGGGCGGTGGGCTCGGCGTGTCGCTGCGCGGCGCGCTGGAGGCCGCGGGCCACGCGGTCGTCCACCAGACCGGAGACCTGAAGCTGGCCGAGGCCTTCGACGGGAAGGCCCCGACGGCCGTGGTGCACCTGGGGAGCCTCGACGTGGGCTCCGGGCTCGACGTCGGGACGGTCGAGGCCGGACTGGTGCGCGGCTATGACAGCGTGCTCGCCACGGTGCATGCCCTGGCGGCCATGGGCGCGAGCAATGCCCCGCGGCTGTGGCTCGTCACCCGGGGAGCGCAGGCGGTCTCCGCGGGCGAGGTCAGCGTGACGCAGTCGCCGCTGCTCGGCCTGGCCCGCACCATCGGCGCGGAGCACGCGGAGCTGCGCTGCGCCCGGGTCGACCTGGATCCGGCGCGGCCCGAGGAGGAGGTCGAAGGGCTCGTGGCCGAGCTCCTCGGCGACGACGCCGAGGAGGAGATTGCCTTCCGCGCCGGGACGCGGCACGTGGCGCGAATCATCCACAAGCCCCTGGAGGAGACGGCCCGGGAGCAGCTCGCGCCCGCGGGCAACCAGCCCTTCCGGCTGGAGAACGACGCGCCCGGTGAGCTGGACCACCTGGTCCTCCGGGCCACGGAGCGGCGCGCGCCGGCTCGGGGCGAGGTCGAACTCGCCGTCGAGGCGGCGGGGCTCGACGCCGTCGACGTCCGCAAGGAGACGGTGGCGAGGGGCGGCGGCTTCGCCGGCCGGGTCGTCGCCGTGGGTGAGGGCGTGGAGGCTCTCGCGGTGGGCCAGGAGGTGGTCGCCGTCGCGCCGTTCAGCCTCGGCACCCACGTCACCGTCGATGCCCGGCGGGTGGCGCCGCGTCCCGCGACGTTGAGCGCCGCCCAGGCCGCGGCGCAGACGTCCGCGTTCCTGACGGCGTGGTACGGCCTCGTCCACCTGGGTCATCTCCGGGCGGGCGAGCGGGTCCTCATCCACGCGGCTTCGGGTGGCGCGGCTCTGGCCGCCGTGCAGGTCGCGCGTCACCTCGGCGCGGAGGTGCTCGCCACCGCGGCCACCGACGCCTGGCGTGCGTGGCTGCGAGAGCAGGGCGTCATGAAGGTGATGGACGCGAACGCCCCGGACCTCGCCGAGCAGGTGCTCGCGGCGACCCAGGGCGAGGGCGCGGACATCGTCCTGTCGGGCGGAGCCACGGGCGCGAGCCTCCCGGCCCTGGCCGCCGATGGCCGCTTCATCGCGCTGGGGGCGACCCCGTCGCTGAGTCCCGCCCTGCTCGAGAAGGGCAGCACCTTCAGCACCGTCGACCTCGGGGGGCTGGCCGAGCGGCGTCCCTCGCGGTTCGCGGCCCTGCTGAAGGAGGTGTCGGAGCTGCTCGCCCAGGGCGTGCTGCGGCCACTGCCGGAGGAGTCCTTCCCCATCTCCCGGGCCGCTGATGCGTTCCGGAAGCTGGAGCAGGGGCACCTCGTGGAGCAGGTGGCGCTCACGCTCGATGATGCATCCGCCCAGGTCCTCGTCCCGGCCCGGCCTCGCGTGCCCATCCGCGCGGACGGCAGCTATCTGGTGACCGGCGGCCTCGGTGGACTGGGGCTCAGCCTAGCCGGCTGGCTGGTGGAGCAGGGCGCGGGGCACCTGGTGTTGGTGGGCCGCTCCGGCGCGGAGAGCCCCGCCCAGCAGGCGGCCGTGGCCGCGCTGAGGGAGAAGGGCGCCCGCGTGACGGTGGCCCGCGCGGACGTGGCGGAGCGCGCGCAGGTCGAGCGCGTCCTCGCCGAGGTGGCCGCGTCGGGGCTGCCGCTGCGCGGAATCATCCACGCGGCGGTCGTGCTCGATGACGGACTGCTGGCGCAGCAGACCCCCGCGCGGATGCGCACGGTCATGGCGCCGAAGGTCCTGGGCTCCCTGCACCTGCACGAGCTGACGCTCGGGACGCCGCTGGACTTCTTCGTCATGTACGCCTCGGCGGCGGGCTTCATGGGCTCGCCGGGTCAGGGCAACTACGCCGCGGCCAACGCCTTCCAGGATGCCCTCGCGCATCACCGCAGGGCGAAGGGCCTCCCGGCGCTGAGCATCGACTGGGGTGCGTTCTCCGACGTGGGTCAGGCCGCGGCGCAGGAGAACCGCGGCGCGCGCTTCGCGTCTCGCGGCATCCGCAGCATGACTCCCGCCGAGGGCCTGTCCGCCCTCGGCCGCCTCATCGAGGCTGACCGCACGCAGACCGCGGTGCTGCCCATCGACGTGCCGAAGTGGGTGGAGTTCTATCCGGCGCTGACGTCCTCGCGCGTGCTGTCACGGCTGCTGGCGGCCCGTCGCGCGGGAGCAAGCCGGCGTGCCGGAGACCCCGCTGTCCTCCAGCGCCTCGCCGCCGCCGAGCCGGAGGCCCGGGTGGAGCTGCTGCACGACGTGCTTCGCGCCCAGGTGGCCCGGGTGCTGCGCCTGCCCGAGGCCCGGGTGGATGTCGACGCTCCGCTCCGGAGCCTGGGCATGGACTCGCTGATGGGCCTGGAGCTGCGCAACCGCATCGAGGCCACGCTGGACGTCGCCACGCCGGCGGCCCTGGGGTGGAGCTACCCGACGGTGCGGGCCATCACGCGCTGGCTGCTCGACGAGGCAGGCCTCGTGAAGGTCGACGCGAACGGCGAGCCGGAGGCCAAGGGCAAGTCGTTCGTCCACGTCATCCGTCCCCGTCCCGTCGTGAAGCCCAGGGCCCGGCTCTTCTGCTTCCACGGCGTGGGCGGCTCCCCCGAGGCCTTCCGCGCCTGGGCGGAGCGGCCGGAGTGGGGTGACGTGGAGGTCGTCGCCCTGTGGCACGACCGCAGCCTCGCTTCCGAGGAGGCTCCGGGCCGGCGCTACGTCCAGGAGGCCGCGGCGCTCATCCAGGGGCTCTCCGACGTGCCGTACGCGCTCGTCGGCATGAGCCTGGGCGTCCGGTACGTCATGGGCGCGGCCGTGGAGCTCGCCACCCGCTCCGGGGCGCCGGATCCGCTGGCCCTGTTCATGGTGGGCGGCAGCGTGGCCCTCCTGCAGTCCGCCGACGACACCATCGTGGGCGAGCTGGCGGCGAAGCTCTTCATGCGCAACGTCGCGGGGTACGCTCGGCCCGCCGAGCAGATCCACTCCGACGGCCGCGCGGACCGGAGCATCGCCGACACCATGGGCCTGGTGCCCGCCGGCTCGGCGGAGCCGCACTCGAAGGTCACCGCGCCCATCGTCGCCATCGCCAGCCCGGACGACTCGCTCGTCAGCCTGCAGCACGTCCAGGCACTGGAGCAGCACACCTCGGGCCGCTTCCGCCTGCACCTGCTCTCCGGAGATCACGACTTCATCGTGGAGCGCAACGCCGAGATCATGCAGCTCGTCGACACGCACCTCCATGAGCTGCTCGCGATGCGGATGGTTCCGGCGGGTGCCGAGGCGGCCGTCAGCGGCCTCAGCCACTCCCACCGCATGTCCCAACCTTGAGGATGGCCGGGCATCACGGCCTCGAAGAAACCATGACCAGTCCAGTCATCACGCAGGTGAAGCAGTTCGTGAAGGAGCGGGTCCTCGGCAACGAGAAGGTGTACGACTCGCTGCCCAACCCGCCGGTGCGCGGCTACACCGAGTTCCAGGACCTGGGGCTCGCCAACTGGTGGGTGCCCAAGGCCTACGGTGGGCACGGCCTCTCGCTCGAGGAGAGCGTCGACATCGTCGAGGAGCTGGCCTACGGCGACGCGGGCCTGGCCTTCACGCTCTTCATCGCCGTCATCGGCTCCAGCGCCGTCTCGCTGTTCGGCAGCCCCGAGCAGAAGGAGCGCTTCCTGCGTCCCATGGGCGAGGCCGGCATCACCTCGGCCACGCTCGGCAGCGAGCGCGTCGCGGGCAGCGAGCTGCTCAACCTCTCGACGACCGCGAAGCGCGCCGGCAACACCTACGTCATCAACGGGGAGAAGTACTTCTCCACCAACGCGGGCTTCGCGGACTGGTGGATGGTCATCGCCAAGGCGCCGGACGAGACGGCCGGCTTCAAGGCGCTGCTGCTGCGCAACCCCAAGTCGCTGCCCGGCGTGAAGGTCGAGCGCCGCTGGCCGGTGATTGGCGTGCGCGGCTCCGCCAACTACCAGGTCAGCTTCCAGGACTGCCGCGTACCGCTGGACGCGGCGCTCGAGCCCAATGGCGTGCGCATCCTGGAGGTGGGGCTGAACCCCAGCCGGACGTTGATCGCCGCGACGGCCATCGGCATCTCCCGGCGGATCCGCGACCTGTGCCTGGAGTACGCGAAGGACAAGGCGCTGAAGGAGGGGACCCTCCTGCGCAACGACGTCTTCGCGGCGAAGCTCGGTCAGATGGAGATGGAGATCGAGGTCATGCGCGGCGCCTGCAAGACGGCCGCGCGGCAGTACGACGCGCTCGCCAACGAGCCGGACGCGATGCTGTCCGCCGGGTCGCTGAAGTCGGTCATCGTCGCGAAGATGATCTGCGGCCAGCTCGGCTGGAAGATCGCCAGCGTGGGCTCGGAGATGTTCGGCGGGCTCGGCTACACCGAGGACTCGCTCATCGGGAAGCTCGTGCGGGACATGCGCTACGTCTCCATCGTCGAGGGCGGTGACGACGTCCTGCGTGACCTCCTCTTCCACCGGCACGTGCTGCCGGGCATGGCGAAGAAGGGCGCCTGAGCGCGGAAAGGGGGCGGGCACGTGGCCCGTGCTCGCCCCTTCCGGGTGTCCGGAGGTCGCACCCGGAGTGTGGAATAGGGATTACTCGCGGGAAAATCCGTGCTTGACGCGCCGGGCCTTCGAGTCCAGGTAGGGCGTACAACCGCGCTTCGTGGCTGTTAGAAGCGGCAGGAACGAACTCCCATGGCACCCTCCCTCTTCGACGACGCTGGCTATCAGGACGTCCCCAACTTCGAGCGCTCCACCCAGTTGGACGCCGCCGACGACCGCACGCTGCGCATGGCGTACCTGCCGGTGGACGGGGCCCTGCTCGACTCCCTGGTCCGCTACCTGCGTACCTACGTCTCCCACGCCGAGGCGGGGAAGGGCACGGAGGCGCTCGTCCGCGCCCACTCCGAGGCCCTGACGGCCTCCGGCCTGGACTCCAAGAAGGCGGAGCAGGGCACCGCCATCCTCCGTGCCTTCAGCGGCCGGCGCTGGGCCGCCCAGAAGCTTCAGGACAAGCTCCGCCAGATCGAGGGCCAGACGGGCGCCACGGTGGAGGAGCTGCGCGAGAAGCTCCGCGAGGAGCTGACGAAGCAGGAGACCGCCACCGAGGCCCTGGCCCGCCGCTACGGCGCGGACACCCTGGCCCTGCTGCGCTCCCGCGAGCCGGAGCTGCTGGACCTCCACACCCGCCTGACGCGCCTGCTCAGTCGGGGATGAGCCGGGCCGTCCGTCGGGTTGCATTCCGGCCCCGGCCATCGCATAAGGGCACGTTCTTCCTCAGGGTTCCCCCATGAAGCGCTACTTCATCCACACCTTCGGCTGCCAGATGAACGTCAACGACTCGCTCCGCATGAGCGAGGTGCTGGCGAAGATGTCCTACGAGCCGACTCCGGTGCCCGACAACGCGGACCTCATCATCCTCAACACCTGCGCCATCCGCGAGAAGGCCGAGGACAAGATGCTGTCCGCCCTGGGCCGCTACAAGCCGGTGAAGGCCAGCCGGGGCGCGCTCATCGGCGTGGGCGGGTGCGTGGCGCAGCAGGAGAAGGACAAGCTCCTCAAGAAGGTGCCGTACCTGGACTTCGTCTTCGGCCCCGACAACATCGCGAAGCTGCCGGACATCATCGGCCGCGTCTCCGAGGACCGCGCGCGCGTGGTGGAGGCCGCCTTCGTCCACTCGGAGGAGTACGTCTTCCCCCGCGCCGACCCGGAGACGTCCCGCGGCAAGGTCACCGAGTTCGTCACGGTGATGAAGGGCTGCGACAACGTCTGCTCGTTCTGCGTCGTCCCCCACACCCGCGGCCGCGAGGTCAGCCGCGCCTTCCCGGATGTGCTCGTGGAAGTCGCCGACCTGGCCAAGGTGGGCGTGCGCGAGGTGACGCTCATCGGCCAGAACGTGAACTCGTACGCGGGCGGCATCTCCTTCGCCCAGCTGCTCCTGCGCACCGCCGAGGTGCCGGGCATCGAGCGCGTGCGCTTCACCACCAGCCACCCGCATGACCTGTCCGACGAGCTGATCGAAGCCTTCCGCACCCAGCCCAAGATTGCTCCGCACTTCCACCTGCCCGTGCAGTGCGGCAGCGACCGCATCCTGAAGATGATGCGCCGCGACTACACCGTGGTGCAGTACCTGGAGCGGCTGGAGAAGCTGCGCGCCGCGCGGCCGGGCATCGCCGTCACCACCGACATCATCGTGGGCTTCCCCGGAGAGACCGAGGAAGAGTTCGAGATGACGATGAAGCTGACCGAGCAGGTCCGCTACGACAACCAGTTCTCCTTCGTCTTCAGCCCCCGTCCCAAGACGGGCGCGGCCCTGCGTGAGAACGAGTGGGGCCCCGTGCCGCACGAGGTGAAGATCGCCCGCCTGGAGCGCCTGCAGAAGCTGCAGCGGAAGATCAGCGGGGAGATCACCGCCGCGCTGGTGGGCTCCGAGGTGGAGGTGCTGGTGGAGGGCCACTCGCGCTACGACGCCACCAAGCGCTTCGGCCGCACGCCGGAGAACCGCACCGTCAACTTCGACGGCGACGCCCCCGCGGGCGCCATCGTCAAGGTGAAGGTGGAGCGCGCCACGCCCAACCAGCTCGCCGGCAACCAGGTGTCCGTGCTGTCGCTGCCCACCGTGGAGCCGCTGCCGGTGGCTCCCGCCGCCTCGCCGTTCCACGTCGTCGCGGAGGCCTGAGTCGTCCGCCTCCGCCGTCCCGTCGTCGCGCAGGAGGTCTACTCATGGCGTTGAGGCCGTTCCGCGGGGGGCTCCCCCGCGTACACCCGAGCTGCTTCGTGGAGGACTCCGCCCAGGTCATCGGCGACGTGGAGCTGGGCGAGGACTCCTCCGTCTGGTTCAACGCCGTGGTGCGCGGGGACGTCAATCCCATCCGCATCGGCCAGCGCACCAACATCCAGGACCTCACCGTCATCCACGTCACCACCGACAAGCACTCCACCCACGTGGGCGATGACGTCACCGTGGGTCACCGCGTCATCCTCCACGGCTGCGTGGTGGGGAACCGGGTGCTCGTCGGCATGGGCGCCATCCTCATGGACGGCGTCGAGGTGGGGGACGAGTGCATCATCGGCGCCGGGGCATTGCTGACACCCGGGACGAAGGTGCCTCCGGGCTCCCTGGTGGTGGGCTCGCCCGCCAAGGTGAAGCGGCCCATCACCGAGGAGGAGCGGGCGTTCCTCCGCAAGTCCGCCGAGGGGTACGTGCAGCTTGCCGCGGAGCACCGCGTCCGCCGGTGACTCGCGGGGTCCCGCGCCCCGTGTTAGGAGTTCCCCGCATGGCTCTCGTGCCCGCGACCACGCTCAAGGCGTGCCCGATCTTCAAGGGGTTCACCGATACCGGCATCCAGATCTTCGCCGGAGTGGCGGTGGCTCGGGCCTTCCCCAAGGGAACCACTCTGTTCGCCGAGGGCAAGACGGGCGAGTCGCTCCTCATCGTCGGCGAGGGCACCGTGCGCCTGAGCGCCAGGAGCGCCTCGGGCGAGGACGTGCCCCTGGGCGAGGTGGGCGCCGGAGAGCCCCTCGGCGAGCTGGCCCTCGTCCAGAAGGGCGAGCGGCTGTGCACCGCCACCGCCGTCACCGACGTGTCCGCCCTGGAGATTCGAGCCTCGGATTTCCAGAAGCTTCTGGCTTCCAAGCCGCAGGCCTGCGTGAAGCTGCTGATGGGCATCGTCAGCTACTTCGGGCAGAAGGCGCGCGACAACCGGGACATGCTGCGCACGCTGGTTGGAAAGGCGCCGGCCGTCTGACGGGGTCGTGCTAGCGTCGGGCACGGAATGCGTGCCCACCTCCTGGCCATCTTCAGCCTGCTCGGAGCTTCCGGGCCCGTGTACGCGCAGACGCGCGCTCCGGCCCCCGTGGCGTCGGCCCCGGCGGAGGACTGGTTCTCCAGCGTGTACACCGCGGCGGGGCTGGAGGTCCGCGCGGATGTCCGCGTCTTCACCCTGTTCGCCCTGCTGAACCGGCTCGGGTACGACGCGGGCCCGCGGTACCGCGAGCACCCGGTGCCCGCATACCGCTACGGCCCGGCCCGCACCCGCGTGCGCGAGGCGCTGGTGACGGCCTCTCCCGCGGTGCTCGCCCGGGCCCAGGCCTTCTTCGACGCCCACCCCGTGCCGCTGGAGGCCTACCTGGCGCGGCTGCTCGGCGGCCCGCAGGCGTCCGGGGCGGCCCGGAGCCTGGACGGACTGGAGGCGCTGCTGGCCCAGGTGGAGGCGGAGTGGCCGGTGGCGGAGCTGCGCGCGGACACCCTGGACCTGTACCGCGCGGAACAGAGGGCCTGGCTGCCAATGTTGGATGCGCCCATTCAACAGGCGGCCCGACTCCTGGGACTGCCGGAAGGCAAGCCCGCCCTGCGAGTGGTGGTTAATCTGCTCGACGCCGAGGGCAGCATCCGGCGGGTGGAGACGGAGCGCGGGTGGGTGTTGGTGGTGGGTCCTGCTACCCAGAGGCCCGAAATGGAGCCGGTGGTCCGGGAGTTCGCACGAGCGGTGCTTTCGTCCCGCATGGGTCCACGCTTGGAGAGTCGGTGGACGGGCGGGGCGGCGGCGCTGCGCGAGGCCCGGGTGGCGG
>NZ_JABBJJ010000669.1 GCF_012933655.1 Pyxidicoccus fallax | reverse complement strand
ATCCTCGACAGCCTCCCGCAGCTCTACCGCGGCCTCCTCCCCGACTTCTTCCGCCAGGACGTCCCCGAGGAGACCAAGGCCACCTGCGCCTCCTGCGCCATGTGCAAGGAGAACGCCCCGGGCGCCGTCGACGCCGTGGACGGCGTCAGCCGCTTCTTCCGCGCCGACACCAAGTGCTGCACCTACTCGCCGCGCCTGCCCAACTACCTCGTGGGCGCCCTGCTCTCCGACGACCGCCCGGAACTCGCCGAGGGGCGCCGCCGCATGGAGGAGAAGATCGCCAGCCGCATCGGCGTGACGCCGCAGTGGGTGAAGCCCCCGGCCAAGTTCCACTTCCTCTACAAGAACGGCCACCAGTTCTTCGGCCGCGCCGCGTCGCTGCGCTGCCCCTACTTCGCCCTGGAGTCCGGCGGCTGCACCATCTGGCCCTACCGCGAGGCCGTCTGCTCCACCTTCTTCTGCAAGTACGTGGCGGGCGCCGACGGCCGCAAGTTCTGGATGTCCCTCAAGACGTACCTCACCCTCGCCGAAATCCAGCTGTCGCGCTGGACGGCGCTCCAGCTGCTTCCCGACTACGTCCTCTCCGGGAAGGACCGCGCCGAGACGCAACCCGCGCCCCTGGCCGTGGAGGACCTGGACGACATCGCGCCTCCGGCCAAGGCGTACGCGGAGCTGTGGAAGGAGCACGCCGGCCGCGAGGCCGACTACTTCCGCGCCTGCTACCGGCTCGTGCGCGAGCTGCCCGCGGACGGGCTGGAGAAGCTGCTCGGCCTGGACGGCACCATCGAGCTGAAGACGCTGGAGAAGCTGCGCGACACCGCCGTGTCCCCGAAGCTGCCACGCACGCTCAAGTTCAACCCCGACGCCACCGTCCAGTGGATGCCGGACGGCAGCGTGGCCCTCGGCGCGTACAGCGACTACGACGCCATCGCCCTGCCCGGCGAGGCCTACGGCCTGCTCGTGGAGTTCACCGGCCGCGAGCCCGTGGAGAAGGTGCGCCAGCACCTGCGCGACGCCCGGCAGGCCGACCTGTCCGAGGACGTGCTGGTGGAGCTGTACCGCCACCGCATCCTCGTGGAGGCCTGAGCGTTCAGGGAGGGCCGGCCAGCGCGCCCAATTCGCGCAGCATGCGGGCGGAGGCGTGCGCCTGGCGCCACGCGGCGACGGTGCCGGACAGGTGCTCCACCAGCCACGCGCAGAAGCCCGGGTCGCCCGCGCCCAGCCACGCGGCGGACTCGGACAGCTCCGCCTCCGCGGCCTCCCACGCCCGGCGGTAGGCGCTCGCGGCGGCCATCACCTCCGACAGCGCGTGGGTGAAGGCGTCCAGCACCGCGCGCAGCTCCAGCGGCGCGCCCGGCTCGCTGGCGCGCGCCTCCCGCAGGCGTCCCACGTGGACCAGCACGCCCTGCTCCAGGGCGGCGGCGGTGCCCAGCCGGGCCTGCGCTCCGCGCAGCAAGAGCTGCAGGTCCTCGCCCAGCTCGCGCAGCAGCTCCTCGTGCGAGCGCGCCTGCGGGCGGCCCAGGCGCGTGCAGACGGCCTCCCAGAGGCTGCTGTAGCCCAGCAGCTCCGCCACGCTCCGGCGCACATGCGGGGGAATGCGGTCCAGGAACTCGATGGCGCTGGCCCGGGCCGCGTTCACCAGGACGCCCGCCTCGGGCCCGCCCTTCGTGAGCTGCAACAGCCGCCACGCCCACTGGAGGGCCCGCTCGGTGGAGCGGAACAGTCCCTCGCAGCCGGCGCTGAGGGTGCCCGCGTGGCTCGCGTCCACCAGCGCGGGGCCGGGAGAGGGCGTGCGCTCATCGTCCTCGGGCTCCTCCCGGGAGGACGCGCGGCGGCTCACGGCGTCGTCCGAGCCACGGCCATCCCCGGAGCCCGAACCGCGTTCCGATGAACCGCTGCCCAGCCACATGACTCGCCTCCCCGAACTCGCTCGCGAGACTCCTGGTATCGCATGCCGTTCCTGGCGCCTCCAAGACCCCCACCCCCTGCCCCAC
>NZ_JABBJJ010000668.1 GCF_012933655.1 Pyxidicoccus fallax | reverse complement strand
CCACGCCGCTCCCGCCCGTTCCGCCCATCCCCGACATCACCACCGCTCCCACGCCGGAGGCGCCCGCCGGTGCCGCCCCGGAAGCAGGGGTGCCGGGTCCGCAGGCTCCCGTGGAGGCGCCCCAGGCCCCCGCCTCGGGGACGCAGGTGCTGGAGCTGGACGCGACGGGGCCCCGGGAGCTGGCGCCGGCCGCGCTCCACGAGCCCGTGGCCTCCCCGGCGGGCGAACCTTCGACGCCGCGCGAGTCCGCGGCGCTGACCCCTGATGTGCCGGTGCCCGTCCCCGGCACCGTGGCGCGCAACGCGCCGAAACGGAGCTGAGCCCTGAGTCCCCCGCCTCTCTCCCCCGAGTCCTCCGAGCCCGAGCTGCGCATGAGCCTCGCGGAGCACCTCACGGAGCTCCGCTCGCGCCTGCTCAGGTGCACCATCGCGGTGCTGGTGCTGGGCACCGTCTCGCTGCTCTTCGCCAAGCCCATCTTCGGCCTGCTGATGCGGCCGGTGCTGGACGCGCTGCCCGAGGGCAACCGCGCCCTCGTCTACACGTCCGGCATCGAGGAGCTGAACGTCCTCATGAAGGTGGGCGTGTACTGCGGCATCTTCCTCACCACGCCCGTCATCCTCATGCAGCTGTGGGGCTTCGTGTCGCCCGGGCTGTACCCGGAGGAGCGCCGCTTCGCCGCGCCCTTCGTGATGTTCGGCTCCATCGCCTTCATCCTCGGCGCCGCCTTCTGCTACTTCGCGGTGCTGCCCTCCATGTTCAAGTTCCTCCTCAACGAGGAGGAGACGCTCGCGCTGGAGCAGCGGCTGGACATGGCCCGGCTGCGAGCGGACGACGCCCTGCGCTTCCTGCGCATCGGCGACGCGGAGCGCGCGGGCGTGCTCGCGAAGGAGACGAGCGAGGCCCTGCGGGCCACCGGCGAGGGCCAGGCCCCGGCGCCGGAGCTGACGCCGTCGGCCGCGGTGGAGCTGAAGGCCCGGCTGGACGGCCTGGGCAAGCTGGTGGACGCGGCCTCGGACGGCTTCGACGGTTCCGCCCGCGGCGTGCTGCGGCAGGTGGTGGACAAGCGCGTGGAGGCGGTGGCCGCCTACGGCCGGCAGGACTACGCGGCGGCCTCGGAGTCCATGGAGGCCGCGGCCAGCCTGCTGGCAGGCGTGGCGCCCACCCGCACGGAGGAGCTGTCCGGGCTGTGGAAGCTGGAGAAGGAGCTGGCGGCGGCCAACGCGCTGCACGAGGCGGCGCGGTGGACGCGGCCCATGCTGACCATGCACGAGCAGCTGTCGCTGGTGCTGCTGCTCATCCTCGCCTTCGGCGTCATCTTCGAGCTGCCGCTCGTCATGGCGCTGCTGGGCGTGGTGGGCGTGGTGCGGTCGAGCTGGCTCTTCAAGTACCAGCGCCATGCCTTCGTGGTGTGCCTCATCGCCGCGGCCATCATCACCCCCACTGGTGACGTGGTGAACCTGTCGCTGATGGCCGGCCCCATGCTGCTCTGCTACGAGCTGGGCGTGCTGCTGGTGTGGATGGTGGAGCGGCGGCGGGCGCGCAACGCGGCCGAGACTGGCATCACCCCGGTGTCCTGAGCCCGGAGGGGGCCTCCATGGTGGCTGTTCCCCGGGAGCTGCGCGCCAACCTGCGCTACCTGCGGGCGCTCGTGCGCCGCTTCCGCACCACGCTGGTGATGGCCGCGGCGCTGTTCCTGCTGGTGCCCCTGGTGTACCACCTGCGCTACGTGGCGCCGGACGGTGACCGCATCACCTTCGGCGAGGGGCTGCACCACGTCTACTTCCTGCTCTACGGCCAGCCGTCGCTGCCGTACGTGCATGACTGGCTCATCGAGCTGCTCAACCTGGTGATTCCGCCGGTGGGCATCGCGCTGGTGGCCGATGGCGTGGTGCGCTTCGCCTACCTCTTCTTCGCCCGGCACAAGAACGACAAGGAGTGGATTGAAGTGGTCACCGAGACGATGAAGGGCCACGTCGTGGTGTGCGGGGCGGGGC
>NZ_JABBJJ010000667.1 GCF_012933655.1 Pyxidicoccus fallax | reverse complement strand
GGCGGGGGGAGGGAGGCGTGGGGCGACCGTGGACGTTCGCACAGCGCGTGGGCGCGGGTTTCATCGCCTCGCTGCTGGTGGCGTTCGTGCTCGCGGGGACGTCCGTGGTGGCGCTGCTGTCGGTGCAGACGAGCAGCAAGGCCCGCATCCTCGACCTGTCCATGGACCTGCTGGAGGTGGAGCGCCTGCGCCGCGCCTTCAGCGACAAGGTGTCCAGCGGGCGCGGCTACGCGATGTCGGGAGACCCGCTCTTCGCCCAGGACATGGCGGCGTCGCGTGGGCGCTTCATCGCCACGTACGAGCGGCTGAAGCCCCGGCTCGGTCGCGAGCCCGTGTCCGCGCTGCTGGAGTCCGCCGCCCACGCGGAACTGGAGCACGAGAACACCGTGCGCGCGCTGGCGGAGGCCAGCAAGAGCGGCGCCGGGCCTGAGCAGCTGGAGAAGATTTTCGAGTCGCAGGTGAGCGAATCCCGCCGCCGCGCCTTCGACGCACTGCAGCTGCTCGCGGAGCGCTGCGAGGAAAGGCTGGCCCTGGGCATCCAGTCGGCGGTGGCGGCGGACCGGCGGGTGCTCGGGCTCATCCTGCTCGTCTCCGGCCTGGGGCTGATGGTGGCCGCGGTGCTGGCGTGGGTGCTGACGCGGCGGCTGCGGCCGCTCCACCAGGAGGCGGAGTCCCAGGCGCGGCGCTTCCAACTGCTGGTGGAGGGCGTGCAGGACTACGGCCTGGACCTGCTGGACGCGCAGGGGCGCGTGGTGAGCTGGAACCCGGGCGCGGAGCGCATGACGGGCTACCAGGAGAGCGAAATCCTCGGGCGTCCGGACTCCATCTTCTACCTGCCCGAGGAGGTGGAGGCCGGGCAGCCGGAGAAGAACCTGGCGCGGACGCTGCGCGACGGGCGGCTGAAGACGGAAGGGTGGCGCGTGCGCAAGGACGGCACGCGCTTCCTCGCGGAGGTCATCATCACCGCGCTGCATGACGCGCAGGGGCGGCTGCAGGGCTTCGCGAAGGTGTCGCGCGACATCACCGAGCGCCGGCGCGCCGAGCGCACGCAGCGCCTCTTCGCCGAGGCCGGGCGCCTCTTCCACCAGTTCCTGGACCCGGACCAGACGGTGACGGAGCTGGCGCGGCTGATGGTGCCGGAGGTGGCCGACGCGTGCGTGCTGTTCCTGACGACACCCTCGGGCGAGCTGACCCTCCGCTCGGTGACGCACGCGGTGCCCCAGAAGGAGCAGTGGATGAGGGCCTGGCTGGAGCGCTACTCGCCCGCGCCCGATTCCCCCCGTGGCGTCTGGGAGGTGCTGCGCACGGGGCACTCCGAGCTCATCAGCGACGTGACGTTCGAGGGACTGGCCCATGGGGCGGAGAGCCAGGAGCACCTGGAGCTGATGAAGAAGGTGGGCATCTACTCGTACATGGGCGTGCCGCTGCGGGTGGGGCAGCAGACGCGGGGCGTGTTCGCGCTGCTCACCTCCACGCCGGGGCGGCGGCTGACGCTGACGGACCAGGTGCTCGTGGAGGAGCTGGCGGGACGGGCCGCGCTCGCGCTGGACAACGCGCGCCTGTTCCGCGAGGCGCAGGAGGCGGTGGAGCTCATCGGCGTGGCGGCGCACGATTTGGGCACGCCGCTGAACACGCTGCAGCTGCTCCTACGCAGGCTGCACCGGACGGGGCTGACGGAGAACGCGGAGAAGGTGCGCGAGGGGCTGGGCACGGCGCTGAAGCACACGCAGCGGCTGGGGCAGCTGCTGCACAACCTGCTCGACTTGTCGCGCCTGTCGTCGGGGAAGCTGGTGCTGGACGTGGCGCCGGTGGACCTGGCGGAGCTGGCGCACGAGGTGGTGGAGCGCTTCGCCGAGCAGGCGCAGGAGGCGGGCAGCAGGCTGATGTTCGACGCGGAGCTGGGGCTGGTGGGACGGTGGGACCGGCTGCGGCTGGACCGGGTGGTGACGAACCTCCTGTCCAACGCGTTGAAGTTCGGCCGGGGCCGCCCGGTGGAGGTGCGGGTGGAGCGGGTG
>NZ_JABBJJ010000666.1 GCF_012933655.1 Pyxidicoccus fallax | reverse complement strand
GCCATTTCGGACCTCATGCGCTTGGCAAGAAGGGAATTCCGCGCCCTCCAGCATCGTCCCGATGTCCTCCGCTCCTTCTTCGAGCATGCTGGACTCCATGTTTAGCGGACTCGCCGAGGCGGTTTAGGCCCGCCGGAGCAGTTCCAGCGGACGACTCACGGGCTCGCGTCCTCCCCGGATGGTTCGTCCGGGGAGGACGGCGGCGTCAGGGGCAGCCAGAGCACGAAGGTGCTGCCCTGGCCCTCCACGCTCGTCACCTCGATGCGGCCGCCATGCTGCTCCGCGAGCACGCGCGAGCCGAACAGCCCCAGGCCCGTGCCCGGGATTCGTCCGGCGACGTTCTTCCCCCGGAAGAAGCGCTCGAAGAGGTGGGGCAGGTCGCTCGCGGGAATGCCCATGCCCTGGTCCTTCACGCCGACGACGGCCCAGCCATTCCCCGCCACCTCACGGCGCTCCACGCTCACGTCGATGCTGCTGCCCTCCGGGCTGTACTTCACCGCGTTCGTCAGCAGGTTGCGGACGATGCGCCGCACGCGCACCGGGTCCACGAGCGCGATGACGGGGACGTCCGGCGTGTGCACCCGCACCTCGTGACGCCGTGAGCCCTGCTGCGGGTCCTCGGCCACCTCGCGGGCGAGCGCCGCCATGTCCACGGCCGTGCGCCGCGGGTTCGGCGGCTGGTTCATCTCTCCGCGCACCACGTCCACGAGGCTCTCGAGCATCGAGCCCATCTCGTCCGTAGCGGTCAGGATGCGCGACGCCGCGGACGCGAGGCGCTCGGGCGCGAGCTCGCGCTGTTTCGCCACCTCGGAGGACAGAAGCGACGCGCGCATCTTGATGACCGTCAGCGGGTTGCGCAGGTCATGCGCCACCGAGGACAGGAAGTCGTCTCGGGTGCGCAGCGCGCGCTGAAGCCGTGTCAGCAGCCGGGCATTCTCCAGCGCCAGCGCGCAGCGGCCCGCGAGGTCCTGTGCCAGCCGCAGGTCCTCCTGGGTGTAGGGCTCGCGGCCGGTGCCGGACAGCAGCGTCAGCGTGCCCAGCACCTTCTCGCGGGCCACCAGCGGAACCACCAGGAGGTGGCGTGGGGCCAGCGCGCGCACCGCGGCGAGGTGCGCGTCCGACTCGGTGGTGGCCACGTAGTCCTCTTCCTCGAAGCGCTCGATGAGCCGCGCCTCGCCGGTGCGGAAGACCTCGAGCACGGGGCTGGTGGAGCCCGCGCGGGGACGGTGGCGCCGGATGGCGTCGACATGCGAGGCCATGGCGGGGTCCGGATGGAACACGGCCACGCGCTCCAGCCCGCCCGGCGTGTTGAGGTCCACGACGCACCAGTCGGCCAGCTCGGGCACCACGATTCGGGTGGCCTGCTCCAGCGTCTCCCGCTCATCGAGAGAGCGGGCCAGCACCGCGCTCGCTTCGGCGAGGAACCGCTGCACGCCCTCCGCGCGCTTGCGCTCGTGGATGTCGATGGCCGCGCCCAGCCACCCCGTCAGCACTCCGGACGCATTGCGCAGGGGGACCACGCGCCCCATCAGCCACCGGTAGCCGCCCCGCGCCGTCTTCACGCGGAACTCCACGGCGTAGGTCAGCCCCTCGCGGATGCCCTCGTCGCGTCGGGCCCGCAGGCGGGGCAGGTCGTCCGGGTGGACGACCTTCAGCCAGCCGTAGGAGGCGGCCTGCTCCGGCGTCTGCCCGGTCAATTCGAACCAGCGCGAGTTGAACAGCGTGCCGCCGCCGTCGGTGGCGTTGGTCCAGACGACCTGGGGCGCCGCCTCGAACATCTGCCGGTAGCGCTCCTCGCTGTCGCGCAGGGCCTGTTCGGCGCGCTGGCGCTCGGCCACGTCCGAGAACACGCACACCGCGGCGGTGATGGCGCCCTCGGGTGAGCGCAGCGGGACGGCGCTGATTTCGAGCAGGGTGTCCACGCCGTCGCCGCGCCGATAGCGCATCAGCTCGTTGCGGACGTGCTCACCCCGCAGCAGGGCGCGGGCGGTGGGGTAATCCTCGGCGGCCACCGGCGTGCCGTCCTCGTGGTAGCCGCCATAGGCCGCGTAGTCGGACACCGCCTGGGAGGGAAG
>NZ_JABBJJ010000665.1 GCF_012933655.1 Pyxidicoccus fallax | reverse complement strand
TGCGCCAGGAGGCCGAGGGCGACATCCGCCGAATCGCCTGGGGGACTTCGAGAGGGAGCTGACGCGTCCGGAGAAGCACCTGGCGTGGTGCGCGACGCGGAAGCGCTTCCACTTCACCTTCGTGCACTGGCATCCGGACTCGCCCCGGCCGGAGGCGTTGGGCGGTCGGACACGTCCGTCGCCGCGGGAGGTGCTGGCGCACGGAGAGCGCGTGGGGAGCGCTGGCACCGGGAAGCGTGCGGGTGGGTGAGGAGCTCATCTGGGGAGAAAATCAATCCCATGGGCGGGTGCTCAGGACGGCGCTGACGGCGGGGGGGACGCCGGTGCCGAGGCGGGCGAATGCCTCCGCCCGCGGGGCCTTACGACGTCCTGGCTGAATCAGGCGCGACGTTGTGCAGCCCTGCTTTCACTCCGCTGCCGCGGGACTCCTTCCATGACGTCGCTCGTCAGGCCCTGCCCCGACTTCGCTGAAGGAGGTTGGCGCCGTGGCGCTGCGTGAAGTGTCTCCCAGAGATAATCCTTGAGCACCTGCACGCGTGGCGGCACGGGCTTTCCGGGCCGTGACACGAGGAAGAGCGGCGCGTCGCGGAAGGAGACCTCGGGCAGGAGGCGCACCAGCGAGCCCAGGGCCACGTCCTGCGCCGCGAGGAACGTGGGCAGGAGCGCCACGCCCCCACCCGCCCGCGCCAGCTCCGCCAGGAAGCCGAAGTCCGAGCACTCCACCGAGGCCGTCGGCGGAGGCCTTCCGCGCCCCGCGCCAAAAGGCCCGCGTCCCCGAGGCGGTGGCGGCCAGAGGCACTCATGGCGCGCGAGGTCCGGAAGCGCCGCGGGGCGGCCCCGGCGCTCCACGTAGCGCGGCGACGCGAAGAAGCCGGCTTCCAGGTCCATCAGCTTGCGCGCGACGAAGCTCCCAGCCCCCGGCTTCCCCACGCGCAGCGCCAGGTCCACGCCCTGGTCGAGCAGGTCCACCACCTCGTACGTCAGCACCGCGCGAACCCGCACCGTGGGATGGCGGACCCGGAAGCCCGCCAGCACGGGCGCCAGCAGCGCGCGGCCCACGTCTGGCGGCGCGGTGAGCGTCACCTCGCCCGTGGGAATGGCGGGCCCACCGGGTGCCCGCTCCACGGCGGCCTGAAGCCCGGAGAGCAGCGGCGCCACCTGACGCAGCAGCGCCTCGCCCTCGGGAGTCAGCCGCACCGAGCGCGTCGTGCGCGCCAGCAGCGTCGTGCCCAGCGCTTCCTCCAGCGACCGCAACGCACGGCTCACCCGCGACTTGTCCATCCCCAGCCTCCCGGCCGCCTTCGTGAAGCTCTGCGTCTGAGCAACCGCCTGGAAGACGGTGAGGTGGTTCAAGTCCATTGTTGCCAATCTACAACAGTGAGTTGAGAAGCCGGCGCATTGTTGTCAGAGCGCCTCCCGCGCAATCTCCGTGGTGAGCATTCCGCTCCCTCCACGAACGAGATGACGATGACGCTCCGGACTCCGATGATGTTGATGGTGCTCCTCACGCTGGCGGGCTGTGGTTCCTCGCGAGGGGGCCTGGTGCCCCTGGCGACCGGCCCCCAGCCGGAGCCCGTGCTCACCCTGGTCTGGGTGGGCCGGGGCGAGGCCGAGCGGCTGGAGGGCGGCACCTGGAAGCGCATCCCCGAGTTCGACTACGAGTTCACCGTGGAGCAGCGCCGGTACGCGAGCCACTGGGAGTCCGTGAAGAGCCTGCGCCGCCGCCACCCCGGCTATGACGGCAGCGCGGGTCCTCGCGAGCAGACGATGTTCTTCCGGCTGGACTACACCGCGCCCGACTCACAGGGCCGCGTCGCCAGCACCATCCGCTCCTCCCTGGGCGACGGTACCGGCCACGCAGACCCTGAGTTCCGTCAGGCCGCCATGGAGATGAAGCCCGACGTCAGCCGTTTCGCGCCCTTCAATCGCTACCGCATCTCCCAGGTGTACGCGTACGAGCGGGGCGCCCTGGAGGAAACCGTCGAGCTCCTCGACGGGGAGACGCCCTGGGTGCGCAACAGCGAGAAGGCCACCCTCTTCGCCCCCCACCAGTTCGCCAGCGCCCCCACCTCCGCGGCCCGGTAGCCCAAGCG
>NZ_JABBJJ010000664.1 GCF_012933655.1 Pyxidicoccus fallax | reverse complement strand
GAGTGGGGGCGGGCTGCTCCTGGGGACCGCAGCCGGCGCCTCCCACGAGCGTGAGTCCGAGCACCGACGACACGAGCCAGTTCTGCATCTGCATGGAGAATGTACTTTCGTTGAAGGACGCCTGAAGACAGGCGCTTCGCGCGGCCGCGCCAGCGAAGAGGGGCGAGTTGGGGGGAACGGCGGCCACCGGGCTCTGCCACTGACGACACGCCGTCGCGCGCGGCAGGAACCCCGGTCTGCCCTCCATACGTAGGGCCCGCGAAAAGCTGGTTGCGCGGCCCTCCCGATTTTTCGGGAGCCGCGCGACGGTCAGGGCCTGCCTCCCGCGTCCGCTCTCACCGCTTCTTCGTCCAGGAGCGGAGCTTCGGGCATTCGACGACCGTGGCCATCCTCTCCTCCATCAGGTTTTCGTAGATGGCGATGCCATTCATCACGTTGACCTGGGCCAGCGTCTCGAGGCCTCGGCGCATGCGCGAGTCCATGCGCGCGCGACGCTCCGACAGGAAGCGCATGACGGCGGCGCTCCACTCCTCGTTTGACGGAGGACGGTCGGCGTCTCCCAGCGCGGAGAGTGCACCGCAGAGGGCGGTGTAGTCCTCACGCAGGTGAGTGAGTGCCGCCTTCCGTTCGGAGTCCGTGCTCCGGAAGCGTGCCCACACCTCCACGCGCACCAGCTCGTTCTTCTCCCCCGGGAAGGTCGGAAAGGACCAGTCCGCCACGATGCTCTCGGCGCAGCGGGTGTCGAGGTAGAGCGAACGCACGCCGAAGAACTCCGCGTTCCCGTCTTCCTTGCGGACCTTGCCCTCCGGAGTCAGGGTGAAGCGCAATTGGACGCGGTCATCCGTTCCCGGCACATCGCTCCAGAGCTGGTACTCCGGCTGACCGCGTGCGGCGCCTGCCGCGGGGCGCAGGGTGACGAGGCGCAAGCAGGACGCCAGTGTCTGGCGTTGGCCATCGAAGGCGCGGCGCACGGCCTCGGGCGAAAGGCCCGGCGTGGTCTCTACCCGCTCGGCGGGGGAGACCTCCGCGGCCTGCGCGGAGAAGAGGGCGGACATGAGCACGAGCAGCAAGGCGAGGCGGTGACAATCCAGGAGCCGAGGCATGGTTCACACCATACCCAGAGGGATTCTCCCTGCACACCTAGCCCCCCTGGCGCACGCGCCGCCTGCGCCAGGCCGTGTACGAGGCCACCAGTGCTCCAGCCAGCGCTCCCGCGAGCGCGCCCAAAAGCCTGCGTGGCACCGGCCCCGGCGCCGTCGTCTCTTCCAGCCGGAACGTCTCCAGCGACGCCCGCACGCGCGGCTCCACTTCCTCCCAGCGCACCGCCGGCGCGCTCACCGTCACCACCGCATGCCGGCCCTCCGACGCCAGTCCCGCCACCAGCACCGTGCGCACCTGCCCCGCCTCGCGCAGCGTGCCCAGCACCTCCACGCGCGGCACCGCGCCGCCCAACCGCTCCACGCGCTCGGGCGACAGCGTCAGCCCCAGCTCGCGCTGGAAGTGCTGCATCACCGCCGCGGCGAAGTCGTCCCGCTCCGACGGGCTCGCGGAGAAGCCCCGCTCCACCACCGACACCAGCAGTGTGGCCGCCTCCGGGCCCTCTCCATCCGCCAGCGCCGCGGACAGCGCGCGCGGCGCGTCCGCCTCCAGCGTCACCGCCCCGGCGCGCGAGCCCGCGTACTGCTCCCAGCGCACCATGTGGAAGCCCTCGGGCGGGCGGAACTGATAGCCGTCCCGGCGCAGCTCCGTCCCGAGCGCGCCCGACAGCACCAGCAGTCCCACGGCGAGGGTCGAAGAGGACACGGCGCCGCAGCATAGGCGGCTTCGGCGCCCACGCTCACGGGCCCCGCGTCTCCTGCCCGGCCTCCAGGCGCCAGGGCCCGCACCTTCGTTGTGACATCCCCGGACGTCACGGGTAACCTCCTCAGCCTGATGACCCCTGCAGCCCGGGCCGACATGGAGGCACGCGCCGACCGCGCCCTGCGCCGGAGCGAACTCGCGGAAGCGCTCGGCCTCTACGAGACGCTCGTCCGGGCCTTCCCCGACGACTCCGCGCTCGCCCTCAAGCTCTCCAACCTGCGCGACTCGCTCCAGCCCACCGAGCTCCAGGCCCTCCAGGCC
>NZ_JABBJJ010000663.1 GCF_012933655.1 Pyxidicoccus fallax | reverse complement strand
GGCCACCACCTATGTGGAGCTGTTCCGGGGCACCCCGGTGCTGTTGCAACTCTATGTCCTCTATTACGGACTGGCGGGCGTGCTGAAGCTGGACGCGCTCGCGGCGGCGGTGCTGGGGCTGGGGCTGAACTACGCGGCCTACGAGTCGGAGGTGTACCGGGCCGGGGTGCTGGCCGTGCCGCGCGGGCAGATGGAGGCGGCGCTCGCGCTGGGCATGCACACGCGGCTGGCGCTGCGGCGGGTGGTGATGCCGCAGGCCTTCCGGGTGGCGCTGCCGGGCGTCACCAACGACTTCATCGCGCTCCTCAAGGACAGCTCGCTGGTGTCCGTCATCTCCGTGGTGGAGCTGACCAAGCGGATGACGATTGTCGCGGTGGATGTTCGCAGCTGGTTGCTGCCCGGTGCGCTGTGCGCGCTGCTGTACCTGGCGCTGAGCTACCCCCTGTCCCGCCTGGCCAGGCGGCTGGAAGCGAGGCTGGAGCGCGGATGATTGAGGTGAAGGAGCTGAGCAAGCGCTTCGAGGGGCGCGTGGTGCTGGACGGCATCAGCGCGGCCTTCGGCCCGGGCGAGGTGGTGGCGCTGGTGGGCCCCTCCGGCGGCGGCAAGAGCACGCTCTTGCGGTGCCTCAACGGGCTGGAGTCCTTCGATGCGGGCACCGTGCGGGTGGGCGGTGACGTGCTGGAGGCGGGCGGCGCGCGGGGCGAGCAGGTGTGGAACATCCGCCGCCGCGTGGGCTTCGTCTTCCAGCAGTGGCACCTGTTCGCGCACCGCACCGCGCTGGGCAACGTCATGGAGGCGCCGGTGTACGTGAAGGGCCTCGGCCGCGACGAGGCCCGCGAGCGGGGCCGGGCGCTGCTGGCGAAGGTGGGCCTGTCCCACCGGCAGGACGCGTACCCCTCCGAGCTGTCCGGCGGCGAGCAGCAGCGGGTGGCCATCGCCCGGGCGCTGGCGATGGAGCCGGAGGCGCTGCTGTTGGACGAGCCCACCAGCGCGTTGGACCCGGAGCGGGTGGGAGAGCTGGTGGACCTGCTGTCACGGCTGCGCGCGGACGGGCTCACCCTGGTGGTGGTGACGCACGAGATGCGCTTCGCGCGTGAGCTGGCCTCGCGGATGCTGGTGTTGCATGGCGGGCGAATCATCGAGGAGGGCCCGCCGGCCCGGGTGCTCGACAGTCCACATCACGAGCGCACCCGGGCCTTCCTCGGCCTGGACCGCGTGGCCGGCGCCGCCGCCTCCAGGTCTTGAGGCCGGAAGGGCGATTGCGCCCGCCCGCCCGCGGAGCATGCTGGTGGGAAGGGCGGGCAGAAAATGACGCGCTCGCGGTGTTCCTCGCCGCGTTCGCGAGGGAATGACATGCGTCGAGAGGTTCAGCTCACGGAGTCGGGGCAGGGCAGGGGGCCGAGAGTGCTCCTGCTTCCAGGGCTGGGCGCCAGGGGCTCGGGCTTCCGGGCGCTCGCCAACCAGCTCGCCTCCGTGGCCCGGCCCGTCCTGGTGGAGTACCCGGAAGGCGAGCACGCGGCGTGTGGCGCGGGTGAGCTGGCGCGGCAGGTGCTGCGGGCCGCCGGGCGCATGGACGCGGTGGTGGCCAGCTCCTTCGGCGGCATGGTGGCGGCGCACCTGGCGGCGGCCGGCGCGGCGCGGGGGGTGGCCTTCCTGGGCTCCTTCACCCGCACCTCGCACCTGGGGCTGCGCGGGCGCGTCATCGGGATGATGGGCCCCATCGCCGTCTGGGGACGGCCCGGCGTCGTCGCGGCGGGGCTCGCCGCGTGGAAGCCGGTGCCCTTCGCCCAGGTGGCCGAGGTGGTGCCCACCACGAAGGAGGAGCGCGTCACCACGTGGCACCGCGCCCTCGCCATCGACGGGGAAGCCCCCCCGCCGGAGCTGCGCCGACTGCCCGTGTCCTGCGTGTGCATCCAGGGGGACCGAGACGTGCTGGTGCCCCCGTCCACGCTGGAGCGGCTGTGCGCGTCGCTGCCGCCCGGCACGCCCCGGCACCTGCTGCGCGGCGCGGGACATGTGCCCTACTTCACCCACCCCGAGGAGTGTGCCCGGCTGTTGCGGCCCTGGCTGGAGGCCATCGCCCCCGCCGAGACCTTCATCCCGCCGACGACACTTCCCCGGTCCGTGGTGGCCGGCAGCGCCGCCTGACGTCAAGCCCCCGCGTCCTGCGGGGCGTGAAGGCGTCCTCCCACCCACCGTGTGCATCTCCCACCGCGGT
>NZ_JABBJJ010000662.1 GCF_012933655.1 Pyxidicoccus fallax | reverse complement strand
CCCCCACCCCCACTCCGAAAAGGTATCGCCATGAAGCCGATGCGTCTGCCGCTGTCCCTGTTCTCGCTGTCGCTGTGTCTCGGCATCGCCGCCCCCGCGGCGGCGGAGGAAGCCACCTCCGCTCCCGAGGCGCAGCAGGCCACCTCCGCTCCCGAGGCGCAGCAGGCCGCCGCCGTCCCCGCCGACGCCGACGGCCCCGTCGGCCCCATGTCCGCGCCGGCGTTCACGCCGCCGCGTCCGCCGGACCTGCGCGTCTATTTCCAGAACATGGATTTCCTCCGGTACAATCCCATCGGCATCGAGTCGCAGAACCGGCTCATCGTGCAGAAGCGCCTGTCGGACAGCACGTCGCCGCTCTTCGCCGACACGTTCATCAACGGCGCGGCGGTGCTGAAGCTCAACCCGGCCGGCATGAAGATGGGCCCCGCGGTGGAGTTCCAGCCCCTCACCATCCTCAACCTGAAGGCCACGTACGAGTACTGCCGCTACTTCGGCGCGTTCGGCTTTCTCCAGTCGTATCCGGGGCCGCTCACGGACTTCTCGGATGACGCGCGCAGCCTGACGGAGGACAACGCGTACAGCACCGGCGGCCACCACTACATGGTGGAGCCCACGCTCCAGGCGAAGGTCGGCTCCGTCGTGGTGCGCAGCAAGGCGTCCATCGAGTACTGGAACATCGACCTGCGCGACGGCACCCAGGGCGCCTTCTACGACGCGCTGCTGGACACGCTCATCCCCGGCAAGGGCTGGGTGTTCACCAACGACTCCGACGTGCTGATGCTGTACTCGCCGCAGATCGTCTTCGGCGCCCGCTTCAGCGGCGTGTGGCCGCGCTACCAGGGCGAGGGCAGCGCCATCAACGGCGACAACAGCCACATGCGCATCGGGCCCATGGTGTCCTATGCGTTCAACACGCGTGAGCGCTCGTCGTTCAACCGGCCCACGCTGTTCGTCAACGCGGCGTGGTACCTGAAGCACCCCAACCGCGACGGCGCGCTCCCCTACCTCGCGGCGGGCTTCTCCTTCACCTCGGACCTGGTGAGCGTGGACTGACGTCAGCAGCGTCCCGCTGAAACAAGACGCCCGTGGACCCCGCTCTTCGCGTGGGTGCCACGGGCGTCGTCCTTTCCGGCGCGTTGCGCCTGGGAGGTCAGTGGTCGTGGTCCTCGCCGGGGCCGTGCGCGTGGCCGTGCTCCAGCTCCTCCGGCGTCGCGGCGCGCACGTCGCGCACGGTGACGTCGAAGTGCAGCGTCTTGCCGGCCAGCGGGTGGTTGAAGTCCACCATCACGGTGTCGCCCTTCACTTCCTTGATGAAGAAGTCCACCTCGTCACCGTCCGGGTCGGTGGCGCTGAGGATGCCGCCGGGCTGCAGCTCCAGGCCCTCGGGGAACTCGGAGCGGGGAACTTCCTCGAGACCGTCCGGGTCGTAGTCGCCGTAGCCCTCGTCCGGGGTAACGGTCACCTGGAGGGTGTCGCCCTTGGACTTCCCCTCCAGCGCCTTCTCCAGGCCGGGAACGATTTCCTCGTACCCCTGCAGGTAGACGAGCGGCTCACCGGGCTCGCTCTCGTCCACCGCCTTCCCGTCACCGAGGTGGAGCCGGAAATCGATGGAGACGACGCTGTCCTTGGTAATTTTCATGGGGCCCTCATAGCGCACGGCGATGGCACATGCCTCAATCATGTGCCTGTCTGACAATGGGGCGAGCGTCCCGCCCGGCGCATCTGTCCGATTCCGTCCGGGAAGGGAATGCCTGAGGGAGGCCCCACTCAGCTCGCGGCGGGGCCCCGCTGCGGTGGGCCGGCGAGGTCCAGCGAGTATGCCCCGGCGCTCCGGGCGAGCCGTCCCTCCAGGCGGGCGACGCGGCGCCGATGGTCCTCGGGCAGCTCGGCCGCGGCTGACAGGCGAGCGTGGTGCAGCGCCCTCGGGAGGTCCTTCAGGGCATGCTCGTAGAGCTTCGTCAGCTCCAGGTGCAGCGTCGCCGCCTGGAAGCCGCGCGCGGACTGGAGCGCCTGGTGCAGGTGTCCCGCGGCGGTGATGGGGTCTCCGGCCTTGCGCGACAGGCGGGAGGCCAGCGCGAGGGCCTCCACGCCCACGGTGCCGCTGTCCCCGGCCGCGGCGGCGCGGGCGAAGGCCTGGGCCCGCGCATAGTCCCTCGCCCGGAGCGCGACGCCCGCGAAGCCCAGCAAATCTCGCGGGTCCTCGCCCGCGGGCACCGGGGCTCCCGCCCCTCC
>NZ_JABBJJ010000661.1 GCF_012933655.1 Pyxidicoccus fallax | reverse complement strand
GTGCCGCCGCCCGTGGCCCGCGCGGTGCCGCCGCCCGTGGCGCCCCCCGCCCCGGTGGCGCGTCCGGCGGTGCCCCCGGCTCCGGCGCCCGTGGCCCGGAGCGCCTCGGTGGCGTTGGACCCGAAGGCCTTCCCGCTGCTCACGTCGCTGGGCCGCAACCTGAGCCAGGCGGCCCGCGAGGGTCGGCTGGACCCGGTGGTGGGGCGCTCGCGCGAGGTCGAGGAGGTCATCGACATCCTGGGCAAGCGCCGCACCAACAACCCGTGCCTGCTGGGCGAGCCCGGCGTGGGCAAGACGGCGGTGGTGGAGGGCGTGGCGCAGCGCCTGCTGGAGCTGCGGGGGACGCTGTCGGAGAAGGTGCTGGTGGAGCTGGACATGGCCTCGCTGGTGGCGGGCACCCAGCTTCGCGGCTCGTTCTCCGAGAAGCTCAACGCGCTGAAGGAGGAGGTCCGCCGCGCGGAAGGGCGCGTGGTGGTCTTCATCGACGAAATCCACACGCTGGTGGGCGCGGGCTCCACGGGCGAGGGCCCGCAGGACGCGGCCAACGAGCTGAAGACGGCGATGGCGCGGGGCGAGTTCCCCTGCATCGGCGCCACCACGCACGACGAGTACCGCAAGTTCATCAGCGCGGACCCGGCGCTGGAGCGCCGCTTCACGGCGGTGGTGGTGAACGAGCCGTCGGTGTCGGAGACGGTGGAGATTCTCAAGGGCATCATCGGCCGGTACGAGGAACACCACGCGCTGCGCTACCTGCCGGAGTCGCTGGAGGCGGCCGCGTCGCTGGCCAGCCGCTACGTGACGGACCGGTTCATGCCGGACAAGGCCATCTCGGTGGTGGACCTGGCGGGCAGCCGGTGCCACCGCGAGGGCCGTGACGTGGTGCAGGCGGCGGACGTGGCGCGGGTGGTGGCGAAGCTCGCGGGCGTGCCCGAGGAGCGGCTGCTCATGAATGACTCGGCGCGGCTGCTCCGGCTGGAGCAGGATTTGTCCGAGCGGGTCATCGGCCACACGGAGGCGGTGGAGCGGATTGCGCGCGTCATCCGCCGCAACTACGCGGGCTTCGCGTCGAGGCGGCCCATGGGCAGCTTCCTCTTCCTGGGCCCCACGGGCGTGGGCAAGACGGAGATGGCGCGGGCGCTGGCGGAGGTGCTGTTCGGCAACAAGGACGCGCTGGTGCGCCTGGACATGAGCGAGATGTCCGAGCAGCACGGCGTGTCGCGCCTCATCGGCTCGCCCGCGGGGTACGTGGGCTTCGGCGAGGGTGGTCAGCTCACGGAGCCGGTGCGCCGCCGGCCGTCGTCGGTGGTGGTGCTGGACGAAATCGAGAAGGCGCACCGCGAGGTGCAGATGCTCCTGCTCCAGGTGCTGGAGGAGGGGCGGCTGACGGACGGCAAGGGCCGGCACATCGACTTCTCGAACACGGTCATCGTGATGACGACCAACCTGGGCGCGGAGGCCTTCTCGCGCACGGGCCGCCCGGTGGGCTTCGGCGCGGACAGCGCGGCCCCGTCGAGCGCCATGGACCTGGCGTCCTCCGCGGCGCGCAAGGCGCTGCCGCCGGAGCTGTGGAACCGCATCGACGAGCGGCTCCCCTTCCGTCCTCTGGAGGAGGTGGAGGTGGCGCGCATCGCCACGCTGCTCTTGGCGGAGAGCAGCAAGCGGCTCGCCAGCGAGCGGGGCATCGAGTACGTCGCGGACGCGGACGTGGTGGGCCACCTGCTGAAGTCGGGCGGGTTCGACCCGCAGCTCGGCGCGCGGCCCATGCGGCAGATGGTGCAGCGGCTGGTGGAGGCCCCGCTGGCGGAGCGCATCCTCTCCGGCGAGTTCGGCGCGGGAGACCGCGTGCGCGTCGCCGTCCAGGCCGGACAGCTGCTGTTCCGGCGTGACGTGAACTGAAGCGGCACCGCGGAGCCGGAACCGTGAATCCGGTTCGGCTCCTGTGTGCTCTCGCGGAGCACCTCCGAGCCGGGCCGAGGCGCCCTGTCCCACACCCGGGCCTGGCGCCTCCTCCCACGGTTCCCTCGCTGAGGTGAGCTTCGACCGCCACCCGGACCGGCTGACGCCCGCGGGGCCCGAAGCACATGAGGCGCCTCCGTCTTCGGGCACCTCACGTCCTACGTGCCCTCGCGGCCCGCGCGTGGTGACATGACCTCTGCTCCCGCCCTGCCGCCCTGCTCTCGCGGGTGCCATCACCGAGGTCTCGATGCCCACCTCTGTCGCCCGTCAGCGCAAGGCCCGTCCCACCCG
>NZ_JABBJJ010000660.1 GCF_012933655.1 Pyxidicoccus fallax | reverse complement strand
TTCCGGTGGCTATGTCGGAGGGGTTCCACCCGTTCCCATCCCGAACACGGAAGTTAAGCCCTCCAGAGCCGATGGTACTTCGCGGGAAACCGCGCGGGAGAGTAGGTCGCTGCCGGATTCTTTTTGAGAACCCCTGGTGCCCTTTGGGCACCGGGGGTTTTCTTTTTTCCGCGGTCTGTCTTTCCGCAGTGGCGTCCCTCGCGCGGGCCTGGCCCCGAGGGATTTCCACCACTCCAGATAAACACGTAAGTCGTGCTAAACGCTCATGTCTGGGACCGGCGCGTCCGCCGGGGTTCCCGAGCTCCGTCGCGAGGAGAGGAAAGACATGAGCCTGACCGGAAACGGGTACACGCAGTGGCTGCGGCGAGGCTTCTTAGTCGGCCTGAGTGTCCTGTCGTTGAGCTGCGCCTCGTCGGAAGAAGCGCCTGAGGCGCCAGCGAGTCCGCCCGCCGCGGAGGAGTCCGCGAGCGCGCCGCTGAAGAAGGGGGACCGGGGCCCCGAGGTAGAGCGGCTCTACACGTACCTGAAGACGTACGGCTACTTCCCCAACGCCGCGCTCCAGGGCTTCGCCGGGTGGAAGCCCGCCGTCGCTCGGACGCCCGCGGACCCTCGGCTCTTCGACGCCACCCTGGAAGAGGCGCTGCGCCTGTTCCAGCGCGCCCAGGGCCTGTCGGAGGACGGAACGCTGAACGCCGCCACGCGCGAGCTCATGAGCAAGCCGCGCTGCGCCTTCCCGGACGTCCACGCCACGGCGCCTCGAGACGGGAAGGGCGTGAGCCCGTTCTTCGTCTACTCGGGCTCCCGGTGGCCGGGGAACTCCGTCACCTTCTCCTTCTCGAACTACACGGGCGACATGTCCGTGAATGATGCGCGCAACGCGGTGATTGGCGGCCTGCGCCGTTGGTCGCACGTGGCGCGCATCGGCTTCACGGAGGTGGCGTCCCCGGGCGACATCCAGATTGGGTGGTACGCCGGGGACCACGGCGATGGCTATTCCTTCGACGGCGCCAACGGCGTCCTGGCGCACGCCTTCTATCCGACCCACGGGGACGTGCACTTCGACGAGGCCGAGTACTGGACCAACAACGGCGGTGGCTACGACCTGGCGCACGTCACCACCCACGAGTTCGGTCACGCCATCGGCCTGAACCACTCGGCGGACTCGAGCGCGGTGATGTACGCCTACTACAGCGGACGCCGGGACCTGGCCCCCGATGACATCCTGGGCGCCCAGTACATCTACGGCACGGACGCCGTGTCGCTCCAGTCGTACAACCTCCAGAACCACTACGTCCGGCACGCCAACAGCCTGGGGGAAATCAGCACCATCAGCTCGCAGCTCGACAAGGTCGACTCGCACTTCCGGCGCGTCGCCGGGCTCGCCAACAGTGGCTGCGTCTCGTTCGAGTCGGTGAACTTCCCGGGGATGTTCCTGCGCCACCAGGACTACCGCATCAAGCTGTCGCCCTATAACGGCGCGGATGGGCTCTTCCTCGCGGACGCGACATTCTGCCCGCGGCCGGGGCTCGCCAACGGCGCGTGGACGTCCTTCGAGGCGTACAACGCCCCGGGGCACTACATCCGCCACTCCGACTTCCACCTCTCCATCTCGACTGGCAGCGGCGAGCCGTTCCTCTCCGACGCCACCTTCCGCGTCGTCGGAGCCCTCCAGTAGCGCTCGTCGTGGGAGTGTCGAAGGCGGCCCCCGGGGCATGATCCGTACGCCCGGGGCCGCCGGGCGGGGTCCCCACGAAGGAGCCCGAGGGTGGGCCTCCGTGTGGCACGCACCTGGCGCTATATCGTTGCATCTGTAGCCAGGGTCCTGCTGGAAACGGTCCTCCAGGGGCGGGGCTCGCGCCCGCGATGGAAAAGCCGCTAGCCTTCGGGGTGCCGTACAACCCCAGACGAGGAGCGTTCCATGCGTGGAGTCTTGAAGGCAGCCGTGGGTCTGATGGCGGTGCTGTCGCTGGCGGGTTGTGGTGGGTCTCCCGAGGGCACGCCGGAGCCGGAGGCGCAGCTCGGAGAGGTCGAGCAGGGCCTGGCTTGCAGGTACCCGGACGACTACTGCCCGGGCAGCACCGTGTGCGTGGACGGGATGTGTCGCGACTGCATCAACCAGCCGCACTGGTGCAACTAAACCGCCTCGACGAATCCCCTAAACATCGGAGCGGTTGTTCCGAAGAAGGGGGTGGTGGTGATGGGGCAGCAGCCATTCAGGCTGACGCCCGAGCAGATGGAGGAGCGGCGACTGTTCGCCGCTT
>NZ_JABBJJ010000065.1 GCF_012933655.1 Pyxidicoccus fallax | reverse complement strand
GCCCCCGCCCCCGCCGGCAAGGCCGCCGAGCAGGCCGCCAACAAGGCGGGGGTCATCAAGCTGCCCATCGAGTCCATCCACCGCGACAAGGAGCAGCCGCGCCAGCACTTCGACGAGGAGAAGCTCAAGGAGCTCACCGAGTCCATCCGGGTGCAGGGCGTCCTCCAGCCCATCCTCGTCCGCAAGGACGGTGACGGCTACCGCATCATCGCCGGCGAGCGCCGCTGGCGCGCTTCCCAGGCCGCCGGCCTCAAGGAAGTGCCCGCCATCGTCAAGGATGTGACGGAGGTCCAGGCCTTCGAACTGGCGCTGGTGGAGAACCTCCAGCGCGCGGACCTCAACCCCATCGAAGAGGCCGAGGGCTACCGGCGCCTCGTCGAGGAGTTCAAGCTCACTCAGGAGCAGGTCAGCCAGCGCGTGGGCAAGGAGCGTTCCACGGTGGCCAACGCCCTCCGGCTGCTCGCGCTGCCCGAGGACGTGAAGGGCATGGTGGCGGACGGCTCGCTCAGCATGGGCCACGCGAGGGCCCTGTTGGGCGTCCCGCGCCTGCCCGAGCTGCAGAACCTGGCGAAGCAGGTCACGGAAAAGAAGCTCTCCGTGCGTGACACGGAGCGGCTCGTCCAGCAGAGTCGCTCTCACGGCAAGAAGGATGCGGGCAAGTCGGCGCCGAAGCAGAGCCCGCAGGTGAAGTCACTGGTGGAGGAGCTTCAACGTCGGCTGGGGACGAAAGTTCGGCTCACCGAACGAAGCCCCGGAAAGGGCACCATCGAGGTGGACTTCTTCTCCTACGATGACCTCGACCGGCTCTTGAAGCTTCTCAGGAAGGAGTAGGACGTGGCGCTCCTTGGCGGGAAAAAAGAAGAAGCACCCAGCAGCAGCAAGCCTCTGTTCAGGCGGGAGGAGGAATCCGTGTCGCAGCGCTCTGGTGAAGTCCACACGCTCCTGGGCAAGGGGAGCGAGTTCGAGGGCAAGCTCACCTTCGAGGGGCAGGTCCGCATCGACGGCAAGTTCAACGGGCAGATCATCACCAAGGACGTGCTCGTCATTGGTGACGGCGCTCGCGTGCAGGCCGAAATCCAGGCGGGCACCGTCATCATCAACGGGCAGGTCGAAGGCAACGTGAAGGCCACCCAGATCATCGAGCTGAAGACGCCCGGCCGCGTGAAGGGCAACCTCGAGACGCCGTCGCTGTCCATGGACCGCGGCGTCATCTTCGAGGGCTCGCTGAAGATGGAGAACCTGGGCGCCGGCGGCGGTACCCGGCCTCCTCCTCCCGGCGGCGACAAGAAGTAGTGCGCCTCGGGACGCACATCGCGCCGGCCACGGTGCTGGCGCTCGCCCTGCTGTCCGGATGCAAGGGCTGCAAGCAGGAGGACGCCCCTCCTGCGGTGGCCTCGGCGGACAGCGGGGAGCGCGCCTCGCCCCTGCGCTCGGGCGTGAAGGTGCCGCTGCCGGACGGTTGGTCCGCGCAGGTGGCGCCGGACGAGAGCTTCCAGGCGGGCCCGCCCGGCCGCCCGGTGCTGCGGGTGGACCTGCGGCGCGGGCAGGGCGAGCAGATGCCCACCGTGGATGCCCTGGCCGACCGCGTCCGCGAGGAGCTGAAGGGCTACGAGCTGTCGCTGGACCAGGAAGAGGAGGAGGCGAACAGCTACTCCCTCCTGCGCATCACCTTCGCGCCGAAGCTGGCGGATGGTGGCGTGGGCGTCCAGGCGCCCGGCTTCTTCGGCGCGCGGCGCGTGGGAAGCGACTTGTTCCTCTGCGCGACGCTGCCCGGCGCCTCGCCGGAGGACGTGCGGCTGGCCACCGAGGCCTGCCGCAACATCGAGGTCCAGGCCGCGCCGAAGTAGTCCGCGTGAGGCGTCCGGCGGCGGGGTTGCACTCGCCGGCCGGGCGCGCCGTGGCAACCTTCCGGTGAAGGAGGCGGCCATGGACTGGAAGGACAACCTCGTCGAGGACGATGCCGGCGTGCAGGAGGTGCTCGCGCGCGGACGGCGCATCGCGGTGCTGGGCATCCGCTCCGAGCGTGACGCGCACAAGCCCGCGTACGCGGTGCCCCATTATCTCCAGAAGCACGGCTACGACATCGTCCCGGTGTCGGTGCACGGGGAGCGCGAGCCCATCCTGGGGCAGCCCGTGTACTCGGCGGTGGCGGACGTGCCCGGCGCGGTGGACGTGGTGGACGTGTTCCGCAAACCCGAGGACATCGACGCGCACGTGGACGACCTGCTCGCGAAGAAGCCGAGGGCGGTGTGGTTCCAACTCGGCATCCGCAATGACGCCGCGGCCGAGCGGCTGGCCCGCGCCGGCATCCGCGTGGTGCAGGACCGGTGCATGAAGCTGGAGCTGATGAAGCTCGAACAGGAGCGGCAGGAGTCCGCCGGCTCGGGCGCTCCCGCCTGACGCGGTGGGTGCCCCGGGTTCCACGAGGAACCAGGCAGGCGAGGCGCCCTCGTGAACAACCGGCGTGCGTCGCGTGTCCAACCCGTTATGAACATCGTGACGGAGCGGATGCCCTGGAGGACAGGACCGTGGGTGCACTTCCGTGCACGCCGCGTCGCCATCGTCGCAACGGGGCTTCCGTAATTGGCCACGGTTTCCTAACCTTCATCTCCCCGGCCCGCGGTGGGCGCCCATACGGACCCATCAGGACCTCCCACGCAGTGCCTTGCCAGGAGTCCCCGCATGTCGTTCTCCGGAATGCTCCCCCTCCACTTCGCCACCGTGGACCTCGGACCTCTGGGGGAGCAGGTGATTGTCGCCGGTGGAGTCATCGCCACGGTGGTCGCGGGACTCTGGGCCGCGTGGACGCGCCCCCAGGCCCAGCCCGTCCCCGTCCGCGTGCCCTCGCGCCGCAACCCGCCGCGCCGCTGAGCGCCGTCGCACCCGGGTGAGGCCCCTCGCGCGGCCTCGCCCGTCACACCGTGCCCTCGCGCGGTGAGCCGCTTCCCACCCCCGCCCACCCACTCCGGTGGTGCGGTACGCACGAAGTCCTTCCGCGTGAGCCCTGCCGTGGAACGCGACGCGTGCTCCCGGGACCCGCAAAACCATCGGGCGTCGCGGTGGGGCTATCTCCATCCGCGCGCCCGATGAGTCCCCCCGCGGGGGTGTGTGGACCTTCCTCGCCCGAAGAGGGACGCGAGCAGGGCTGAGAAGACCCTGAGTCACTCCGCCGCGTTTCCCTGCTCCGAGGAGGGGCCATTCAGGTCCCCGGCCCTGTCGGACCTGAGCGCCGGCCACACCCGTCCGGCGTCACTTCATTCTCGCACCCCATCGCAACGGAGTTGCGTGGTGAACACAAGTATTTTCACGGCCCTCACCGTTTGAGGGCCAGGGACAGCGCGAAGTCGCCCGCGGCGTCCGTCCACCACTCCGTCAGCGTCAGCCCGGCCCCGGCGAGCTCGGCCTCCACCTGGGCCTGCCGGAACTTGCAGCTCACCTCGGTGCGCAGCACCTCGCCCTCGGCGAAGTCCACCCGGCGGCGCAGCGTGGACAGCCACACCGTCTGCGCCTGGCGGGACACCAGCCGCATTTCGATCCACGCGTTCTCCTCGTCGAAGGGCGCGAAGTGCTCGAAGGCGTCCGGGTCGAAGTCGCCGCCCAGCTCGCGGTTGAGCACGCGCAGCACGTTGCGGTTGAACTCGGCCGTGACGCCGGCGCTGTCGTTGTACGCGGCGTACAGCCGCTCGCGGTCCTTGATGAGGTCCGTGCCCAGGAGCAGCCCGTCCCCCGGCTGGAGCCCCGCGGACAGCTCGCGCAGGAAGAGCGCGCGCTGCGCCGGCTTGAAGTTGCCGATGGTGCCCCCGAGGAAGGCCACCAGCCGGCGCCCGCCGCCGGGCAGCTGGCCCAGGTGCCGCTCGAAGTCGCCCACCACCGCGTGCACGCTGATGCCCGGGTACTCGCGCGCCAGTGACGCCGCCGCGCGCCGGAGGAACGCCTCGCTCACGTCGAAGGGCACGAAGCGCGCCAGCGCCCCCGCCTCCTCCATGGCGTCCAGCAACAGGCGCGTCTTCTCGCTGGTGCCGCTGCCCAGCTCAATCAGCGTGTCCGCGCCGCTCAGCCGCGCGATGTCCCCCGCGTGGGCGAGCAGGATTTCGCGCTCGCGCCGCGTGGGGTAGTACTCCGGCAGCCGGGTGATGTCGTCGAAGAGCTGGCTGCCGCGCTCGTCATAGAGCCACTTGGGTGACAGCTCCTTGGGCGTGTTGCACAGCCCCTCGAGCGCCTCGGCCCGCAGCGCGCGCTTGGCGTCGCCGGGCTTCACGTACACGTCCACCCGCACGCTCGAGGCTCCCGGCGTGCCCGTTCCCAACACCTGCGCAGTCCTCACCCGCATCACCTCACCTCACGTCCCGTGCACAGCGGAACCCGGCGAAGATGTGTCGCCGGATGGGGAAGTCCCAGTTGCGGAAGCCATTGCGCACCGCCACCGGCGCGCTGGCCCACGCTCCTCCCCGAAGCACCTTGTAGTCCTCGCCGAAGAACACCTCGGAGTACTCGCGGTAGGGGAACGCGCGGAAGCCGGCGTACGGGCGGAAGTCGCTCGCCGTCCATTCCCACACGTCGCCCAACAGGCCCCACACGCCGTCGGCGCTCACGCCCGCCGGGTAGCTGCCCACCGGCGCCGGGCCCCACGTGCCACCGCCCAGGTTGGCGTGCGCCTCCGTCGGCGCCGCGTCGCCCCACGGGTGCTCGCGCGGTGTGCCGTCCGAGCCGCGCGCGGCCTTCTCCCACTCGGCCTCCGTGGGCAGCCGCTTGCCGGCCCAGCGCGCGTACGCGTCCGCCTCGTACCAGCACACGTGCTGCACCGGCTCGTCCTTCGGCAGCGGCTCCACCACGCCGAAGCGCCGCCGCAGCCAGACGTGGCCGCCCTGCGGCAGCCAGAACTGCGGGTGTCTCAACCCCTGCGCCTGGACGAAGTCCCAGCCCTTCGGGTGCCACCAGCGCGGGTCCTCATAGCCGCCGGACTCGACGAAGACGAGGTAGTCCCCATTCGTCACCGGGTGCGCGTCCAGGAGGAAGGGGCCGACCTCGGTGACGAAGGCGGGCCGCTCGTTGTCGTAGGCCCACGCGCCGTCGCTGCCCAGGCGCACCGGGCCGCCCGGGATGAACACCTCCGCCAGCGGCACCGCGCCGGGACGCGGCCGGGGGCGCGGCGAGGGCACGCGGTACTCCAGGGAGGTCATCAGCTGCAGCGTGGCGGCGAGCGTCTCCGCGTGCTGCTGCTCATGCTGCGCCACCATGCCGAAGACGTAGCCTCCCGCGAGCAGCGGCTCGGGCGAGTCCTCGGGCAGCGAGTCCAGGTGCTCGCGCACCGCTTCGCGTACGCGGGCGGCGTAGGCGAAGGCGGCCTCGGGCTTCAACAGCGACAGCTCCGAGCGCGTGGCGCGGGGATGCTGGAAGGCGTCGTAGATGGCGTCGAAGGCGGCGTCCGTGAAGGCCGGCGCGCCCAGCGCGCGCAGCAGCCACTGCTCCTCGTAGTTCGCCACGTGCGCCACGTCCCAGACGAGCGGCGACATGAGCGACGAGTGCTGCCGCAACAGCTCCGCCTCCGGCAGCCCCGCGAGCATGCCCAGCACGCGCGCGCGGGAGGTCTCCAGCTCGGCCCACGCTCGCGTCTTCCAGGCGCGCGGCTCACCGCCCTGCCGGGGCACTCCCTGCCCCTCTGCGATACGCGACATCACCCCTCCAACCTAGGGAGCCGCCCCTCGCGGAGGTAAGCCCGGGCCCACCTCCGCCCGAGACTCCCGTGTGGGACTGCACGTTGCTCCAACGCGGACGTGACCTGCTGGACGGCCAGAACCGCCTTCCGTTTCGAGACCCGGGACGTTTTCATCACGTGGTTGCAGCTCAAACGTAATAGTCCAGAACGGCCATTCCGCCCTCGCGCGCGAGGGCGAATTTCTGTCCAATAAAGCGGTCTCGGGAGGAGACGTGGGTCGCGGTGCGCGAGGCGGGGCTTCTATGCTTTCGCGCATGGGTACCGCTGCGCCGCAGAGGTCCGTGCTCGTCGTGGAGGATGACGAGGACATCCGGGCCGCCATCGCGGAAATCCTGGAGGGGGAGGGCTACGAGGTCGCCATCGCCGCGAACGGCAGCGAGGCGCTCGACGAGCTGGCGCACATGCGCCGGCCGTGCCTCATCCTGCTGGATTTGATGATGCCGGTGATGAACGGGCACGAGTTCCTCGCGCGCATGCGCGACACGCCGCGCATGCAGGGCGTGCCCGTGCTGGTGCTCACCGCCGTTTCCACGGAGGCGCCGCCGGGCGCGCGGGGCCTGTTGCGCAAGCCCTTCATCGTGGAGGAGCTGCTGGACGCGGTGTTCTCGCTCTGCGGCCCCTCGGCGTAGCGGGACTCAAGGCGCGTGCGACACGCGGACCAGCCCCAGCAGCGTGAGCGTGCGCGAGCGCTCGTCCCACGAGTACTCCAGCTCGAACCCGTGCTGGGGCACCGGGTGCCGGGCCCGCCCGCCCGTGGCCTCGGGCGCGCGCAGGTGGGCGTCCCCGAGCCGCTCCAGCACCCCTTGCAGCGCCGCGAAGGTCTCCGCGGGCATCCGCCCCACCTCGCGCCAGGCCTGGGGCGCATAGTGCACGCGGTGTGGACCCTGGCTGCGATGATGGAGCTGCGGCATACCCGGCTTCGTCGTTCCTTTCCGACGTCTGCCCATGCCAACGGCGTGCCGCCCGCGCCTCCTCGGCGTTTCAACGATATGCCCAGGTGCACGCCTACCCAGGGTGAAGGAGTTACAGATTCCTGCCTGGAGACCGGGAAGAAACGACAGTCCGGAAGCCCCCCGGCATGGTGCGCGGGCGCGAGGGGGCCCGGTCGCCCGGTGGCGTGAAGAGGGACGGCGCGTGCCCTCGAAGGTGTCCCGCGTGCCCTGGGTGGGACGCGCGGAGTGAGTGCCCGGGTGCTCGCCGGGGAGGCGGAGCCCCGAGCCTCCGCCGTGTACCGGCTGCCCGCCCGCGTCGCGCGTGGCCACGTTGACGCGTGGGCCGGAAGCGTGCGGCGGCCCCTGGCAAGGAGGCACGATGGCTCGGCGGAGGTACACCCCCTGGTCCGCCACGAACGGCCTGCTCTTCGGGTTGGCCGCGGGCGTGGTGCTGGCGCTGGCGGAAGTGGTGCTGGCCGTGGCGACGGGTGAAAGTCCCATGCGTCCGGTGCGCATGTCCGCGGGAGTGGCGCTGGGGCCTCCGGCCTTCACGCCGCAGGTGTCCTCGGCCACGGCGCTCCTGGTGGGGTTTGGCGTCCACTTCGCGCTGTCCGCCGTCGCCGGGCTCGTCTACTCGTTCCTGGACGCCATGCTGCCGCCGGACGGGCGGGGGCGCTGGGAGTTCCAATCGGCGGTGGGGATGCTGTACGGCATCGCCGTGTGGCTGGTGAGCTTCCAGTTCATCGGGCGCGGCTACTACCCGTGGTTCCTGGGCGTGCCGCAGTTCCCGCAGATTGTCCTGCACGCCGTCTTCCTGGGGCTGCCCCTGGCCGTGTTCTTCACCGCCGCCGAGCGCCGCCGCGCGCTGCTGGACGCGGGAGAGGCGGCGACGGCGGCGCGGGGCGTGGACAGCTGACAGGCGCGCGGGCTCACTCCGAGAAGGCGATGGTCGTCATGAGCGCGTTCTCCGCCTGGCGCGAGTCGAGGCGGGTGTGCTGCACGACGATGGGCTCGTCGGACACGAGCACGCTGGCGTAGTCGGTGTCGCGAGGCACGGGCTCCGGCTCTTGTAGGTCGTTGAAGCGCAGGTGGAGCGTGCGGCGCGCGGGCACGGTGACGCGGTAGGGCCCGGCGGGCTCGCGGTCCTTGAAGAAGAGGGTGAGCTCGACGTGGGCGTCGCGCTCGCCGGTGTTGAGGAGGCAGGCCGTCTCGTGGCTCGTCATCGCGGGGGCCGGGCCGGTGCTCTGGCTGGGAATGTAGCCCTCGGCGATGGCCCACCTGCGGCGTCCCATGGAATCCATGTGCGGTGCTCCGTTGCGCGAGGCGTGAAGTCGCGCACGAGCGTGCGCATGCCGAGCGCTCGCGCAAAGGGCCCGTGACACCGTTCGTGGGAAAGGCGACGCGCCCCGCGAGGGGCCGTGGCGCGCGTGACGGAGCACGGCGGGCCCTTGCCCGCGCGTGACGGAATCCAGGCGCGTGCGGGCCCCGGCGCGCAGGGGCGAGGTTGTTTGAAAAAACGCTGAAGGTATGGTGAAAGTACCCGACCTTGAGGGTTATCTATGGGCCTCCGAGGCGCCTGGAACGGGGCCCCTCCTTTCGTGGACTGACACACGCATGGACACAGAACTGGCGAGCATGCTGGGAGCCGCGTCGAGGGCCGCCCGGGTGCGAATGGGACTGACGCAGGCGGATGTCGCGGAGCGGATTGGCATGGCGTCGGAGGTGTACGGGCGTCTGGAGCGGGGCCACATGCTGCCCAGCGTGCAGAACCTGCGCCGGCTGTGCGTGGTGCTGAATGTGCCGCCGCACGAACTGCTCGGCCTGGGAGAGAACCTCGCGGCGCCGCCGCCCGCGAAGGACAAGGCGCCGGGCCCGGTGAAGGTGCGCGAGGACGACACGCCGGAGATGCGCCGGCTGATGCGCAACCTGCGCAAGCTGTCCCCCGTGCAGCTCAAGCTGATGAACCTGGTCGCCTCGGCCATGCAGCAGAAGAAGAAGTGAGGCCCCGCCGGGCTCCGGCGCCGTGAGGGCGCGGGGGCCCGGGCCGCGGTGACGGTGGCGCGATGCAGGGCGGCTCGGGAGGGCCCCATGCGCGTCACCACCGCTCGACGAGCACGTAGTGGTCGGTCCGCACCCAGACGGGCTTCTTCGGGGTGGACTCCTCGGAGTGGAGGACCTTGCGCCGCTTCAGGTTCCCCACCCGGGCACAGATGGAGATACGGCTCCCTGGGATGTCCCCCCTCCCTGGGATGGAGGCCTCGTGCCATTGGATTTCCGCCTCATCCCCGTCCACCCAGACCCAGCCATGCAGGAGGGTGTTGCTCGGGAAGGCGCGGTCATCGCGGGTGATGCTCGTGATGACGCCCGTCCTCAGGCCCCCCTCGAGGCTGTCGCCGTGGACGAAGTCCTGGAGGTAGTCGAGCTGGACAGTTCCCACCAGGGGCAGCTCGGCCGGTTCGCCATACTCCCGTAACGCGGTCTTCATGCTGCTCAGCGCCACGGGAGAGCAGGGCTGGTCCCTGCGCGGCTGCTCCGCCATGGGCGTGGCGTAGGGCGGGGGCGTGCTCGCGCAGTGCAGGCTGGTGGCGGCCGCGAGGCCCGCGAGGCAGGTCGGCAGCGAGCGCTTCCATTTGGGGGTTCCAGGAGTCATCGGGTTCATCACGGTCTCTTCCTCCAAAGCTTCACCCTCCATACCCGACGTCGGGATGGGGGGCTGCGCTTCGGTGACACCCTTCACCTGGAGGGACGCGATGGCGGGTGGAGGCGTGGCCCGGGCCTGGAGTGCTTCGTAGGGAGACAGCACGGCCAGCAGGCCGAGGAGCACCGCCGCGCCCAGCAGATGCCAGGAGGCGAGGCGGCGGGAACGGGGCGGAGAAGAGGCTGGAGAAGCCGACAGGTGCGAGGCGGGCGCGGGCCGTCGGGCCTGTGCCGAGGCTGGGGGCGCGAGCGGGCCGACATGGAGCGCACGTGACGAGATGTCCGAGGGAGTCCGCCGCGTGGAGGAGGCGGGCTCCTTCGTGGGCTCCGGGGAGAACAGGGGGACGTCCCACTCGGGATCCGCGGCACGGAGTGCGTCCTCGAAGGCGGAGTGCAACGCCTCGCCATGTGGAAACCGGTCCCTGGCCCGCTTCTGGAGCAGGCGCAGCACGATGGCTTCCAGCGGAGCGGGAATTCGCGGGTTCAGCGAAGAGGGAAGAGGTGGCAGGCGCTCCTCGATGTGCTCGACGAGTAGCTCCCGGGGCAGGCTGGGCGAGAAGGCCGGTACACCCGCCAGCACTTCGTAGAGGGTGACTCCCAGGGCGTACAGGTCGTCTGTCGCCCGGAAGGGATAGCGCGCGTCGGGCCGGGCGTGGTGCTCGCGGTGGAAGCGCAGTGCCTCCGGGGTGCGGTAGTGCGGTGTGCCGGGAGGAAGCGCGCTCTCGGTGAGCGGCGGCGCCTCGGCATGGTCCGCGCTGCCGAAGTCCACCAGGATGGGTTCCTCGTCCACGGCGCGCACGAGGATGTTGGAGGGCTTGAGGTCGCGGTGGAAGACATCGCGCGCATGGAGTTCGCCCAGGGTCCGGGCAAGCCTGGAGAAGAGGCGCGCCACCCTGCGCGCTGACGGGCGGGCCTGCTTCACCCAGTCCGCCAGGGTGGTGCCCTCCACGAAATCCATGACCACGTAGTGATGGCCGGTCCGCGCATCGGGCCACCGGCCGTGGGCCCAGACGCGGACCACGTTCGGGTGGGCGGCCTGGAGCAGACAGGCCAGCTCCTTCATGGAACGCGCGTCGGTGTGGTCGAGGTCTTCGCTGCCGGGGCTTCTCAGGGCGAACTTGAGGGCGTGGAGCCGCCCCTCGTGCTCCACCTGGAACACGATGCCGAAGGAGCCCGAGCCGAGCTGCGCCAGGATGCGCCAGGGGCCCACGGACATGCCGGGTTGGAGGGCCAGCGGGTGCGTCACCATCAATGTCGTTCCTCCGCGGGGCTCCGGAGAATGTGGACATCCCGCAGCTGCAGACCGCGTGGGCCCCTCTGCTCGTGGAGGTGGATCCGCAGCCGCTCGGACGGGAAGGACGGGCGTGCCCGGAACTCGACGACGAGCCGCCCCATGGCCCCGGGCTGGAGTACCTGCACATCCAGGTCCATCGAACGGATGGGAACTTCTTCCCCGGTCGCCTCGACGAATACCTCCACCCGGCCAGGGCGCCAGGAGAGATGCCCTTCCACGAGGAAGAGGGGAATTTCGAGGGCCAGGAGGTCGGCCCCCAGGAATGCCCGCGGACCGACCCGGTGGACCATCAGGGGACCGGCCTTCCCCGTGACCCGGTAGCTCAGCTCCCGCGCGACGATGCCGTCCCCCAGGTTGCGGGTGAAGAGGAGGTTGGCGAAGCGCCCCGAGTCCTCGCAGCGGGCCTGCATGGCGCCCAGGTGTTCCACGAGCGCCTCGGGCGCGAGCGCGGTGCGGAAGACGCGGACCTGGAGGTCCACCTCTCCGGGCCGCGCCATGAGGGCGAGCGTCACCCGGCTGGGAAAGTGGCCGTCGGCGAAGCGCAGCGTCAGGGGGATGCGCTCCTGGGACGCCAGTTCCAGGCGGGGCTGGAGGATGAGGGCGCGCTCGGTGATGTCGATGCGCTCGAACCGCTCTCGCGACGCACCGAGCTCCAGGCTGGCGGGCAGCACCGGCGAGTCGAACAGCAGCACGGTGGCGGTCCCCACGGCCACGTGCACGATGTGCGGGGTCGCCGGGGCCTCCGCGGAGAGGGTGATGTGCCGCTGACGCATCTGTCGCTCCAAGCTCGCGTCCCCGGCAGCCGCCGTCATACCTGCCAAGGTGGTAAGAGCGAGCATGACCCGGGAAAATGGTTGGGGCAAGAGCTGACTACCTCCTGGGTTGCTACCCTAGCAGGAGGGAACGACATGGAGCGCCCGGGGGAGGGGGGGCGTGTGGATGGGTGGCTGAAGGCGTGGATTCCGTGGGAGTCGGAGGCGCTTCCGGGTCCTCGCTGCCCGAAGGGGCTCCTCGCCGTCTCGCGGCTGTCATCCGAGCGACGAATGTGACTCGATGGCCGCGCCGCCGCCGGGTCGAGGCACGGCCGTAGGGGCATGGGCGCGTAGACTGCGCGGCCATGGTCGATGAGCTCGTGCGCGGGCTGGGGTTGGTGCCCCATCCCGAGGGTGGTTTCTACCGGGAGATGTACCGTGCGTCGTTGACGGTGGAGACGCCGCGAGGTCCGCGTTCCGCGGGCACGGCCATCTATTACCTGCTGCCCCGAGGGTCGTTCGCGGCGTGGCACCGGGTGACCTCGGACGAGGTGTGGCACTTCTACGACGGGCACCCGCTGGAGCTGCTCCTGGTCGGCGCGGATGGCCGGCTGGAGAGGGTGGTGATGGGCCGGGACGTGACGAAGGGCGAGCGGCCGCAGGTGGTGGTGCATGCGGGCGTGTTGCAGGCCGCGGTGCCTCAGGGGGAGTACACGCTGGTCGGCTGTACCGTGTCTCCGGGCTTCGACTTCTCGGACTGGGAGATGCCATCCGCGGAGTCGCTCGCCGCGATGTACCCCGAGCTGTCGGAGGTGATGCGGCAGCTCGCGAAGGGGAGCCCGTAGTCACGCGCGGCCGGGTTCGAAATTTGTGAGGGTGTTGTGCCCGCTGGGCGTGGCCTGGCCGCTGAGGTGCGGAGAGCGTGGAGGGTCATGCAAGCTGTCCGGGCATGAAGACCGCATTCCTGCTGCTGCGCCTGGCCCTGGTCTGCTGCTGTGTCCTGCCCACTTCGTGTGCCACTTCACCGGAGGGGCACCCGGGTGAGGGCGGCGCGCCGAGCGGTGTCCGGGCCACGCGGTTATCCCGAGAGCGTGTGCGGCTCGACTTCAGCCCACGAGCGCCCGTGCCCGCGCTGGAGGAGTTGAGCCCGGAAGAGGCTCGCGCGGTGCTCGCGGGCTTCCATCAGGCGCTCCGGCGGGCTCCACAGCCCCGTCTTCAGCGGGCACTTGCGATGGCGGGGGCTTCGGGAGCACCGGCTTCGTGGGAGCTTCAGCTCCGGCAGGAGTTCCTCGCGCGGTACGGCCCTTCACGGCTGCCGCTGCCCGACTCGGTGGAGCACAGCCGGGTGTTCCTCGCGCTGAGGCGGTCGACTCGCTACATGGGCCCGGGCATCCGGGACGCGGCGGAGGAGCTGTTCAGCTCGCCGGCGTTCCTGGCCAGCGTGGCGCTGTCGGTGACGGTGTATCTGGCGGCCTGGGCGTTGCCCGAGCCGGTCTTCTCCAAGGCCTTCGCCGCGGCGCTGACGGTGAGGCTGGCCATCGCCGTGGGCCTGCTGGAGCTGAGGAACCTGGGGCTGGCCTGCTACCAGCTCTATCAAGAGGCGGAGTCGGCGAGGACGGTGGACGAATTGGAAGCAGTGGCGGAGCGCTTCGGGCGCGCCATGGGAGGCACGGCGCTGCGGACGCTGGTGCTGGTGGCCAGCTTCGGCGTGGGCAGGACACTGCCCAAGGTGCCCGAGGGCGGGCTCTGGTCGCTGCTCACGCCGTCCCGGTACGCGATGCCGGGAGGGCTGACGTGGCAGAGCGCGACGTCGGTGCAGATGGTGGCGGACGGCGCGCTGGTGGTCAGTGGGGTGGCGGTGGGCACCGCGACCAGCTCCGCATCAGGCGGGGCGGGCAGTGCGTGCGCCGATGGCTCGGTGAAGAAGGACGGGTACCAGTGGCATCACCTGGCCACGAACAAGAACGACATCTCTCCGGCACATGGAGGCCCCTGGACGCCGCTGTTCCAGCGGTTCTTCGCGCGGGCGGGAATGAGCCTCGATGACTCGGCGAATCTCGTCTATCTCAAAGGCCATCAAGGGCCTCATCCCGAGGACTACCACGTGAACGTCTATGAGCGGCTCGAGGCCGTGTTCACGCGATGCAACGGTCGGGAACAGTGTCGAACCATGCTGACGCAAGAATTGAAGAAGCTCGCCGACGAGGTTTGCACCCCAGGCTCAGCACTGAATCGATTGGCAACCAGGACGTAGTCCTTCGCAGAGCGTGAGGCATGAGTCGATACTTCAAGCTGATGGACGACAGGCGCACCCGTGGCCGCTGGCAGCTCGGAGCGCCCCTGGATGCACGTGGCGAGGAGATTGACCCCTGGCAGTTCAAGGAGGGGCGGAGACTGGAGCTGGGCTGCGTGCCGCGCTTCACGCTCGATGTTCCCGGGCGTCCGCTGGAATACAGCTGGGCCGCCTTCAGCATCCCCGTCATCCACGAGCGTGGCGTCCAGGTCTTCGAGCGATTGGGCATCCAGGAAGTGCAGTTCATTCCCGTCACGGTGGACGGGCACGAAGGGCCCTACTTCATTCTCAACACACTGAAGATCATCCGCTGCATCGACGATGCCCGCTGCGCGGAGGTGGCCTTCTTCACGCCGGAGGACGGGCAACCTCCGGAGAAGGTGGGCTGGTATCGGAACGTCCGTGGCATGCGCATCGACCCCACGAAGGTCGGCGACGCCCGCATCTTCCGTCCGTGGGGTTGGACGGTGGCCCTCGTCGTCTCCGAGGACCTCAAGGCCGCCCTGGAGGACGCCGGCATCACCGGCACGAAGTTCGAGGAGGCGTAGCCCTCGCGCCTCGCGCTACGGCCGGTTCCTCGTGGAGAAGGGGAACGTCCGGATGACGAAGTTCCCCGCCCAATCCTCCAGCCACACCTCCACCGTGTGCGCGCCGTCCACCAGCTCGCGAGTGTCGAGCTCGGCCGTCCACGTGCCGTCCGCCTGGAGCGTGGCGCCCCGGATGCCCGAGCCATCCCGCGTGTACGCGACACTGCGCACCCCGCTCAGCGTGTCCGTCGCCCGCGCCGTGAGCACGATGGGCCCGCTGTACGTCCCACCGGGCACGGGCACCAGCAACTCCGCCTCTGGCGCCGAGTTGTCGTAGCGCACCGTGCGCGTCAGCGACGTCCGCAGTCCCGTCTCGCTCTTCACGTCAATCGTGAACGTGTTGGTCCCCGGCACCAGGTTCAGCCGCGCCTGCACGCCGCCGCCTCCGCGCGGCAGCGCGTACGTCCCACCCGTGGACAGCGTCACCTGCGTCGAGGACGCGCAGTACACGCCGATGTCGTAGGACATCACGTCCCCCTGCTGTGGCCCCACGAGCCATCCATCCGGAAGGCCCGTCCCCACCCAGGGCGCCTGCGCATCCACCCACACCCGCACCACGCGCTCCGTGACGTGGCCCACCGAGTCCGTCGCTCGAATCAGCAGGGCGTTCTCCCCGGCGCCCAGCCCCACCGTGTGCGTCACGTTGCCGCCGCCCGCGGGCACCTGGCTGACGTTCACCCAGTTCGTCTCCACGCGCACGGGCGACCAGTCGCGCACCGTCATCCGCACGTCCACGCTGTACGCGCTCAGCGCGGCGTCCGGCGTGGGCGACAGCAGGATGATTTCCGGCGCGGTGCTGTCCACCATCACCGTCGCCTCCTCGCTGTCGATTTCGCCGAACGTGTCCGTGGCCGCCAGCCGGATGACATTCGGCCCATCCCTCAACGGCAGGTCCACGGCCACCAGGCCGCCGCTCGCATCCGGCACCACGGGGTAGCTCTGCCCGTGGAGGATGAATGCCGCGGACTCGATGCTCGCGCCCTGCGCCAGCGGCGTGACGTAGCCGCACACGTGCAGCGCCGACCGGTCGGTGAAGCCCGGCAGTCCGCACAGCGTCACCGAGGGCCGGGGGTACGGCGACGGGTGGACCTCCACCGCGTGCGACGCCGTGCTGCCGAGCCGGTTCTCCCGCTCGGGCAGGAGCGTCACCCCTGAGTACACCGCGCGCAAATCCTGGGTCCCCAACTCATCCCACGTCGAGGTCCGCGGCCTCCAGACGAACGAGTACACGCCGTCCCCATCCGCGTCGTTGTCCGCGCCCACCGTGACGCCCGCCACCATGAAGGTCACCACGCCCATGCCCGGGCCTCGCGCCTGCCAGCCCCGGCCGTCCACCACGCGCGCGGACAGCGTGTTGTTCAGCGCCACGGTGATTTCGCCGTCCTCGGGGGCCAGCAGCGTGGTGGTCGTCGCCAGGCCCTCGGTGGGCGGCGGAGGCGTGGTGTACGTGGTGACGCGCGCGGAGCCCTTCACGCTCGTCGCGCCTTCCGACGCCGCCACCACCATGACATCCGACGCCAGCGAGGGAGCCAGCCCCGGCGGCGCGGTGACGGTGAGGATGACGGTGGCGGACGCGTCCGGCCCGAGCGCCAGCGTCGTCCGGTCCAGCGACGTCGTCCACCCGGGCAGTCCGCCCTGGATGCTCAGCGTGTAGCTGTCCGCCTTGTAGCCGTTGTTGCGCACCGTGAACGCGTACGAGGCGGTCTGCCCGCTCGGAAGGTCGTGCTCCAGGGGCCTGCGCACCGGCCCCTGCACGGAGACGCCGACGCTGTGGTCCCCGAAGCACGCCAGCCCGAGCGCGGCGAAGGTGGTGGGGATGTCCGGGTAGCGCGTGCCCGCGCCCCAGCTCCCATTGGGGGCCTGGCGCGACTTGAGCCACTCGAGCGCTCCGGACATGCGCCCGTCCGCCCCCGGCTTCCGTCCCGCGACGCACAGCGCGTAGAGGGTGAGGCTCGTGGCGTATTCGTCCGGAGCCTCGTTGGCGAGCGTCCCCCAGCCGGACGCGTTGGCCAGCGTGGGCGTGGCCAGCAGCCGCGAGGCCAGGGTGTTGATGGCGGCGGTGTTCTCGTTCGAGGCGCCCGCGCCCGCGGCCTTCAGGGCCACAATGGCCCACGCCGTCTGGTGCGTGTAGCGCTGGCCGTCCGTCAGGGCTCCGTCGGTGGTGTTGTTCATGTTGGCGCGCACGTACGCCGCCGCCTTGTCCAGCGCGGCCTGGTACTGCGCGGCCTTCGCCGGGTCCACGCGCTGCTTCGCCTGGGAGATGGCCGTCATGAACCGCGCGGTGGAGCCGACGTGGCCATAGCCCACCGGGTAGAAGGCCATGTCCTCCTTCCAGCGGCCCTGGGCGTCCTGCGTGCGCACCGCCCAGTCCGCGGCGCGCACCAGCGCGTCCGTGTACTGCGTGCCCACGTTCGCGTCGTAGCCCGCGAGCCCGAAGGCGGAGTAGCTCGACTTCGACAGGGGATACCAGTTGCCCTGGTGAATCCAGGAGCCGTCCGCGCGCTGCTCGGACTGGAGGCGCTCGAGGATGAACTCCAGGTTCTGCCGGTTGGTGCGCCCGTTGTACGTCGGCGCGTCCAGGTCGTAGCCGTTGGCGCGCGCCGTGGCGAGGCCGAACATCGCCGCGCCGTGCCGGTGACACGACGTGCAGCCGAAGCGCACCGTCCAGTTCGCCGCATCCGCGCTGAGGAAGTTGATGGCGCGCTGCGCGGCCTCCGCGTTGGTGGCCGCGCGCGCCGCGGGTGCGAGCAGCCACACCAGCATCGCGGAGATGACGAACCAGCCCCGTGATGTCAGGGCGCGATACATGAATGGTTTAGCGGCGCGATTGAGCATGGGGGCACGGGGGGCATTGCCGTCTCGTGCGCGCCCCCCGCGCTCATGGGACGGACTGCCTGTCTGAGAGGATACCGCTATCGCTGTGGGCGCAAGAAACCGCCCCCAATGAAATACGCACGCCTGCTGGGCTGCGCACCTGTCACTCAGGCGAGCGACAAGGGTCGATGTCCACCCCGAGGCAATAGCGACACAGCAGTGCGTGAAATGATGCGGAAGGGACCCAGACCCGGATGACTGTGATTACCCGTGTTGCGACACAGACATCCGCGAAAGGGTTGTCATCCTGTCTTCAATGGGCTGTCTGCCCTTGCGCGTTTTCCGCGCGCGGAGGCTGGTGCATTTGGACCCAGCCTCCACGGAGACCCCTGAAAGAAGTACGGGACGCCGCGAGCCCATGCTGCCGGCCGCGGCGTCCCGTCCGTCATGCGCGCGGTGGACGCGCGGCGTCATCCGGTGACGTCAGTTGTCGACGTTGAAGGTGAAGCTCTGGATGGTGGAGTTGCCCACGCCGTCGTTCATCCAGAAGTCCAGGGTGTGCGCGCCGTCGACGAGCTCGCGGGTGTCGAACTCCGCGGTCCACGTGCCGTCCGCCTGCAGGACGCCCGCGCGGATGCTGGACATGTCGCGGCTGATGCCCAGGTTGTTCACCGTCGCGTAGTTGTCGGTGACGCGCGCGCGCACGGTGATGATGCCGCTGACGGTGCTCCCCGGCGCCGGGCTGAGCAGCGTGGCCACGGGGGCCTGCACGTCGTAGTTCAGCCGGCGGATGAGGGTGGTGGTGGCGCCCGTCTCGCTCGTCACGGTGATGTTGAACGTGTTGACGCCCGGCACCAGCGTGGCCGTCAGCTGCGCCTGACCGCCGCCGCGCGGCAGAGAGATGGGCGCTCCGCCGTTGACGCGCACGGTGGTGGCGGAGACGGTCTGCACGTTGACGCCGTAGCTGAACTGGTGGCCCGGCATCGGGCCGTGGAGCTGGCCCTCCGCGAAGGTGGTGCTCACCGTGGGCGTGCCCGGGTCGAGCCACACGGTGACGACGCGGTCGGTGACGTTGCCCGCGCTGTCCGTGGCGCGCACCAGGATGCCCTGCTCGCCGTAGTTGGGCATGTTGACCCTGGCGGTGACGGTGCCGTCGCCGAACTCCAGCAGCGCCACGTGAGCCCACTGGGTCTCCACGCGTACCGGCGTCTGGTCCTCCACCGACGACGTCACCGTCACGAGCGACGCGCCGAGCGACGTGCCATTCACCGGCGACAGGATGGTGAGGGTGGGGGCCACGCGGTCCACGGTGAGGTTGACCTGCTTCGTGGTGACGCCGCCGAAGGAGTCACGCGCGGTCAGCTGGATGATGTTCGGGCCATCGGCCAGCGTGATGTGCGTGCCGACGTAGCCACCGTGGCCCGGCGTGAGGACGATGGGCGGGCCGCCGTTGATGATGAAGGCCGCGTATTCGATGACGGCGCCGTTGGTGCGCGGCGTGACGTAGCCCCAGATGTCCAGCTCCGTCTCGCGGGTGAAGGCCGGCGGGTTGCCGATGGTGACGTTCGGCGTGAGGTGCGGGAACGGGTCGATGATGAGCGTGCGCGAGTCCAGGCTGCCCAGCAGGTTGGCGAGCGGCGGCGCCCGCTCCACGCCGGAGTACACCGCGCGGTAGTCCTGCGCGCCCGTCATCGTCCAGGAGTCCACCGCGGGCACCCACGACGAGGTGTAGAGGCCGTCGCCGTCCTCGTCCGTGTCCGCGCCGACGGGCACGCCCGCGACGTAGAAGGTGACGACGCCGCGGGTGGGACCCGTTACCGGAGTCCCCCCGCTCGTCACCCGCGCGGACAGCGTGCCGCCCGTGCCGATGACGATGCGGGAATTGGCGGCGGGCGTCTGGATGATGGTGGTGGTGGCGGTGCCCGTCACGGGAGGCAGGGGCGGGGTGTACGCGGTGGCGCGCGCGGAGCCGGACACGCCCGGGGCTCCACCCGAGGCGGCGATGAGCGTGAACTCGGAGGTGAGCGCGGGGTACAGCAGCGGCGGGGCGGTGACGGTGACGGTGACGGTGTCCTCGTCGCCAGCGGGCAGGAACAGCGTGGGCTGACTCACCGTCGCGCTCCACCCGGGCAGGCCGCCCGGGACGCTCAGCGTGTACGTGTCCGCCTGGTAGCCGTGGTTCTTCACCTTGAACGTGAAGAGGGCCTGCTGCGTGCCGGGGATGTTGACGCCGAGCTGCTGACGGCTCGCGCCGTCCACGGAGACCAAGACGCTGAAGTCACCGAAGCAGGACAGGCCCAGGGCCGCGAAGGTGGTGGGGATGTCGAAGGTGGCGGCGCCGGTGCGCCAGCTGCCGTCGGCGGACTGGCGCGTCTTCAGCCACTCAATCGCGTTGCGCAGTCGCGGCTCCGTGGCGGGCTCTCGGCCCGCGAGGCACAGGCCGTAGATGGCGCTGCCGGTGGCGAAGTCGTTGGCCGCCTCGTTGGCCAGGTTGCCCCAGCCCGGCACGCCTCCGGCGGAGGGGCGGTTGATGAGGCGCTCGGCGAGCTGGTCGAGCGCGGTGGTGTTCGCTTCGTTCGGGCCGGGGCCCGCGGCCTTCAAGCCCACCATGGCCCAGGCCATCTGGAACGTGTACGGCATGCCATCGCCAGCGGCGGAGGTGTCATTGTTGTTGAGGTTGTTGCGCAGGTAGGCGGCGGCCGAATCCAGCACGGCCTGGTAGCGCGCGGCCTGCGCCGGGTCCACGCGCTGCTTCGCCTGGGCGAGGCCCGTCATGAGGCGCGCCGTGGTGGAAACGCTGCCGTGGTCCACCGGGAAGCTGGCGTGGTCCGACTGCCACCGGCCGCCGGTCTGAATGAGTAGCGCCCAGTTGGCCGCCGCCACGAGCGCGGAGCTGTACTGCGTGGAGACGTTCTGGTCGTACCCGGCCAGGCCGAACACGGAAAAGGACGTCTTCTCGTTGCGGTAGAATCTGCCGTCGTGAATCCACGAGCCGTTGGCGAGCTGGTCCGTGCGGATGCGCCCGGCGAGGAAGTCCAGGTTCTGCTGGTTGGTCCGCCCGTTGGCCGCGACGAAGTTCATGTCGTAGCCGTTGGCCTTGGCGTTCGCCATGCCGTACACCACCGCGCCCTGGCGGTGGCAGGCCACGCAGTTGTTCTCCTGGGTCCAGTGGACCACGTCCGCGCTGAGGAAGTTGATGGCGCGCTGGGTGGCCTGGGTGTTGGTCTGCGTCTGGGCGGACGCGGGGAGGGCAAGGATTGCCGCCATCAGCGCCACCAGCCATGACAAGGCGGGAAGGCGCCGCGCGTGCGGCGGGGGTGTATGGGAATGCATGACGCTCCAGGGACGACGGCAGGTGCCAGGGATTGGCACCGCGCGCGGTCCACCGGGGCGCCCTCGAGACGCACGACGGCCCTCGCGTGCGCAAGCCTCCTGGCCCCGCACGGCGCGGACGTCCTGCGAATGAAAGGAAATCCCCCCAGACAGCGCGGTGAATGCCGGAATACTGCCGTTGGACGGGAAGCGTCCAGTAGCCGAGGTTCGGACACTTCCCTGTCTGCTCGAGGGTTGAAGACAACCCTCGGTTTTCCGTTACGCGTCAGTGACAGGCATTGTGTCGCCTGGGGGGCGGGCAGGGAATCAGCCCCCGACGATGTCGAGCGACTGGCCGACGCCGCGGGAGAGGGCCACGTCGTAGAGGGCGCGGGCCAGGGCGACGTCCTGCAGCGCGAGGCCGGTGGAGTCGAAGATGGTGATTTCGTCCCCGGAGCGCCCGGCCTTCTTGCCGGCGATGACCTCGCCCAGGGTGCCGGCGATCTGCTCCTCCTTCATGAGGCCGTCGTGCAGCGGCACGTTGACCTCGCCGGAGTGGGTGGCCTGCTCGGTGTCGTCGATGAAGACGCGGCCGTCGAGGAGGATGCGCGCGTCCAGCTCCTGCTTGCCGGGGGCGTCGGCGCCCATGGCGTTGATGTGCGTGCCGGGGCGGATCCACTCGCGCTTCACGATGGGCGAGCGCACGGGCGTGGAGGTGCAGACGATGTCGGCGCCGCAGGCCTCCTGCAGGCTCACCACGCGGCCACCCTTCTCCGCCTGGAGCGCCTTGGCGGCGGCCTCGGAGGAGTCCGCGAGCAGCAGCTCCAGCTCGCCGTAGATGGCGCGGTGCGCGTCGATGAAGACGCGGGCCTGGACGCCGCAGCCCACGAGGCCGAGCGTGCGCGGCTGCTTCTTCGCGAGGAACTTGGACGCGACGCCGCCCGCGCAGCCGGTGCGCCACGCGGTGAGCAGGGTGCCGTCGAGGATGGCGAGCGGGGACGCGGTGTCCGGGTCACTGAGGATGTAGAGGGCGCGCACGGTGGGCAGGCCGTGCTTCTCCGGGTTGCGCGGATGGGCATTGACCCACTTCACGCCCGCGGCCCCGTCGAGGAAGGCCGGCATGGCGCGGAAGTCGCCGTCGTACTTGGGAAGGGAGAGGTACACCTTCGGGGGCATCAGGGCCTCGCCGAGGCCGTGGGCCCGGAAGGCACGCTCGACGGCGTTGATGCCAATCTCGACGGTGTAGAGGGAGCGCAAATCCTTCGCGCTGAGGATGAGGGTGGGCATGGCGGCGCTATATAGCAACGTGCGGGCGCACGGAATGCTGGCGCTGGGAAGGATGTCGCGGGGATGGACCTGTTCACTTCACCGTTGTTCGAAAGGCTCAAGGACGCGGAGCACGTGCTCATCGCGGGGGCGGGCGGGGGCTTCGATGTGTTCAGCGGGCTGCCGCTGTTCTTCCGGCTGCGGGAGCTGGGCAAGAAGGTGTCGCTGGCCAACCTGAGCTTCACGCGCCTGGAGATGGTGGAGGGACGCCTGCTGGCCCCCGGGCTCATGGAGGTGGATGGCCAGACGCCGGGGCCGGTCCACTACTTCCCGGAGGGCCTGCTGTCGCGCTGGTTCCAGGACCGGGGCGAGCACGTGCCCATCTACTGCTTCGTGCGCACGGGCGTGGCGCCGCTGCGCGCGGCGTACGAGGCGCTGCGGGAGAAGCTGGGCTTCGACACCGTGGTGCTGGTGGATGGGGGCACGGACATCCTGATGCGCGGCGACGAGGTGGGGCTGGGCACTCCGGAGGAGGACATCACCAGCCTGGCGGTGGTGGACTCGCTGCCCCTGCGGGACAAGCTGGTGGTGTGCCTGGGCTTCGGCGTGGACTTCCACCATGGCGTCTGCCACGCGCACTTCCTGGAGTCCGTGGCGGCGCTCAGCAAGCAGGGCGCGTACCTGGGCGTCACCGCGCTGCTGCCCCCCATGCCGGAGGTGGCGCTGTACCGCGAGGCGGTGGAGTACGTGTGCGAGCGGATGCCTCGCGCGCCCAGCATCGTGTCGCTGTCGGTGGTGACGGCCATCGAGGGTGAGTACGGCAACGTGCACCGCACCGTGCGCACCGAGGGCAGCAAGCTGTGGATCAACCCGCTGATGAGCATGTACTGGGCCTTCGACCTCACGGCGCTGGCCCGGCGGTGCCTCTACCTGGAGCAGCTGCGCGACACGCAGACCTCGTGGGAGGTGTCCGAGCGCATCGAGGCGTTCCGGAACACCCATTCACCCATCCGGCCCTGGGTGGACATTCCGGTGTGAGGGGGGCCTTCGACGGGGCAGGGGCGCTTCGGTACGCTCACGGCTGAAGGCGCCATTCCACGACGTGCCAGCCGCTGACGGAGCACCCTTCCATGAGCGAGCGATACGAGGCCGAGCTGCGCCATGCGCTGGCGGAGGGGCTGCTGTCCCGCGAGGAGGCGGAGGCCCTCCGCGAGGAGGCGACACGCCTGGGACGTGGCCCGCTGGAGTTGCTGCTCGAGCGGGGCCGGCTCTCCGAGGACTCCCTCGCTTCACTGCGTCGTGACATCGGGGCCGGGGCGCCCGAGGTCTCCGCGTCGGTCGCGGACGCCACGCTCACGCCCGGTAGTCCGGAGCGCGCCGCGCGGAGCACGGATGGCCTGGCTGTTCAGCACGAAGGCCATGGCACGGGCCCGGAGCGAGCGCGCTCGGATGACACGCGGACGCAGGGAAAGGCCCGGGTCCAGGCACCGGGCGTCGCGGCGCTCCCCTCGGACGAGACGCTCCAGCCGGGCGCCGTTGCTCCTCCCGCTCCGGGGACGGGCAGGGAGCGTGACGCCGAGCCGACCTCCGACACGCCCGCGTTCCCCGTGCCCGGTTGGGAGCGCTACCAGCCCGTGCGCTTCCTCGGGCAGGGCGGCATGGGCCGCGTGTTCCTCGCGTGGGACCCCCGGCTGCGCCGCCACGTGGCCCTCAAGTTCGTACGTGACGATGACGCCGAGCTCGCCCGCCGCTTCGTCTCCGAGGCCCGCGCCCAGGCCCGCGTCGACCACGAGCGCGTCTGCAAGGTCTACGAAGTCGGCGAGGTGCAGGGCCGCGTCTTCATCGCCATGCAGTACGTGGATGGCCAGCCACTCAACGCGCTCGTGGACGCGCTCACCGTCGAGCAGAAGGTCATGCTGCTGCGCGAGGCGGCCGAGGGTGTCCACGCCGCCCACCGCGCGGGGCTCGTCCATCGTGACATCAAGCCCTCCAACGTGCTGGTGGAGCGCACCGGCGATGGGGGCCTCCGGCCCTACGTCATGGACTTCGGCCTCGCCCGGGATTGGAAGGACGGCGCCACCGCCACCGGCACGGTGCTTGGCACGCCGCACTACATGTCCCCCGAGCAGGCGCGCGGCGAGGTGGCCCGCCTGGACCGCCGCGCGGATGTCTACAGCCTGGGCGCCACCCTGTACGCCCTGCTCACCGGACAACCGCCCATCCCCGGTGACAACGGATTGGAGGTGCTCAGCCGCATCGCCTCCGTGGAGCCCCGCCCGCCGCGCGACCTGGACCGCGACATCCCCGTGGACCTGGAGGCCATCACCCTCAAGTGCCTGGAGAAGGACCGCTCCGCGCGCTACGGCTCCGCGCGCGCATTGGCGGAGGACCTTGGCCGCTTCCTCGACGGCGGGCCCGTCCTGGCGCGCACCGGACCCGGCTACCGCGCGCGCAAGTGGCTGCGCAAGCACCGGCGCGCGGTGGCCGCCGCGTCCGTCGCGCTGCTCGCGGTGTCCTTCGCCATGGGGCAGGCCGTCCTCGCCCGCCGTGAGGTCGCACAGCGCGAGGCGCTGGCCCGCCGCTTCACCGAGAGCGTGGAGCGCATCGAGGCCCAGGCCCGCTACTCCGGCACCGCGCCCCTGCACGACACACGCGCGGACCAGGAGGCCCTCCGTGCGCGGATGCGCGACCTCGAGTCCACCTTGCGCGACGCGGGGCCCATGGCCGAGGGACCCGGACACTACGCGCTGGGGCGCGGCTTCCTCGCGCTGGGCGACGAGGCGCGCGCCCGGGAGCACCTGGAGACCGCGTGGCAGCGGGGTGACCAGGAGCCTCGCGTGGCGTACGCGCTGGGCCTCGTGCTGGGCCACCTCTACCAGGAGCAGCGCCTGGAGGCGGAGCGGCTGCGCGACGCCACGGCACGCGAGGCCCGGCTGCGCGAGGTGGAGGCCCGCTACCGCGCGCCCGCGCTGGACTTCCTCCGCCGCGGCGAGGGCGCGGAGGTGCCCGCCCCGGAGTACGTGGCGGCGCTGCTCGCCTTCCATGAGGACCGGCCCGATGACGCGCTCGCGAAGCTGGACGCGCTCGGCGCCCGGCTGCCCTGGTTCCACGAGGCGCCCCTGCTGCGCGGGGACATCCATCTGGCCCGTGCCGTCCGGCGGTGGAACTCGGGAGACCTGGAGGGCGCTCGCGCCGACCTCGATGCCGGCCGCCGCGCCCATGCCGAGGCCGCCGACATCGGCCGCAGCGTGCCGGCGGTGCACCGCGCGCTGGCGCGGCTCGAATATGAGTCGCTCGTCATGGAGATGTACGGGCGGGGGGACGTGCTGCCCTCGTACGAGCGCGGCGTGAAGGCGCTGGAGCGGGCCCTCACGGCGGCGCGCGATGACCAGCCGAGCCTCATCCTGGAGGCGTCATTCCACCGCCGGCTCGCCGAGTACCGCGCGCGTCACGGTGAAGACGTGGAGCCGCTGCTGGAGAAGGCCCTGACCTCGGCGCGTGAGTCCGTGGCGCTCGGGCCTTCGGACGAGCGCGCCCTGACGGAGCTGGCGGTGGCCATGTGGCAGCGCGCCCGCTATCGGCAGGAGAAGGGCCAGGATGTACGCGAGCTGCTACGTGAGGCCGCCGCCATCTTCGAGCGCATCCCCGCCGAGCGCCGCGACTTCGAGTTCCACATCAACATGGGCCTCGTCTTCCGCGTATGGGCCGACGTCGAGGAAGGTGTCGGCGGCGACGCGCTGCCCTACCGCACGCGGAGCGTGGAGGCCTTCCAGGCCGCCGTCCTCCGGGAAGAGCGCCGCGCCGAGGGCTGGACCAACCTGGGAAAGGCGTACGTGTCGCGCGCCTCGCACCCGCGCGCGCCGGACGCGGAGGGAGACCTGAAGCTCGCGACGGAGGCCATGGCGCGCGCGTGCGAGCTCAACCCGGGGCTCGTCGCCTCCTGGTTCTACGCGGGAGAGGTGCACGAGACACGCGCCCGGCGCCTGCGGAGCTCGGGGGCGGATGCGCGGCCGGAGTTGGCGAAGGCGCTCGAAGCCTACCGCCGGGGCGTCTCCATCAACCCGAAGCTGCCGCCGCTGCACAACGGCGTGGGCACCATCCTCCTCGAGCAGGCGAGGGAGGCGTACGACCGGGGTGAGGCGCCGGAGCCGCTGGTGCGTCAGGCCCTCGACGCCTTCGACGGCGCCATCGCCGTGGCTCCCTCGCAGGGCTTCGCGCACAACAACGCGGGCGAGGTGCACGCGTGGCACGCGACGACGCTGCTGGCGCGCGGACAGTCGCCGCTGCCCGCGGTGCGCTCGGCGGAGGCGGTGCTCCGGCGCGCGGTGGAGCTGCTGCCGGACGTGCCGCAGCCGTGGACCTGGCTCGGCGCGGTGCACCAGGTGGAGGCCGCCTTCGCGCTGGAGCAGGGACGTGACCCGGGACGAAGCCTCGAACAGGCCAACCGGGAGCTGCGCCGCGCGCTCACGCTCAATCCAGGGCTGGCCCAGGCATGGCTGCTGCTGGGGGAGACCCAGGCCGTCGAGGCGCGCTGGCGGGCCCGGAGTGGACCGCCGCGCGACGCGGACTTCGAGACCGCCGCGGCGTCCTTCCAGAAGGCGGTGGACCTGGAGCCCGCCAGCCCCGAGCACCGCGTGGCCTTCGCCCGCTTCTGCCTGACATGGGGCGAGTCGCGGCGGCGGGCGGGGCTGGACGCCGCGCCGGTGCTGGAGCGGGGACAGGCGCTCGCGGAGGCGGCATTGGCGGCCCGCGCCTCGTGGGCCGAAGCGAGGGCCGTGCGTGCCGGTCTGCTGCTGGCGCGCGAGCGGGAGCGCCTGGGGCGCGCTACTCCGTGACGACGATGTCCAGGTTGCCCTTGATGGTGTCGTCGATTCCAGAGCCACTGGCGCTCAGCATGTTGGGGCAACCATTCGAGCAGGGGCCCCCGTCCTGCGGATTGCAGACGCCGAGCTCGAAGTCGTTCTTCCCCGTCACGGACGCATCCCAGCTTCCACCATCCGCGTCCAGGGTGGCCGTGGTGTACGTGCCTCCGTCCGCGCGGTTCAGGATGTCGAGGCACGCGGTCTTCGGCAGCGTGTTGGTCACGGTGAGGTTGCCGCCACTGCACAGCCTCCACGTCCCCGTCTTGTTGTTGAACGTCTTGCCTCCGCCCTCCTTCGGGTCCACTTCGAGGTCGATGTTGTCCGCGCAGCTCCCAGTCGACTCCGTCACGGCCGCCGGCTCACCGGCCTCCGCTCCCTTGGAGCGGGTCGCGCAGGCGACGCCCCAGACTCCGGCAATGATGGCTCCGACGATGAATCCCTTGTGCATGTGCGGCTCCCTCCCGTTCGAGAACTCGAGCCAGCCTACAGAGCATGTCGTGTGCCAGCCGTGGCGACTTCCTCTCAGGCCGGGGTGTTTCGAGGCTCCAGGCCCAGCTCCTTCAGCCGCCGGCCCAGGGCGCGCCGAGACACCTCCAGCGTGCGCACCATGGCGTCCAGGTCCCCCGCGCACGCGTGGAAGCAGCGGGTGATTTCCTCCGCGCTCAGGTCGCCCGCGGTGCGGATGTGGGGGCTCTTGTCGATGAGGTCGTAGAGCGACGGCCGCGCGATGCCGAGCGCCTCCGCCGTGGCCTTGAGGTCCCAGTCGTTCTCCCGCAGCGCGGCGAGCAGCTCCTGCTCCGTCAGCTGCGATGCCTTCCGGCGTGGCGCCTTCGCTTCCAGTGGCGCCGGGGAGGCAGGCACGGCTGAGGCCACGACGGTGGCGCTTGCGGGTCCCGTCGCTGGTGAGGACGTGATGGCGGTGCCCTCGCTGGCCGAAGTGTTCCCAGGGGAAGGGGCGCTGGCGGCGTTGGCTGGAGCCTTCCCCGCCGCGGCGGCCAGCTCCTGCTCCAGCCTCGGGTCCGCGAGCAACCTCGGCTGGCCCCGGCTGCCGATGACGAGCTGCCGCGCGAGGTTGCGCAGCTGGCGGATGTTGCCCGGCCACGAGAAGCGCACCAGGCGCACGGCGAGCGACGCGGGCAGCCACGGCTCCGCGTACGCATCATCGTTGTCGAGCCGGTGCGCCTCGCCAATCGAGGCCAGCTCCTCGCGGGCGAAGTGGAAGAACAGGCGGCCGAGGTCCTCGCGCCGCTCACGCAGCGGAGGCACGTGGATGTCGTAGCCCGCGAGCCGGTGCATCAGCGGGGCCTTGAAGCGGCCGTCGCGAATCTGCTCCTCCAGGTTCGCGTCGGTGGCCGCGAGCAGGCGCACGTCCACGGTGACGGGGGTGCTGCCGCCGACGGGGTACAGCTCGCCCGTCTCCAGCACGCGCAGCAGCATCACCTGTACTTCCGGAGGCGCCTCGCCCACCTCGTCGAGGAAGAGGGTGCCGCCGTGCGCCGCGCGGAAGAAGCCCTCACGGCTCTGCGTTGCGCCGGTGAACGCGCCCTTGTGCGTGCCGAACAGCTCGGCGGCGGCCAGTTCCTTGGGGATGGCGCCCAGGTTGACGCTGATGAACTTCCCGTCGCGGCGCCGGCTGCGCTGGTGGATGGCCTGGGCGACGCGCTCCTTGCCCGTGCCCGTCTCGCCTCGGATGAGCACCGGCACGTCCAGGTCCGCCACGCGCTCGATGTGCCGGCGCAGGCGCAGCACGCCCGTGCTCTCGCCCACCATGCCGAGCGTGTCGGCCACAGGCGCCTCGCCGCCGGTCTCCGCGAGGTGCAGCAGCACCACCACGCGCCCGCCCAGCTCCAGCGGGACTCCGGCGGTCAGCTCCTCGGAGGACAGCTCCCACGTGCCCTGCATGAGCGTGCCGGCGATGCCCACCTGCGTGCCGCCGTCGCTGTTGGTCAGCCGCACGTGGCCGGGCAGCGTGCCCGGAGCGAGGAGCAGCGGCTTGCGGCTGATGAAGGGGTCCGACAGCGGCTCCCCCAACGCGGAGCCGGGGCGCGTGAAGTCGGGGCCGTTGCGGGACAGGGCCACCTCCCTGCCGGCGCTGACGGCGTCGAGCAGCAACCGCTCGCCGACGCGCCGGGGCAGGGGATGGGAGATGACGGTCAGGGCCGGGACGGAGCGTGGCCCCGTGGGGCCGCCACTCCGGTCCCGGATGGCGGCGGTGGAGACATCGGCGAGCGTGCGGGCCATGAGGTCCTCTGGCGGTGCGGCTCGAGTCTACCGCGACGCGAAGCCCGTCCCCTGGCCCAGACGCTTCAGGAGATGAACCACGTGGCCGACACGTTCCAGCCGTCCAGCGAGCCACTCTCCTGCGCGGACAGGCCACCCTCCGCCTGCCAGGTGATGCTGTTCTTGCCGACGGAGGGAATGGCCCACTCCAGGGAGAAGGTCGCGCCGTTCGCCCCCTGGTAGACGACGTAACCGTTGGCGGCGTTGGAGAAGTCGCCGGGGCTGTTGAACTGGCCAATCTTGCCGGCCTGGATGACCTGCGGCGGCGGCTGAATCCACGGAAGCGCGCTGGCCGACTTCACGAGGACGAGGTCCGCCGAGGTCTGGTTGACGATGCTGGCGGCGAGGCTCTCGGTGGTCTGCGGCGAGGGCTTCACATCGGTGGGCTTGGGAACGGAAACGGTCGGCATGGCACGGCTCCTTGCGGTGGAGGGCGCGTCGGGGACCACTGCGTCCTCCATCCGCGCGTGCCATCCCCTTGTGCAGCGCATGTGCCAGGGCGCCGATGCTCTCCGGAGAGCCCTTTCCCCCGAATCACACGGGCTTTCGCCTGTGTCGCCGCAGTCTCCGACGTGTCGGAAGGCACGCGCCGACATGTCGGAGGCCGGCTACTTGCGGACCCAGGGGCGGAGAACCTCGTAGACGGGCACGGCGGTGAGGCTCGCTCGCTCGGCCTTCACCAGCTTGCGCCGCTTGAGCAGGCGCAGCGCGGCCTGCACCGCGCTCTTGGACAGGCCCGTGTCCTCCGCGAGCCGCGCGAGGCTCGCCGCGCACCGGCGCTCCTTCGCACCGGCCGTGCGGTACCACAGGTGCAGATAGACGAGGAACGCGGAGGGGGAGCGGTCGTGACCCACCAGGTCCGGCATCAGCGTCTCGAGGACGTAGGCGTCCACGGGGATGGCAGTCATGACCCTGGTTTAAATCACTATAGTGCCTGACACTATAGTGCCCGTGCGGAGCCTTTCGCTGGCGGCCGTTCCGCGATACCTGGGTCTCCGCGCGTCCGGCGTGGCGCGCGTGGAGAGCGGACATGATTCGGATGGTGAAGTTCGTCAGCATCCCGGTGAGCGACCAGGACCGGGCCCTCGCGTTCTACACGGAGAAGCTCGGGTTCAAGGTGGCCACGGACCAGCAGTTCAACGAGAAGCAGCGGTGGATTGAGCTGCGCATCCCCGGCGCCGAGACGTCCGTCGTCCTCTTCACGCCCGAGGGCCATGAGAACCGCATCGGCGGCTTCTTCAACGGCTCGTTCGCCAGCGACGACGTGATGAAGACGTACGAGACGCTGAGCGCCCGCGGGGTGGAGTTCACCGGGCCGCCCCAGAAGCAGCCCTGGGGCACCTTCGCGATGTTCAAGGACCCGGACGGCAACCAGTTCGTCCTCTCGTCCCGCTGAAGTCCCCGCAGGGCCTACCCGCGCTTCCTCGCCGGCTGCGAGTCGATCCACTCCGACAGCACGTCCGCGTGGCACGGGCCGGGCTTGCACCAGCAGCCCAGGCGCTTGCCTCGCAGCGCGAGCACGTCCGCGCGGTAGTCCGCGTCGTGCCGCGCGCGCAATTCCAGGTACCAGCGGAAGGACTCGATGGCGTCCGCCTCGGGGCCCATGCGGCGCAGGGCCTCCTCGCGGATGCGCTGCTGCTCGTCCTCGGGCAGCGCCCCGAGCCACGGGGCGAAGTAGGCGCGCAGCATGGCGCCCGGCGTGCGCACGCCGCCGGGCTTGAAGGGATTGCCGAAGCGGCCCGGCACCGGGTTGATGGGGCTTGGCTTCGCGTAGGCGCGGAAGGCCCGGCCCACGTACACGTCGCAGGCGTCGTGCACGTGGACCGCCGTGGTGCGCTTGCCACCCATGGCCGGCCTAGCGCTTCTTCTTCTTGCCGGAGGCCGGCACGGCGGCCGGGGCCGGCTGCTCGGCGGCGGCCTTCAGCTCGTCGCGCTCCTTGGTCAGCGTGGCGACTTCACCCTCCAGCTCGGCCACCTTGGCCTTGAGCGCGTTGTTCTCCGCGCGCAGCGTGTCCGCGTCCTTCTTCGCCGTGTTCGCCGCGATGCGCGCCTTGTTCAGCTCGCGCGAGGAACCACAGCCCACCAGGGGAACCACCGCCAGCGCCACCACGGCAATCCAGGCCTTCATTTCGTTGCTGCTCCTATGTTCGTCACGGGCCGCGGAGTCGCGAGCCCGGAAGTTCCGCGTCGCGGCTGATGATAGCTGACGAGCCCGCGACCCTGCGCGGCGGCGTCGCGGAACCCGCTCTCGCGTTGCGCAACACCCCTCCGGGCGCTCAGCCCCGGTACTCCTGGACCCACACCTGCTCGATTCCCCAGGTGAAGAGCAGCCAGTGGCGCGAGAGGACGGTGAACCCCGGGGCTTCCACCGGCCGCGTCACGGTGAGGATGCGGGTGCCCGGGCGGCAGGTGCGGAAGCGCTCGATGAGCCGGGCCCGCGTCTCCGGGGTGAGGGCGGTCCAGTTGGTGAAGACGTGGGTGGCGTCCTGGAGGTCCGCGTGCGCGGCGTCTCCCTGGACGAGCTCCGCGCCCGCGCGCTTCAGCGGACCCGCCGCGAGCGCGACATGCGCCTGGAGCAGCTCCACCCCGAGCGCCTGGGCGCCCAGCCACCGGGCCGCGAGCAGCGTGCGCCCGCGCCCCGCGCCCAGGTCCACCAGCCGACCGCCGCCGTCGAGCCCCGCCTTCCGGAAGAGCCACACGGCGGTGTGCAGCGGCGTCTCGCCGTACATCAGCTCGTTGAAGGTCTGCCCGCTGGCGTGCAGCAGGCGCGTCAGCTCGAAGGAGCGCCGCACCCGGTAGGGGGAGACGAGCACCTCGCGCAGCCACAGCCCCAGGTACGGCGCGACGAGCCGGGGCCGCCACACCACCACCGCCAAATCACCGAGCCGCGTGAGCAGCTCCAGGACCGCGGCGTACACGCGGATGACGACGAGCGTCGGGAAGGACACGGCGTCATCGGACGGCTCGTCCTGTCGCGCCTTCACCGGCGGGGTGGGGAGCTGCTGGGACATGCGGGGGTGCCACGCAGGATAGCACCCCTGCCCCGAGTCCCCGGAGGAGGCACCTCGCCAGGAGGAGGGCCCCCCGCCCTCCTCCCGACGAAGCACCGCGGCTCACCGCGGGCGCAGCAGCGTGGCGTGGGGCGAGGCGCCGCCCACCAGCAGCTCGGTGATGCCGTCATGTTCCAGGTCCAGCGGCAGGACGATGTTCGCCTGGGGCAGGGCCTCGAAGCAGGCGCGCTCCTGGAAGTCGCCAAACTCTTCCGACGTGAAGGCGCAGAGGGCGTCGCCGGACTGGGAGGTCACCAGCAGGTCCTGCCTTCCATCTCCATCGATGTCCCGCGCGGCGAGCCCTCTCGCGCCGGCGCCCATCGGCTGGAAGACCCGTGGGTTGAACCAGGGGCCGTCCATCCCCCACAGCGGGAGCACGCCGCCCACGGCCCCCGTGCCAGTCGTCACCCTCTCACAGGAGACGAACACGTCCATGTGCCCGTCGGCGTTGAGGTCGTGAACCAACAGCTCCGAGGCCGAGCAGGTGACGCCAAAGGGGGAGTAGTCCCGCTCCTTGGCCAGCGTGCCGTCCGCCCGGCCGTGGTAGATGCCCAGCTCGAAGGCCGGGTGCACCCTCCTGAGCACCAGCAGGTCCGCGCGGCCGTCCTTGCTCATGTCCCCCATGGCCAGCGCCTGCACCGCGGAATGGGTGGCGAGCACCGCGCCGACCGTGAAGGTTCCGTCTCCCGCGCCTCGCAGCAGCCGCACGTCGTAGCTGGGAACCTCGCCGCTGTCCGGCCGCCGGTCGGTGAAGACCACGTCCAGGTCTCCGTCGCCGTCGATGTCTCCCGCCGCCATCTTGATGGGGCGGAATCCCGAGACCAGGCTCTCGCCCGGAGCGAAGGTGCCGTCTCCGTTCCCCCGCAGCAGCGTGAGGGACTGCGTCAGGGTGAGGACGAGCAGGTCCACCGTGGGTCCCGCGTCGAAGCGCCCCGCCACGATGTCCAGCATGCCCCTCGGTGCGAGGAAGGGCCCCTTGCGCACCATGCCGCCCGTGGCCCGGGTGAGGTGCACCTGGACGCCGGAGTCACCGACCACCGAGGCCACGTCGTCCCAGCCATCCCCGTCGAAGTCCGCGGTGAGGAACTCGTCTCCCGCCTCGATGCGGTGGGGCCGCTCGAAGTTCTGGAGCACGCGCACGCTGCGGGACTCGACGGAGAGCAGCCCGAGGTCGGCCTCTCCGCTGCCGTCGAAGTCCGCCGCCACGACGCGCTCCTGGTACCGCCCGCAGGGCCGCTCCTGGACCGTGAACGTGCCGTCACCCTGTCCGAGCAGGAGGCTCACGACGTCCCGCCACCAGTTGACGTGGATGAGGTCCTGCGTCCCGTTGCCGTCCAGGTCCGCCGTGGTCAGCTGGTTCCTGGATTCGTCCCAGCCCTGCCGGTCGTAGCGGTGGACCACCTGCGACGTCCCGAAGCGTCCTGTTCCGTCATTGAGGCGAACCTCGATGCGCACCTCCAGGTCCGTCGTCACGGTGGCCGCGATGTCCGGAGCGCCGTCGCCGTTGAAGTCCGCGGACACGGCGGAGATGACGGATTCCATGAGGCCCGCCATGTCTCCGAGCCACACCGGGGTGAAGGCGAGCAGGCCCCTGCCATAGAAGGCCTGGAGGGACCGGCCCACGACCAGCACGTCCCTCAGCCCGTCCTGGTCGAAGTCCCCTCCCAGGGCCTGGCCGCCGGCGGCCGCGAAATACCTCCCGACCTCGGTGAACGCGCCGTGAGCCGTGTGTCGCAGCACGTACAGCTCACTGTCCTGGGCCACCACCACTTCCGGCGCGCCATCCCCATCCAGGTCGCGCACCAGGGGCGTGGTGGACCTGTACGAGAAGCCACCGCTGCGCAGCGGGGTCGTCATCGGCGCCTGGAGGAGCCCTCCGTACACGCCGAGGGCCGCGTGGAGGTACAGGCCTGTCCCCTGGACGACGTCGACGGCGACCAGGTCCAGCACCCCATCCTGGTTCAGGTCTCCGGAAGACAGCTTCTGGCCCGTCAACGTGGTGTGAGAGGTGACCGGGCGGTCGAAGCCACCGTTCCCCATCCCCTTCAGGAGGCTGATTCCGGGGGAGCCGGAGTGGGAGACCATGAGGTCCGGCTTGCCGTCGCCGGTGAAGTCTCCGGACGTCATGTCGTACGCGGTTCGCGACGAATCCTCGGGCACCCATTGCACCCGGCTGGAGTCGTAGTCCACCTCGCAGCGCCGCGGGGTGGCCGGCAGGGCCACGGTCAGCGTGCGCATGGACGGCACGGTGCCGGGCACGGTGGCGGTGAGCCGCACCCGGGCCGCTTCGGTGGCGCCTGGCACGTCTCGCGCGCGATTCCAGCGGAAGATGTGTTGGATGCCCTGGGCGGAGGTGGTCAGCCGGAGGAGACCGCTGAACATCGTGGCACCGGCCTGGGTGGCGCGGGTGAAGAAGCCATCTCCGTCGGTGTCCACTTCCACCAGGATATTGGCGTGCTCTCCATCCGGTTGGCGCAGGTCGTAGGACAGGTGGCGGCAGCCGCCCTCCTCCGGGATGAGCTCCAGCCGCGTCACCTCGACGGGCGCGGGCCGCGCGCGTACTGTTCCGGCCGGCAAGACGGGGCCCACGCCCACCGCGTTGCGCGCGGTGAGGGTGAGGGTCTGCGCCTTCGTGCTGGGGATGTCTTCCAGTGTGGCTTCGCGCGCGTCTGGGCCCACGTCCACGCTCACGCCTGACGGCTGCGCCGTCACGGTGAAGCCGGTGAGGGGCACACGGCCGTCCAGGGCCGGCGGACTCCACTTCACGGTCAGGGAGCGCACTCCCGGTGTCGCCTCCACGTCCCGGGGCGCGCCCGGAAGTCCGGGCGTGAGCCCCGCCGCCGCCGCCGCCGCGCTCTCGCCCAGCGCGTTCACCGCGACCACGTCGAAGGTGTAGGCGGTGTCGTCATCCAGGCTGGTGAAGGCCGCGGAGGTGGTGGCGCCGTCGACCTCCTGGCGGGCGCCCCCCGGCGAGGCCGTCACCACGTAGCCGGTGATGGGCAGTCCTCCAGAGTCGTCCGGCGCCTTCCAGGAGACGGACATGGAGCGCACGCCCGGCGCGGCGGCGGCGGACGCCGGCGGACCGGGCCTGCGGGCCGGGACCACGGGGGCGGAGGGGGCGGACTCGGGGCCCGCGCCCACCGCGTTGAGGGCGCGCACGGTGACGGTGGTGGCCTCGCCGTTGACGAGCTCGGGCACCACCGCCGTTGCCTCCACGCCGTCCGCCGCGACGCTCACGCCGCGCGGGTGTGCCGTCACCACGTAGCCGGTGATGGGCAGGCCGCCGTCCGACGGAGGCCGCTGCCAGGTGACGCGCACCTGACCGTCCCCGCGCTCCACGGCGAGGCCCACCGGGGCCGAGGGCACATCGGGCAGTCGCACGCTCGCGACGCTCACGGACGCGCCCACACCCGCCACGTTGCGCGCGGCCACGGTGAAGCGGTACGTGGCGCCCGCGCGCAGTCCCGTCACCTCGGCGGTGAGTCCGTCCACCGCCACCACCATGCCCACCTCGATGGGGTCGACGTCCACCTGGTAGCCGGTGATGGGACCGCCGCCGTCATGCTCCGGCGCGGACCAGCCGAGCGTGGCCGCGCGGACCGCCGGGGTGACCTCCACCGCGCGCGGCGCGGAGGGCGCGCTCGCGGTGGGGGGCTTCGGCAACCGGCACCGGGTGGCATCCGCCACGCAGACCTGCTCCTCGGGGCAGCACGTCCAGCCCGCGGCGCAGGGACAGGGCCGCTCACCCTCGTTCACGGGGTTGATGCAGCCGGTGGTGATGAGCCAGGCGCTCAGCAGCAGGAGCAGGGCGCGGGAAGACTTCGTCGGGGTCATGGATTTCCGCCTCCGACGCATCAACGTCGGGGCGGTGTTCGTTGGACGAATCCGGCTTCGCGCGCGGCGCATCAGAACGCTCCCGCCACGCCGAGTGCCGCGCCGTCCGGGCTCGCGGTGGCCAGCGGCACCGTCTCTCCCCGCGGCCACAGCAGCAGCAGTGCTCCGCCGAGCGCCGCCGCGCCACCGAGCCCATAGAGCAGTCCGCCGCGGGTGTTGAGGCTCCGGATGCGGCGGTTGCGGGAGGCTGCTTCCGCCTGCGACATGCTCGGGGTGATGCCGTCACGCAGGTCGCGTGCCTCGAGGGTGGACCACAGGCCCACGCCGGCGGCGGCCGCGCCCGCGGCGAGCGCGCTCCAGCCCACGGGTTTGCGTGCCGCCCAGAGTCCTCGCGCGCCCGGCTCCGGTGGCATGAGCGGCGAGAGGGGCGGGAACTGGAAGCCGGCGACGGACTCCTGGCCGAAGGGCAGGGTGAAGATGTGCTGGAAGGCGGTGTGCGCGGCGCCGCGCGAGGCCACGCGCACGGGCTCGGCGGAGAGTGAATCCAGGCTCACCACGTCGGGCGCCGCGGGCACGGGGAACTCCGTCGCGTCCCCCACGCGCCACAGGAAGACGGGGCCGCGCGGCGGTGGGCGCAGCAACCGGAGCGACTGCCCGGGCGCGTTGTGGAACTCGGCGAGGCGCACGCCGTTGGCGTCCTCCAGCACGTAGTGCGCGCCCTTGGAGCCATCGACTTCGAGGCGGCGCTCCAGGCCGGGCCGCAGGTCCACGAGCTGCTCGGAGCCCTTGGGCGGACGTGCGTGCACCTGGGGACGGAAGCGGTCGTTTGGAATGGCGGCGTTGGCGCGCTCCACGAAGGCGGCGATTTCGCGGTAGCTCACCTGACCATCGCCGTCGGCATCGGCGGCGCCGAAGAGGCCGGAGCGGACCTCGTGGTTGAAGACGCCGGCCTGGAATGCCTCCCACTCGTGGCTCTCGCGGGCGGAGGAGGTGGACAGCAGCAGGCCCACGTTGTCCGCCTGGGCGAGCCCCACCGCGCGGGTGAAGCCCTCGGGCAGGGGACGGCGCTGGCCGCCGGGGCCGCGGCTGTAGGCGAGGAAGTACGAGTAGCACGCGTCGACGATGAGGTGGACGCGGTCCGCGCCGAGCGCGCCCACCACCTGGTCGGAGAGCATGGGTGCGGTGAGGGGACCGTCCTCGAGGCTCACGTAGCCCTCGCCGTTGCGCACGTTGCCGTGGCCCGCGTAGACGACGTAGGCGACGGCCTCCACGCCGCGGCTGCGCGCGAGGGCGATGTCCTCGGACAGGCGCTTCACGGCGGCGGCCAGCTCGGCGCGCTTCGGGTCCTGGGCCTCGGCGGCGGCCTGCGGGTGCAGGCGGCGCGTGTTGTCGTCCAGGCGCGCGAGCAGGTACGTGCGCGCGCCGAGCAGGCGGAACAGGTCGAGGTAGCGCGCGGCATCGTCATCCGCGTAGCGCAGCACGGGCTGGTCCGGCTCGTGGCCGCGGTTGACGCCGATGATGAGGGCGAAGGACGCGGTGCGTGAGGCGGGGGAGGTCGCAGCGGCCGGAGTGGCGGCGCCCGAAGCGAGCAGGGTCTCGGGAGCGGATACGCGTGGGACACCTGGAGCGCTCGGGGCGCTCGGCGGGGACGGGGCCGCGGCGGAGGTGGAGCGGACCGCCGGGCCGGACGCGTTCGCGGTGCCCGCGGCGAGCAGGGCGAGCAACAGGTGACGGGAGCTCATGGAACGACCTGGAGCTGGAGCGAGGTGGAGTCCGCGCCGGACGGGAGCACCGAGTCGAGGGAGCCCGTGCGCGTCAGCAGTGCTTCCATTTGCCGCACGGTGAGCGGCGCATCCAGGAACACGGCGTGAAGGGCGAGGGGCCCGGGCGGCAGCGAATGCGAGATGGCCTCGGGCAGCTCGCGAAGCGCGTCGCCTGGAGGGATGGCGATGGCCGAGGGGTTGCTCGCCGGGTCGGTCCAGCTCGGGTGGTACCAGTAGACCTGTCCGGCGGCGTCGCGCGCGAAGACCATGAGGAAGCGGTGCGCGTCGGGGTTGCGGAAGGCGAAGGCGAGCTCCTGGTCCGGCCGCAGCGTGGGGCCGAGCAGGGTGGTGCGTCCCCCGGGCTCCACGGCGTAGGCGAGCAGCCGCGCCTCGGCCACGGTGTTGCCGGCGCCCCGGGGCGTGAAGCCGTCGTCCGGAATGGAGGTTCCATTCCACGGGATGCGGACCACGAGCAGGGCGAGGCAGGCGACCGCGACGGGGACGAGCGCGAGGCGCCAGGGCGGGGTGGGTGCACGGGCATCGAGGCCCAGGCCGCGCGCGAGCCGGGTGCGGGCGTCGAGGGCACGCGGGTCGAGGCGAGCGAGGAGGAGGTGGCGCTCGTAGCGCTCGCGGCAGGTGGGGCAGTCCGGGAGGTGTGCGCGCAGGCGCTGCTCGTCGCGCGGGTGGATGCGGCCGGAGAAGTGGCGGTCGACGAGGGGATGCACGGCGCAGGCGGGGTTCATCGGGCCTCCGGGGGGAGGAGGAACTTCTTGAGGAGCGAGCGGATGCGGAGCTCCTGGTAGGCGAGGGTGGTGCGGTGGAGGCCGAGGGCGGCGGCGGCCTCGCGTTGGCTGAGCTGGCGCACGAAGCGGGCCTCGAAGACGGGTGCCCACTTCGCGGGCAGGTGCTCGCGGCGGAAGCGCTCCAGCAGGTGGCTGGCGTCGAGCGAGGGCTCGGGAGGGGCGGGCTCCTCGTCGAAGCGGGGTTCGTCGGCGAGGTGGGCGAGGGCGTTCTGCTCGCGCTGGCGGCGGCGCAGGGTGTCCACGGCGAGGTTGCGCGCGAGGGTGTTGAGCCAGGCCGCGAGCGAGCCGCCCTGGAAGGAGCGGCGCATGGCCTCGTTGGAGAGCAGGCGGAGGAAGACGTCGTGGACGACGGTCTCCGCGTCCACGCCGGACAGGACGCGGGAGGCGCTGCGGTACACGGTATCGAAGTGCTCGCGGTAGCAGGCGTTGAGCACGCGGGCATCCCCCGCGTGGAAGCGGCCCAGCCACGCGCGCTCGTCGGCCGAGGCGCCGTCGCTCATGTCCCCACGCTCCGAGAGGCTGCTGGCATCACCCATCGTGTCATCCACCACCGCATCAGCCCCTCAACGATTGGGGCGGCGGAAATGGACGAAGGTTTTTCGCGGCCCGATTTTCCCGGGGGTCGCGTCATTTTTCCCGCACGTTACTTGAGTTGCGGGTTTGGCCGTGGCAGGCGGGCGGCTCCCCCATCCGAGGTCCAGAGAATGCTTCGACAGATGCTGAAGGTGTGCGGTGTCCTTCCGATGGTCGTGCTGGCGGGCTGTGAGAATCCGACGGGAGGCAACGCGCCGGTGGAGTCGCTGCGCGAGAGCCCGCAGGCGGTGATGTACTTCCCGCCGCCGCCGGTGAGCGGAAACATCTACGACAGCACGACGTACCTGGGGCCGGTGGCGCTGGGGGGCTCGGTGCGGACGTACTTCACGCAGAACCCGCAGTACTACTCCTTCAAGGTGACGGTGCCGGCGAGCCTGCTCCGGACGCGCTTCGAGGTGACGCACGAGGGCACCTCCATGTACCTGGACACGGGCCTGATGGTGTACGGCCCGAAGAACGCGAGCGGCAGCTATGGCACCCACCCGTGGGTGCAGGACGATGACTACGGGTATGGCCAGCTGAGCCGCATCGAGGCGCAGCTGCCCGCGGGTGAGTACCTGGTGGTGGTGAGCTCGGCCACCGGGGCGGGCAAGCAGTTCCAGTTGCAGACCACGTGCGTGAGCGGCGCGGCGTGCCCCCCGCCGCCGGCCGCGACGCCGGACACGTCGGGCTACGGGCCGGGGCTGACGCCGCTGCCGCTGACCGCGCAGCTGGAGGCGACGGTGGAGGCGGGCAACGAGGCGCGTTACTACACGGAGGGCTCGCTGCGTGCCTACGACGCCTACTGGCCGCACCCGGGCGTGCCCACGCTGTCCCAGGCGGACCGGTCGGTGATGACGCTGCAGGAGTACAGCGCGTTCGCGGCGGATGACGCCATCGCGTACAGCTATGCGCAGGCGAAGGCCTACCTGTACTCGGAGTTCGAGGCGCTGGGCCCGCAGCTTCTCGCGACGTACGGCAACGGCACGGAGAACGTACAGGTGGCGATCCGCTACCACGAGTACCCGGTGGCCCCGGGCGCCTCGGGCTGGTTCCGCCTCTTCGTCATCCTCTTCCCCGAGTCGAAGAAGGTCGTCGTCTTCGAGCAGACCGGCTACGAGACGTGAGCCGCTCGATGTGAAGGGGATGTGGCGGGAGCCCCTGTGTCGGGCTCCCGCCGCGCCTGCCGGCTACTGGACCGTGAACTTCGCCGCGCAGCCATTCCACGTGTACCAGGTGCCCCAGTCGCCCGTGGCCACACCCGTGGCCAGGCAGTAGGTGCCCGGGCTCATCGTCGTGGGGACGGCGTAGTCGAGCGAGAACGTCCGGCTCTGCCCCTGCGTGAAGCCCTGATTCCCAATCGGGTTGGAGACGACGGTGGTCGTGCCCGTGCCGTCGCGGATGTCGACCTTCACATTCACGCCGCTGACGGCCGCGTTCGCCTGGAAGGTGCTGGACAGCCGCACCGTGCCGCCGCGGCTCACCGTCGCGGGCGACGTCGTCGCCGTCGTCAGCGTGAAGCCCACGGTCGGCGCGGGCGCGGTGGACACGGTGAACGAGGTCGCGCAGTTGTCCCAGTAGTACCAGGTCACCCAATCCGTGCTCGCGACACCCGACGTCACGCAGTACGTGCCGGCGGCCAGGGTCGTGGGCGTGGTGAGCTGATACGCCCGCGTCTCTCCCTGCCCGAAGGAGTGATTCACGAAGTTGAGGTCGTACACGGAGGTGTTCGAGGCGTTGCGCACCGTGAGCTTCACGTGGCGGCCGGACACCGCGGCGGCGGCGCGGACGGACACCGACACGCTGACCGCCTGCCCCGGAGCCGCGGTGGAGGGCGTGGCCGACGCCGCCTGCGTCGAGTACGCCTCGGTCGGCGGAGGCGTCGTGCCGCCACCCGGCAGCGGGTAGTTCTTCGTGGCGTCGTCGAGAATCAGGACCCAGTCATTGCCCGTGCCACTGCTGGCCGGTGTGAACTGCCGGCTGCCCGTGTTCGGGAAGGTGCCGAGGACCTGCGTGGCACCGGTGCGCGGGTTGTACCAGGTGGCGCGCACGGAGCCGCCGGTGATGCGGGCCATGTTCACCGTGAAGGACTGCCCACCCGAGCTGTAGACGAAGGCGTAGGTGCCGTTCGCATCGCGCGTGGCCTGCACGCGGACCTGCCACGCACCGCCATCATGGGTCAGCACGCCCTGGTCGGGGATGCGCGAGAGGAACGGCCGCGACTCGATGAGGCGGCGGAGGTACTGCATCTGCGTCGTGCCCGGATGGTTGAGGGCGTCGTACCAGTAGGTCACCGCGTTGAACCACGACCGACGGCCCGGCGCGTACATCTGCCACACCGAGTTGTGCCCGTAGGTATGGCCGAGCGCACCGGCGAACACGCTCAGCCAGGCGTACCGGCGGACATGGTAGTCGGTGACGTGAGGCTGCGAGGTGTTGAGACAGAGGGCAATCTGCTCGTACGCGGGCTCACCATCCAGGGTGGGCTTCACCGGGGTGCGGCCGTAGTCCGCGGTGATGTCCGCGTACATGGTCGTGTAGTCGCAGTGGCCGTTCTGCTGCATGTTGAAGTCCAGCCACGGCTCGTTGTGGAACCACGTGGAGGACTTCTGCCGGCCCGCGGGGTGGAAGGTCATCAGGACCTTGCTGTAGTCCTCGGTGCCGGACGTGCCGATGGCAATGCCCCGGGCCAGCGCGCGGTAGACGGCCTCGAACCCGGTGGGGACCGTGTCGCCGCCGAGCACCCAGATGATGGCCTTGCTCGCATACCGGCTGCCGAGGAACTGGCCGTAGGTCTGGGCATTGGACGTGTTGAGGTATCCGCCCTTCACGTAGTCGCCCCACGCGGGCAGCAGCGCGATGTAGAGGCCGCGCGCCTCGGCCTCGTTGACGACGAAGTCGAGATGGTCCCAGAAGTCGTACTGGGTGCTGTTGGCCGGGTCGCTGCCCGGGGTGACGAGGGGCGCGGCGAAGTTGTTGTTCTGGAACGGCGCGTCCCCATGCATGTTGGGGCCGGTGCCGTTCATGGACGGCACGGCGACCGTCTGCACGACGTTGAACCCGAGGGCCGCGCGGCTGTCGAGGTACCTCAGCGTGTCGGTGCGGTTGACGTAGTTGACGAGCTGCCAGGCGGTGTCGCCCATGTAGAAGAACGGGGCGCCGTTCACCGTCTCCAGGAAGCGCCCGTTGCTGCTCACGCGCAGCTTCGGCAGCGGCGTCGCCAGGGAGGCGGGAGTCGTCTCCGGTGCTTCGGGGGAGGGCTCGGAGGGGGTTTCAGGGCCGCACGCCGTCAGGAACGAGAGGCACAGCAGGGACGACAGCAACTGTCTACGCACGAAGTTCTCCCGCGATGTGGTTCGAGCTGTCTGGACGCCGCACGGGGGGTTGCGGCGCTGCCGGGTCGTGGCGCACCCAGCGGCAGCGGTTCTCCTCATTCCGGGAAGCTGTTGCCATGCGTCATCTGGCCGTTTCGGCCAGAAAGTCCTGATTTCATGGACCTTGTTTGTAACTTTTGTGTCCGTGTCGCGATGCGTTGTCGTGATGCGTTGTCACAGGCGCCAGCGCCATTCGAGGCCATCGGGAAGCGGATCAGCGGCGAGCTCCAGGTGCAGGACGCGGCGGTGTCCGGGGCGCGTGGCGGGGGACGAGGCGTGGAGGAGGAGCGGGTGGAAGGCGAGCACGTCCCCGCGCCGGGCGAGGCAGGTGACGGAGGGCACGCGGTCCTTCCACGCATCCAGCTCGGCTTCCGAGATGCGGCCCACGCGGTGCGAGCCAGGGAGCACGCGCAAGGGGCCGTTCTCCTCGCCGCAGTCATCCAGGTGGATGCGCAGGGAGACCATGCGCGCGAGCAGTGACGTGGGCGCGTGCGTGTGGGTGACACCGTCCTTGTGCGTCCAGGGGCCGAAGCCGGGGACGTCGCGGCGCTCCTGCACGGCGATGGTGAGGTCCTGGTGCCAGCGCACCTTCCAGTTGGCTTCGGCGGTCTTGTCGAAGAGCAGGGCGCGAGCGACGAAGCAGTCGGGGCCGAGGACTGCCTGGGCCAGTGCACGGAGCGGAGTGGCGCGGGAGATGGCGGCCACGGTGGCGGGGGAGTCGAGCACGTTGCGCTGGCCTCCGCGGCGCTTGCTGTCTTCCTCGCTCGGAAGGTCCCGCAGGGAGGTCTCCAGCGTGTGAAGCAGCTCCTCGGATGCCGCACCCTGGGCGAGGGCGAAGCCGTCGTCATGCAGTGCCTGGAGGAACGAGCGGATCATCCCATGAGCCCGTCACAGGCGGGGCGGTGTTGTCCAGGGGCTACGTAGGGCGAGGCTGGCGCCGTCCCCCGCGCAGGAAGGCAATCATCGCGTCCTTGTCCCCCGTGGCCAGGATGTACGGCGTGCCCGGCGCGATGACGCCCTTGCGAGCGGCGACACCGTCCACGGCGTCCTGTGCGTGGGTGAGCTGGATGCCAGCGCCGCCTCCGCCGAGCACAAGGGGCGCACCCATCTTGAGGTCGAGCACGACGACGTGGCGCCGAGCGGGGCGGGGCTCGGACATGTCGACGACGACGAAGTCACCCGCGAAGCGGCGCTGGTCGCAGCGGAAGACCCACAGGTTGCGCTTGCGGTCGAGCAGCTCGCGCACGAAGGGCTTCTCGTCGCTCTTCAACGCATAGCGCTCGGACAGGAGCGAGGCGGTGGAGAGCGGGAAGCCCTCATCCTTCGCGAGGAGCAGCGCCCACGGGTTGGCATGCCCGAGCAGAGGGAGCGAGACGGGCAGGACGATGGGTGGCTCGCGAGGCATGCGTGGGAGTGCTCCGCGAGTGGCGACTCAGGAGTGGGTGGACGCGCTGCGTATCATCAGGGCTGCTTGTGAAGACGGCACAGAGGCAACGCACTCAAGGATTCTGAGATGCTGCGCGCGTATTGGCACCCATTCGCCAGCTTTTCCAGTTGGCGAGTTCATCGTGGATGGTTCCTAAACCGCCTCGACGAATCCCCTAAACATCGGAGCGGTTGTTCCGAAGAAGGGGGTGGTGGTGATGGGGCAGCAGCCATTCAGGCTGACGCCCGAGCAGATGGAGGAGCGGCGACTGTTCGCCGCTT
>NZ_JABBJJ010000659.1 GCF_012933655.1 Pyxidicoccus fallax | reverse complement strand
GTATAAGAGACAGGGATACGGCGGGTGGTGGAGGAGGCGGCGGAGCGGCGGCCAGAGGAGGAGCGGCGGGGCTTCCTGCGCAAGTACGAGGGGAAGTTCCACCGGGCGCTGCACTGGCTGAGGCTGAATGAGAGGGGATGGCACTACGGGTACGTGGTGCCGGTGGAGCAGCGGCCGAAGCACGAGCGGCACCGGCCTTCGCAGCCGACGTTCCAGGTGAAGGACGAGGGAAGGCAGGGGTACGGGGCGTGGTACCCGTACCACCACGAGCACCACCACCTGGTGCCGCAGGGGGCGGTGCACGAGTACCTGATTGGCCGGGACGAGAAGGCGGAGCGGCGGCTGAGGCTGGTGCTGGCGGCGAAGTGGAACATCAACCGGGGAGACAACCTGGTGCTGCTGCCGAAGGAGGTATTCGTAGCGGAAATCGTGGGCCTGCCGGCGCACTGCCCCTGGGGACTTCGTGAGCACCCCGAGTACTCCGCGTCGATGCGAGACGCGCTGAGGCGAGCGAACAGGGCCCTCAATGCCGCGATGGACGCCCAGGGGGATTGCCAGGATGCGCTCAGGAAGCTGAAGGAGACGCTTGAGGCCACCTCAAGATACGTCCTCGCCGAGATTCAGAAAATGAGGGCCGGGCAGCCCTTGTCAGCCATCAATGCAAAGGGTTGAACATGGATCGATTGGGTTACTTCCTCTTTAGTGTTCGAAGAGATCCACGGTTTTGCGAAATCGAAGAGGTGGACGAGAAAGTAGAGAAGGGCTGGAAGCTTGCCAATGGAGAGCGTATGGGCGAGTTCTTTCCATCCACGGTGGAGTTGCAGTTGGCAATGGATGGGGGCGACTGGGTGACGGATTTCATCAACAACATCAACCAGGTCGTCATCCTTTCGCGCAAGGCGCGGCTGATTTTCGAGGTGGAAGGTGTAGGCGAAGAGCAGGTGGAGTACCTGCCATTTGTGCTGAAGGACCGGCGTGGCCACGTCATTGATGACGAGCAATTCTACGTGGCCAACGCGTTGGTGAAGGTGGACTGCTTCGACTGGCAGCGTTCTGTCTACAAGACCTTTTCACACGCACCACGAGAAATCATCTACCCGAGTTTGCGGCGCATGTGCCTGCGCGAGGAGGCCATCCCCGAGGACGCGAAGTTCTTCAGATTGGGTGAGCAGACGGATCGCTACATCATCCGCTCGGACTTGGTGGAACGGCTGAAGGCGGAGGGGTGCACGGGGCTGAGCCTGCGAGCCATGGGGGAGGACCTGTTCTGAAGAAGGGCCGTGGCACGGCAACGCCGCAAGCCCCGTGTCCCTGGTAGGAGTCGGAGCTTCCCTCGACGTCACCGGCCTCTGGTAGGGTCTGACGCAGGAGGTTGCCCCGGGATGTTCCTACCCTCTTCGTTGGTGACGGTGGTGGTGATGGTGCTCGCGGGAGCAGCAGCGGACTCCGAGCAGCCACGAGAGGGAGGGCGGCAAAGGACGGAGCAGGTCATCCTCCTGAGAGGCGACGAGGCGCCGGCCTCGCATGGGGTTCGGGTGGCGCCGGAGGCCGCGACCCTCGTCCTGTTCGACACCCCCATCGCTCTCGCATCGGAGGACATCCCGGCACTCCAGTCCTTCGAACGCGCCGAGGTGGCGGAGAGTTCACTGGTGCTCCGGCCTTCCGTGGAACTGCGCGCGGATGCGCCATTGAAGCTCACGGTGCGTTTCCGCGATGGCAGGTCACCACGGCAGGTGCAACTCGTGCTGACCTCCGTGCGCGGAGTGGTGGATACGCAGGTGGAGGTGCTGCGCGAGGAGAAGACCGAGGCGCACCTGGTCGCCGAGCTGGCGAAGCTGCGCGGGGTGTGCGCCGCGACGGAGGCCGGGCTGGCGGCCCTGCGCGCCCGCTGCGCCCGGGCGGGGCTGGCGGGTCTCTTCGTCTCCGGGGAGATGGACCGGGAAGACGGCGTGAAGGCCCACCGTCCGGAAGTCGAGCCCGCGAGGCGAGGAGTGAGCCCCCAGGGGCATGTCACCATCTTCCGCACGGGGGACACCGTCATGGTGGGGCTGAAGCTGGAGAACCCACCGGGCCAGGCACCGTGGGGGCCCGGGCCGGCGCGGCTGGTGCGGCTGGACGCGCGAGGGGAGTCGCTGGAGGAGGCGCGGCTGGTGCCGGTGGTCATGGAGCCGGAGCGGCTGGTGTCCGGGCAGAGCGCCCTGGTGGGGGTGCAGTGGGAGGAGCCGCCCGGTGCTCCCGCCGTCGCGGTGCGGCTGGAGGTGGTGGACGCGGGCGGGC
>NZ_JABBJJ010000658.1 GCF_012933655.1 Pyxidicoccus fallax | reverse complement strand
GGCTTGGGGAGGCGGCGGAGGCGGCGCGCGCCCACGGGGTGGAGCTGGTGCCGGGCATCGAGCTGTCCGCCTTCATCCACGGGCGCGAGGTCCACATCCTGGGCCACTTCCTGCGGCCGGACGACGAGGACATCGCCCGCTTCTCCGAGCGGCTGCGCACGGAGCGCGAGCAGCGGATGGTGGCCATGGTGGAGCGGATGCGGCAGCTCGGCTACCCCGTGCGGATGGAGCAGGTGCTCGCGGTGGCGGGGAACGCGCAGCTCGGCCGGCCCCACCTGGCGCGCGTGCTGGTGGAGCAGGGCTGGGCCGTGGACGTGAAGGAGGCCTTCGACCGCTTCCTCGGCACGCGCGGCGCGGCCTGGGTGGACCGCTACAAGCTGGACGGCGCCGAGGCCATCCGCCTCATCCGCAAGGCGGGCGGCACCGCCACCCTCGCGCACCCGGGCTCCTCGCGCATGGAGCGGCTGGAGATTCGCGCGCTGGCGAAGGCGGGCCTGGCCGGGATGGAGGTGCTGCACTCGGACCACAACCCCAGCGTGCGCCAGAAGTACCTCGGGCTGGCGAAGGAGTTCGACCTCGTGCCCACCTCCGGCAGCGACTTCCACGGCGAGGCCGTCTCCCCCGACCACAAGCTGGGTGACGCCGCCATGCCGCCGGAGCTCTTCGCCCGCCTCAAGGCCCGCGCCGCCGCGTGAGCCCTGGGGCCGTCCGGACCCCACGGACTCCAAGAAAAGGAGAGAAAATCCGGATTTTGCTACGCTCGGCTCCGCATGGAGTGCCCGAGCGAGACGACCCTGAGCGATTTCGTCGAGGGACTGCTGCCCGAGGCCCGGCGGGTGCGCGTGCTGGCCCACGTGGAGGGCTGCGCGGGCTGCCAGGAGCAGGTGGCGCTGGCGGCCAGCTCCACGCCGGGCACCCCCGACACGGACGGTGAGGACCGCCCGCCGCTGGCGCAGGGCGCGACGCTGGCCCGGTACGTGGTGCTGGAGCGCATCGGCCGGGGCGCCATGGGCGAGGTGTACGCGGCATACGACCCGGAGCTGGACCGGCAGGTGGCGCTGAAGCTCCTGCGTCCGGGCGGCCAGCACGTGGAGGACCTGCGCGTGCGGCTGTTGCGCGAGGCCCAGGCCCTGGCCCGCCTGGCGCACCCCAACGTCGTCACCGTGCACGACGTGGGCGTGTGCGACGACCGCGTCTTCCTGGCGCTGGAGCTGGTGGAGGGCGCCACCCTGTCCGAGTGGCTGAAGGCGCCCCGCTCGCCGAGAGAGGTGCTGCGCGTCTTCCACGACGCGGGCCGGGGGCTGGCCGCCGCGCACGCCGCGGGGCTGGTGCACCGCGACTTCAAGCCCGCCAACGTCCTCGTCGGCCAGGACGGGCGCGTGCGGGTGACGGACTTCGGGCTGGCGCGCCCTTCCAACCGGGGGCTCCGGCTCCGGAGCGTCGCGTCCCCGCCGAGGGCTCCGGGCGCGCCGTCGCCGCTGACGCGCACGGGGGCGCTGGTGGGCACGCCGGCGTACATGGCGCCGGAGCAGCAGCAGGGCCACGGCGTGGACGCGCAGTCGGACCAGTTCAGCTTCTGCGTCGCCCTGCACGAGGCCCTGTATGGCGTGCGCCCCTTCGAGGGCGACAGCCTGGAGGAGCTGGGCCGCGCGGCGCGGGAGGGACGCCTGCGGGCGCCGGAGCGCGAGGTGAAGCTGCCCGCGCGGGTGCGCCGGGCGGTGCTGCGGGGCCTGCGCGCGAGTCCGGAGGAGCGCTTCCCCTCCATGGACGCGCTGCTGGCGGAGCTGGAGCCGCCGCGCTCCTCGCGCGTGCGCGCGTGGGTGGCCTCCTCCGCCGCCGCGGCGAGCCTGCTGGGACTGGCGGCGGGCTACGTGGTGGCGCACCGGCGCGAGGCGCGCTGCGCACAGGAGGCGGACAAGCTCTCCACCGTCTGGAGCCCCGAGCGGCGCGAGCGCATCCGCGCGGCCTTCCTCGCCACCGGCAAGCCCTACGCGCCTTCCGCGTGGGAGGCCGTCTCCACCGCGCTGGACGCCCAGGCCTCCGCGTGGCGCTCGCTGCGCGTGGACGCGTGCCTCGCCTCGGAGGAAGACGCTCCCGGCGCGTCGTGGCAGACGGCGGCGTGCCTGGACTCGCGGCTGTGGCACCTGGCCGCCGTCACCGACGTGCTGGAGAAGGCGGACGCGCAGACGGTGCAGAACGCGCCGCAGATGGTGGCCTCCATGGAGGGGCTGTCGGGGTGCCGCGACGCGCCCGCGCTCACCACCCGCCCCCAGCCCC
>NZ_JABBJJ010000657.1 GCF_012933655.1 Pyxidicoccus fallax | reverse complement strand
GGCCTTACGACGTCCTGGCTGAATCAGGCGCGACGTTGTGCAGCCCGGCTTTCACTCCGCTGCCGCGGGACTCCTTCCATGACGTCGCTCGTCAGGCCCTGACCCGACTTCGCTGAAGGAGGTTGGCACCGGCCCCGCCGGGAGGCTGGCCTGGCAGCGGGAGACCGTCGCAGGAGCAGCAGTCAGGCAGCCAGGCGAATTCTCACGCCGTCTTGATGTCCGCCGCGTCCTGCAGCCCCAGCTCCGCGATGGAAACCTCGCGCATCCGGAACTTCTGCACCTTGCCCGTCACCGTCATTGGAAACGCGTCCACGAACTTCCAGTAGCGCGGCACCTTGTACGTCGAGATGCGCCCCGTGCAGTGCTTCGTCAGCTCCTCCGCCGTGAGCGTCACGCCCGGCTTCGTCTTCACCCAGGCCATCACCTCCTCGCCGTACTTCTTGCTCGGCACGCCGATGACCTGCGCCTCGCTCACGCCCGGGTGCGTGTGCAGGAACTCCTCCACCTCGCGCGGGTAGATGTTCTCCCCGCCGCGGATGATCATGTCCTTGATGCGGCCGACAATCCGCAGGTACCCATCCTCGTCCATCGTGGCCAGGTCGCCGGTGTGCATCCACCCCGCCTTGTCCACCGCCGTCGCCGTGGCCTGCGGGTTCTCCCAGTACCCCAGCATCACGCTGTACCCGCGCGTGCACAGCTCGCCCGGCGAGCCCCGGGGCACCACCGCGCCCGTGTCCGGGTCGACGACCTTCACCTCCAGGTGCGGGTGCACGCGCCCCACCGTGGACACCCGCTTGTCCAGCGGGTCATCCAGCGCGCTCTGCGTGGACACCGGCGACGTCTCCGTCATGCCGTAGCAGATGGTCACCTCGCGCATGTTCATCCGCGACTGCACCTGCTTCATCACTTCCACCGGACACGGTGAGCCCGCCATGACGCCCGTGCGCAGCGACGTCAGGTCGAACTCGCCGAAGCGCGGGTGGTCCAGCTCCGCGATGAACATGGTGGGCACGCCGTACAGTGACGTGCACCGCTCCGCCTGCACCGTCTGCAGCACGGCCAGCGCGTCGAACGCCTCGCCCGGAATCACCATGGTGGCCCCGTGCGACGTGCAGGCGAGGTTGCCAATCACCATGCCGAAGCAGTGGTAGAAGGGCACGGGGATGCACACGCGGTCCCGCGGCCCGTAGCGCAGCGCCTCGCCGATGAAGAACCCGTTGTTCAGCACGTTGTGGTGCGACAGCGTGGCTCCCTTCGGGAAGCCCGTCGTGCCGGACGTGTACTGGATGTTGATGGGGTCATCGAACTGGAGCGACGCCTCGCGGTCCGTCAGCGTGCGCTCGCTCACGTGCTTTCCGTTGGAGAGCAGCAGCTGCCAGTCGTCGTCCAGCACCATCGTCACGCGCAGGCCGGGGCAGCGCGGGCGGACCTCCTCGACCATGGCGCGGTAGTCCGTCTGCCGGAAGCCGCGCGAGTAGAGCAGCACGCTGACGCCGGACTGGATGAGCGCGTACTCCAGCTCGGAGGTGCGGTAGGCCGGGTTGAGGTTGACGAGGATGGCGCCGATGCGCGCGGTGGCGTACTGGGCCACCACCCACTCGTACCGGTTCGGGGACCAGATGCCCACCCGGTCCCCCTTCTCCACGCCCAGCGCCAGCAGGCCCAGCGCCACCTGCGTGGTGGTGTCCCAGAGCTGCCGGTACGTGGCCCGATAGCCCTGTGAGACGACCACCAGCGCTTCGCGGTCACCGTACTGCTCGACGGTGCGGCGCAGATTCTGACCAATCGTCTCACCGAGCAGCGGGGTGGTGCTGGTGCCGTGGACGTAGGAAGGAACCGGAGCGTGGGTCATGCGGCCATCGTCCCGCCGCCGCCCGGTGCACGGCAAGTGTGCCGGTGGTGCGAGGCTACGCCGCGCTGATGCTTTTCCGGCGCTTTCTCGAAACCCTCGGCACCGCGTCCACGCCCTGACATCCCGCGCAGAAGAACAGTCCACGGCCCGCCAGTTCCTGGCGCCGCACCTTCGCGCCACAGCGCGGACACGGCAGTCCCTCCCGGCCATACACGCAGAAGCGCTCCGCGCGCTTCTTCCCCGGGTCCTCACCCGGCGCGGGCGGTGCTCCCGGCGTGACGACGAGCCCATCCCGCGCTCCGTCCTCCAGCATCCGCCGCAGCGCCTCCCACAGCCGCGCGAAGCCCGCGTCGTCCAGCTCGCACGCCGGCATCAGCGGCGGCAGGCCCGCGAGGAACAGCGCCTCCGCGCGCAGGATGTTCCCCACCCCGGAC
>NZ_JABBJJ010000656.1 GCF_012933655.1 Pyxidicoccus fallax | reverse complement strand
GGCCCCGGCCCCGGCCCCGGTCGCCGAGGAGCCTCCTCCTCCCAGCAAGGTCCAGAAGAAGACGGCCAGCAAGAAGAAGCCTTTGAAGGGAACTCCGGCCCGCGCCGGGACGTCGAACCCCTCCCCTGCCCCCAAGCCCGCCGGCTCGGGTAAGCTCGCCACCGAAGAATCCCAGTAGGACCCCATGCGCACCGCTCTCGCCCTCCTCATGCTGCTGGCCGCCGCGCCCGTGCTCGCGCAGGACTCCGCGTCCTCGGGCACCGCCACGTCGTCGTCCAACACGAGCGCGTCCACCGGCAAGAAGCCGCGCAAGGTCATCCGCCTGGAAGCCCTCCAGGTCGAGGGGCGCATCCAGAAGCCCCAGGCCTTCTACATCCTTCCCCGTTCCAACCTGAGCTTCGACGAACTGAACCGCACGGAGAGCTTCGTGCCCAAGGTCGTCAAGAGCGTGGAGCAGGACCCCTTCTAGCCATGGCAGCCACTCCGCAGAACAAGCTGCTCCGCGTCGGCGTCATCCAGAACGGACGCATCGTCGAGGAGCACCACGTCCGGCGCGACAACGTGACCATCGGTCACGACGCCCGGAACACCATCGTCCTCCCCCGGAGCGACGACCGGCCGGCCCGTTTCTCGCTGCTGGAGAACCAGGGCCAGCAGTTCCAGCTCGTCATCGACGAGTCCATGAAGGGCCGCGTCAACCTCGGCTCCTCCGACGTGGACTTCGACTCGCTGCGCGCGCAGGGCATGGCCACCCGCCGTGGCGACCACTACGTCCTGCCCCTGCAGGAGAGCGCCCGCGGCAAGGTCGAGCTGGGGGACGCCACCCTCTTCTTCCAGTTCGTCGCGCCTCCTCCCGAGGACGCGAAGCCCGTGCTGCCCGCCGACGTCAAGGTCAGCATGTGGAAGACGATGGACCGCGTCTTCTTCGGCATCCTCGCGGCCTCGCTCTTCCTCCACTTCTCCGGCGCCACGCTCATCATCTTCTCCGAGCCCCCCAAGGAGCCCGAGCTCGCCCTGGACCAGCTGGATGACCGCTTCGTGCGCGCCATCATCCCCCAGCGTCCGGTGGAGGCTCCCAAGCCCGCAGACACCGGCGCGGGCGAGGCTCCCAAGGAGGAAGCGAAGGCCGACGAGCCGAAGGCGGCGGACAAGCCCGCGGGTGACAAGCCCGCTGGCGACGCCACCGAGCGCCGCGCCGCCATCGCGAAGAAGGTCTCCGGCACGGGCCTGCTCAAGATTCTCGGCTCCAACAGCGGCGGTGGCCAGGGCGCCTTCGCGGACGTGCTCGGCGGCGCCAGCGGCAGCGGCGACATCGCCACGGCGCTGGCGGGCGCGGGCGGCGTGGGCGTGGCCACCGAGGCCTCCGTCGGCGGCGGCACCGGCCCGCGTGGCGGCGGCACCGGCAAGGTGACGGGCATCGGCGAGGTGGGCACCCAGGGCGGCGGCAACGTGGACCTGGGCACCAAGAAGGAGGCCCAGGTGCAGGGCCGCGTGCAGGACGCCGCCCCCGAGGTGGAGAGCTCCGACGTGGACCGCACCGCGCTCGCCCGCTACGTCCGCTCGCGCCTGAAGTCCATCCAGGCCTGCTACGAGCGCGAGCTCAAGCGCAACCCCAACCTCAAGGGCAAGGTGGTGGTGCGCTTCGTCATCAAGCCCAACGGCCGGCCCGGCGACGTGGACATCGAGGAGAACACCGTGGGCAACGAGGCGGTGGGCAGCTGCATCCGCACCACGATTCGCAACTGGACCTTCCCCTTCAAGCCCGATTCCGAAACCGCTGTTTCCTACCCCTTCGTCTTCTCTCCGGCGGGGTAGGCTCCGGGCCCGGTCGTCGCCATCCCGGGCCCCGGGGGGACCATGGAGAAGCTGTCCGTCATCGCCTCATCACCCCTCTTCGAGATGCTCTCCCCCGCCGAGCTCACGCGCCTGGCGGAGCTGGCACGGGTGCGCAGCTTCGGAGCCGGCGAGGTCGTCTTCGAGGAGGGGGATTTGGGCGACAGCCTCTTCGTCATCGTCGACGGGCAGGTGGAGGTCCTCCGCCGCCTGCCCGGCGGCGAGGCGCGCCCCCTCACCGTCCTGTCCTCCCCCGAGTTCTTCGGGGAGATGGGCCTCATCGACAAGGAGTACCGCTCCGCCACCGTGCGCGCGAAGACGCCGGCCAACCTCCTGCAGCTCACCGCGCAGGACCTCCGGGCCTTCCGCCAGTCCCATGGCGATGGCTTCACCTTCGTCGTCGTCAACATCGCCCGAAGCCTGTCTGCTCGCTTGCGTGAGGCGAATGCTCGCCTCGCGAGCAAGGTCTGAGGACCCACCCCTGTCTCTTATTCACATCTAAAGCTGCCG
>NZ_JABBJJ010000655.1 GCF_012933655.1 Pyxidicoccus fallax | reverse complement strand
CATCAGGGCTGGGGGGCTGGCGAGCGGTGGACGCTCCTTTCGGTGGAAATCGGACGCACCACGCGGGCACCTCGGACCACATGGGAGGGAAAAGCTTTGCCGATCAGGGGGCCCGCCTTGTCCCCGACCTGCCGTCCACCCGGGTTTCACTGGCTGACAGTGCGGATTCCAGATACGAATCCGAGCCGCCGATGCCACCCCTCCCCGCCCCCGCGCTCGCGCTGCACGACGTGAGCAAGCGATATGGGCGCCGCTGGGCCCTGGCGCGTCTCACCTACGCGCTGCCCGCCGGCCGCTCTCTGTTGCTTACCGGACACAACGGCTCCGGGAAGACGACCCTCCTGCGCCTCGTGGCCACCGCCCTCAGCCCCACCGCCGGCCGCGTGGAGGTGCTGGGCCGCGACGCCGTGGCGGACCGCGACGCCGTGCGCCGCGACGTGGCCCTGTTGTCCCACGCCAGCTTCCTCTACGAGGACCTCACCGCGCACCAGAACCTCGTGGTGCTGGCGCGCCTGTTGGGCATCCCCTCGCCGCAGGACGCCGCCAGCGCGCTGCTCACCCGCGTGGGCCTCACCCGCCGCTCGGACAGCCCGGTGCGCAGCTTCAGCGCCGGCATGCGCAAGCGCCTGGCCATCGCCCGGCTGCTCCTGAAGGCCCCCACCCTCGCCCTGCTCGACGAGCCCTTCGGCGAGTTGGACCCGCAGGGCATCCAGGACATGGAGCGCATCATCGCCGAGCTCAAGGCGAGCGGCGTCACCGTCATCCTCGCCACCCACCTCATCGAGCAGGGGCTGACGCTGTGTGAAGAGCGCCTGCACCTGCAGGATGGACGGGCGGTGGCCGCATGAGCACCGCCACGCCCCGCCCCCGCGCCGTCGGCCTCCTCACGGCCACGCTGGCGCTGTTGCGCAAGGACCTGCTCATCGAGTGGCGCACCCGCGCGCGCCTCAACGCCATCATCTTCTTCGCGCTGGCCACGCTGCTGATGTTCTCCTTCGCGCTGGGGCCGGATACGAAGCTGCTGGAAAAAAACGCCGGCGGCTATTTCTGGCTGGCCATCCTCTTCGCCAGCGTGCTCGCCCTGGGCGAGTCCTTCCGCGTCGAGTCGGAGAACGCGTGCATGGACGGCATGCGGCTCGCCCCCGCGGACGCGCGCGCCATCTTCCTCTCCAAGGCCCTGGGCAACACCCTGCTCTTGACGGCCCTGGGCGCCCTTCTCGTCCCCGTCATGGTGGCCCTCTACGGGGTGCGCATCGTCACCAGCTTCAGCGACCTGGGCCTCATCCTCCTGCTCGGCTGTCTGGCCCTCAGCGCCCCAGGCACTGTCTACGCGGCGATTTCCAGCAATGCCCGGGCACGGGACGTTCTCCTCCCTCTGCTATTGTTCCCGCTCGTCATCCCGGCCCTCCTCTCCGCAGCCAAGGCGACGACCCTTGTACTGCAGGGAGACCCCATGAATCAGTTTGGCTCATGGTTGGGGCTTTTGGGCGGCTTCAATCTGATTTACTGGGGCGTAGGCTTCGTGCTGTTCCCTCGCATCATCGAGGACTGAAGGATGAACAAGTTCATCAAGTGGGGCCTGCTCGTGGCGGCGCTGGGCCTGCTCGGTGCTGGCTGGTACCTGGGCCTGGCCTGGGCGCCGCCGGACCGGGAGATGGGTGACGTACAGCGCATCATGTACGTCCACGTTCCCCTCCAGTGGATGGCCATGCTGGGCATGTTCATCAACTTCGTGGCGGCGGTCGCCTACCTCTTCAAGGCGAGCTGGAAGCTGGACGCCGCGGCGGAGGCGGCCGCGGAGATTGGCCTGGTGCTGGGCACCGCCGGCATGATTACCGGCGCCATCTGGGGCAAGCCGACGTGGGGCGTGTACTGGTCCTGGGACCCGCGCCTGACGTCGGAGGCCATCATGCTGGTGACGTACACCGGCTACCTCGTGCTGCGGCGCTTCGTGGAGGACCCGGAGAAGCGCGCCACGTGGAGCGCGGTGGTGGCCATCATCGGCGCCATCAACCTGCCCATCGTCTGGTTCTCCGTGCGCTGGTGGCGCAGCCTGCACCAGGTGCAGTCCAGCCCCCGCACCGTGGACCCGGAGATGGTGCTGGCCCTGCGCGTCTCCGCGTTCGGCATGCTGGCCATCACCCTCTTCTTCCTCGTGCTGCGCTACCGCCAGGCCCTGGCCGAGCGGCTGGCGGAGGTGGCCCTCCCCGACGCGCTCCCCGGTGACGTGCCCGTGACGACGGTGCCCCACAACTCCACGAAGGTGGCCTGACCATGACGCTGCTTCCGACGCTGATGATGGCCGTGCTGGCCCAGGTGGGCCGCGGCCGTATCGAGGGCGGGTGGGGCTATGTC
>NZ_JABBJJ010000654.1 GCF_012933655.1 Pyxidicoccus fallax | reverse complement strand
CCCGCCGAGCGTTCCCGCGCCTCCTCCCGCGCCCCCCGCGCCCGCCGGGCCCGAGCTGTCCGCGGATGAGCAGACCCGGCAGGACATCCAGATGTCCGCTCGCTTCCTCTTCCAGAGCCTGCTGACGGGCGACGCGCGCGGTGTCGCGAACGAGCTCATCTACCCCTTCCAGCTCGAGGACAAACGCTACGCCACGCCCGAGGAGCTGGTGGTGGCGTGGGTGAAGCAGCTGCGGCTCAAGCGCACGGACCTCGTCACGCTCTACGACGTGGAGGTGCTGAGGCTGGAGGACATGGAGAAGAAGTACGGCAAGGCGCCGGCCCGCCTGGGGCTCGACTTGCGCAACCAGAAGGACATCTGGGCCGCCGTGGGCAACCTCTCGGGCCGCCCCGGCGTCTTCCTCTTCCGGCCGTACCGCGACGAGTTCCGCGCCTTCGTCTACACGGACTGACTCAGCGCAGGGCCTGGACCAGCTCCGCCACGCGGCCCAGGCCCTTCTTCAGCACCTCGCGCGAGGTGGCGAAGCTCATGCGGATGTAGCCCTCGGCGCCGAACGGGTCTCCCGGCACGGCGGCGACGCGGAAGTCATCCAGGAGGATCTCCGACAGCTGCATGGAGCCCGTCACCGGCTTGCCCTTGTAGTTCCGGCCGTACAGGCCCCGCACGTCCGCGAAGGCGTAGAAGGCGCCCTCCGGCATGCGGCAGCGGATGCCATCCAGCGCGTTGAGTCCCCCCACGATGAGGTCCCGGCGCACGCGGTACTCCGCCACCATGGTGGTGATGGTGTCCGCCGGCCCCTGAAGCGCGGCGAGCGCGGCCTTCTGGCCGATGGAGGAGGCGTTGGAGGTGGACTGGTCCTGGATGAGCTGCATGGCGGACACCAGCGGCTTCGGCCCCGCCACGTAGCCCATGCGCCAGCCCGTCATCGCGTGGGACTTGCTCAGCGCGTTGATGACCACCAGCCGCGGCACCAGGTCCGGCGCCACGTCGCTGATGCCCAGCCGCTCATCGGTGTAGAGGAGCTTCTCGTAGATGTCGTCGGTGATGATGAGGCAGTCGTGCGAGCGCAGCGCCTCGGCGATGCCCTCCAGCGCGGCGCGCGAGTAGACGGCGCCGGTGGGGTTGCCGGGGCTGTTGATGATGACGGCGCGCGTGCGCGGGGTGAGCGCGCGGCGGATGGAGTCCGGGTCCGGCGCGAAGCCGTTCTCCTCGCGCGTGGGGACGATGACGGGCGTGCCGCTCGCCAGGTGCACCATGTCCGGGTAGCTCACCCAGTAGGGCGAGAAGATGAGGACCTCGTCGCCCTCGTCGAGCACGGCCTGGCAGAGGTTGTAGAGGGCCTGCTTGCCACCGGCGGTGATGAGCACCTGGTCCGGGGTGAACTTCAGCCCGTTCTCCCGCTCCAGCTTGCGGCAGACGGCCTCGCGCAGCTCGGGGATGCCGTTGGTGGGCGTGTACTTCGTGAAGCCCGAGCGGATGGCCTCCACCGCCGCCTGCTTCACGTAGTCCGGCGTGTCGAAGTCCGGCTCGCCCGCGGCCAGCACCGCCACGTCCACGCCCTGGGCGACGAGCGCCTTGGCGCGCGAGTTGAGAGCGAGCGTCGGGGACGGCTTGATGGCCTGGAGCCGGCGAGCGAGTTTCATGTCCGCCTCCGTAGCGCGTTCGCGCCCGGACGGACAAGAGGAGAGAGCGCTACTTGCGATTGGCGAACTTCGCCTTCAGCTTCTGATTCACATTGTCGGGTACCAGCCCCGTCACGTCCCCGCCGAAGGACGCCACCTCCCGGACGAGCTGGGAGGAGATGTAGAAGTAGTCCTCGCCCGTCATCATGAAGACAGTCTCGATGTCGGGCGCCAGCTTGCGGTTCATGTTGGCGAGCTGGAACTCGTATTCGAAGTCCGACACCGCGCGCAGGCCGCGGATGACGACGCCCACGTTGCGGCGCTTCACGTAGTCCACCAGCAGACCGTGGAAGGCCTCCACCTCGACGCGCGGGTCGTCTCCGCACGCCTCGCGGATGAGCTGGCGGCGCTCCTCCTCGGTGAAGGTGGGCGTCTTCTTCGGGTTCACCGCGATGGCCACGATGAGCCGATCGAACATCTTGAGGCTGCGCTGGATGAGGCTCAGGTGCCCGTTGGTGAGCGGATCGAAAGAACCTGGATAGATGGCGGCCGGCATGCGCCCCCGAGTCTCGGACGCCCCTGACGGGCGGTCAAGGAATGGTCAGGGGGCCCGGTAGAAGCTCACCAGGGTGTCCCCGAAGCGGCGCTGGTCCTCCCGGGTGAGGCCGGCATGGGCCTCCGGCGCCGGCTCGCGCTTGTCGTGCTCCACCACCACCATGCCCGAGGGGGCCACCAGCCCCGCCC
>NZ_JABBJJ010000653.1 GCF_012933655.1 Pyxidicoccus fallax | reverse complement strand
GCGCAAGAGCGCCTCCAGCCTGGGCAGCAACGGCTTCAACGAGGTGCGGATTGAAGACGCGACGGGCGAGGAGGAAGTCTTCACGCACGCGCAGAAGGACGAGGACCTCCTCACCGAGAACGACAAGGACCAGGAGGTGAAGGGGTACGAGGACCTGCTGGTGAAGAAGGACCGCAAGCGCACGGTGGAGGGAAACCAGACGCTGAAGGTCATCAAGGACGATGCCGGCGTGGTGGAGGGAAACCAGACGCTGCTCGTCCGGAAGAACCGCGACACCTCCGTGGAGGGCAGCCACGACGAGTCCGTCGAGGGCAACCAGGCCATGACGGTGGGGAGGACTCTCACCGCGGTGGTGTCCCAGGGGGCCATGGAGAACGTGGCCCTGGCGAAGGCCACCACCATTGGCGGGGGCTACAGCGTCAATGTGGGGCTCGCGTACAACGAGGCCACCGGAGGCGCCAAGGCGATGGAGGTGGGCGCGGCCCACACGGAAGTCGTGGCTGGCTCCCGCCAGGAGATGGTCTCCAAGGACAAGCAGGTCAAGGTCGGGGGCGACTGGAAGACCGAGGTGAAGAAGGGCATCAGCCTGACGGTCGCGCGCGACCTCACGGAGCAGGTCACCCAGAAGTCCTCGACCGACGTGAAAGAGGCCACCGCCTGGCTCGCGAAGCAGTTCGAGGTGACGGCGGATCAGCTCTCCGTCTCGGTCAACGGCAACGTCGCCCTGCGGGTGGAGAAGTCCGGCAACATCAAGATCTTCGCCAAGACGTTCACGCTCGATGGCGCGGACATCAAGTTCAAGGGGGCGAAGGTCAAGCTGGAGGCCCCGGGCGCGTCTTCGTCCGCGCAGGTGCAGGCGCTCCGCGCCGCGGCGGTGGAGGGCAGCCCGTTCGTCGAGCGCTGCCCGGGCAAGTGACGTGAGCGGCGCGGGTCATGACGGGAGATAGCGTGAGCAGTGCGGATTCAAGAGGCGGAGCCGGCCAGGGCGCGGATGATGGCGACGCGCCCACGAAGGCTTCCACGGTCCACCCGGTGCTGGAGCAGCAGGAGTTCCCCCTGTTCGCGCTGCTGGATGCCGCCCGGAGCGAGCGCATCCTGCAGATGTTGGGGAGCGCCGACGAGCAGCGTGCCTCCCTCTACACGGGCCCGGAGGGTGACGCGTTGGCCGAGGTCGCTCCCTACCTCGTGGCCCTGCCTCCCGGCTCGGAGCTGCTTGGCCGGCTATTGGAGGAGGGTTGGGGGAAGGCGTGGGGCGTCTTCGTCACCTCCGAGCTGTCCTTCCGCGAGCTGCGCCGGCACTTCCGGCGCTTCCTGCTCGTCGAGGACGAGCTGGGCCGCTCGTTGTACTTCCGCTTCTATGACCCGCGCGTGCTCCGCGTCTTCCTGGATACCTGCACGCCCGAGCACCGGGCCGAGCTGTTCGGCACGGCGGTGAAGCGCTTCTTCGTTGAGTCCTCCGACGCCACCCTGTGCGTCTTCGACGCCCAGCCCTCCCAGGTTCCCTCCCATGCTCCGAATCTCCAAGGTCCAGCTTGACGCCTTCCTCCTGCATGACCCGAAGGAGTTCGCCGAGTTCATGGTGCAGCACCTCCAGGAGGAGAGCCCGGGACTCATCGACCGCATCGAGCCGGACCTGCTGCGGGAGATGATCATCAACGGGCTCGAACGGGGGCGCTCCCACGGCCTCCAGTCCGCGGAGGTGCTGGCCTCGTTCGTGTCGGTCATGTTCCACATCGCTCCGAACTTCGACGAGCACCCCGACATCCGCAAGGCGCTGCGGGACACGCGCGTCCCCGAGCCGGAGCGGATGAACCGGCTGTTCGACTCGGTCCCCGAGAAGGCCTGGGACGAAGCCGAGAAGCAGTACGACCCCGATGCGTGGTTTCCGGAGCTGCGCGAGCAGCAGGACTGAGTGTCATGGGTGCACATCTCAAGAACGATGCCGCCATCAAGGGCGCCGAGGGCCAGCTGAGCAAGCTGCAGGACGCGCTGACCTCGGACCTGGCGCAGGCCGCGGTGGATGTCGCGGGCATCGCGGACCCCACGCCCATCTCGGACGGCATCAGCGCAGCCATGAGCCTCGCCAAGGGCGACCTCGTCGGCGCGGGGCTGTCCCTGGTGTCCATGATTCCCTACGCGGGAGATGCACTCGCCAAGACGGCCAAGGGCGCCAAGCTCGCCAAGCGCATCTCCAACCTCCGCAAGTCCATCGCGGTGGCCACCGCCAACCTCAACAAGGCGAAGGAAGCGGCGAAGGCCCGCGCGGCGGCCGCGGTCCGGGCGCGCCGGGCCTCGGATGGCGCCGCCAAGGCGGCCCAGAAGAAGGCGTGCAAGAACTGCCCGGATGGGACCCAGCCCGCCCATCCCAATGC
>NZ_JABBJJ010000652.1 GCF_012933655.1 Pyxidicoccus fallax | reverse complement strand
GCTCCGGGGGGAGGAGGGAAAAATCGCGTCTTCCCCGGCATTATCGGAACCCCCGGCCCAAGGTTGCGTCCCGGGCCTCATTTTCTTGGCGGCTGGGAGCCCCCAGACGCACGAAGGGCCCGCCCCCGAGTGGGAACGGGCCCTCGTGTCACTGCATGAGGCTCACCGGGGCGACTACTCGCCCGCGGCGCGCTCCTCGCGCTTGCGGTCGCGCTCGGCGCGGTAGCGCTCGCCCAGGGCCAGGGCCTTCTTGCGCATGCGCACGGACTTGGGCGTCACCTCGACGAGCTCGTCGTCGGCGATCCACTCCAGCGCCTTCTCCAGGGTCATCTCGCGGGGCGGGACGAGGATGACGTTCTCGTCGCGGCCGGCGGCGCGGATGTTGGTGAGCTTCTTCTCGCGGCAGGCGTTGACGTTCAGCTCGGACGGGTGCGAGTGCTCGCCGATGATCATCCCCTCGTACACGGTGACGCCAGCGCCCACGAACAGGGCGCCGCGCTCCTGGATGCTGAAGAGCGCGTAGGGCACGGTGTCGCCGAGGCGGTCGGAGACCATGGCGCCGTTCTGGCGCTTCGGGATGTAGCCGAACCAGGGCTCGTAGCCGTCGAACTGGCTGCTCATGATGCCCTCACCGCGGGTAATCGTGAGGAACTCCGAGCGGAAGCCGATGAGGCCACGGGCGGGGATGCGGAACTGGAGGCGGGTACGGCCCGAGCCCAGGCTCGCCATGTCCGTCATGCGGCCCTTGCGAGGCCCCAGGCGCTCCGTCACCGCGCCCACGCTGGTCTCCGGCACGTCGCAGAAGAGCAGCTCCATCGGCTCGTGCACCACGCCGTCGATGGTCTTGGTGATGGGCTCGGGGTTCGAGGCGGTCAGCTCGTAGCCCTCGCGGCGCATGTTCTCGATGATGACAGCCAGGGCGAGCTCGCCACGGCCCACCACGCGGAACGCGTCGGGGGTCTCGGTGTCCTCCACGCGCACGGCCACGTTACGGTAGGCCTCGCGGTAGAGGCGCTCACGCAGGTTGCGGGAGGTGACGAACTTGCCCTCCTTGCCCGCGAGCGGCCCGTCGTTGACCTTGAAGATCATCATCATCGTGGGCTCGTCCACGGTGATGCGGGGCAGGGCCACCGGCTTCTCGGGGTCACCGATGGTGTCGCCGATGGACACGTCCTCGATGCCGGCGATGGAGACGATTTCGCCCGGGCCCGCGTCCTGGATCTCCACGCGCTTCAGGCCGGAGAAGCCGTACAGCTTGACGATCTTGCCAGGCTGGACCTTGCCCCCCTCGCGCACGACGGAGACGGGCATGTTGGGGGTCAGCCGACCTGCCTGCACGCGGCCCACGGCGAGACGGCCCACATAGTCGTCGTAGTCCAGGTTGGCCACGAGCAGCTGCGGGGTCTTCTCCTCCGAGACGGGCGGAGGCGGGATGTGGTTGATGATGGCGTCGAACAGCGGCTCCAGCGTCTTGCCGGGCACGTCCAGCTGGGTGGACGCCTGACCGTGGCGGGCCACGGTGTAGAGCACGGGCATCTCGAGCTGCTTATCGTCCGCGCCCAGGTCGATGTAGAGCGAGTAGACCTGATCGAGCACCTCGGGCGCGCGCGCGTCCTGGCGGTCGATCTTGTTGATGACGAGCACCGTCTTCAGGCCCATGCCCAGCGCCTTGCTGAGCACGAAGCGCGTCTGGGGCAGGGGGCCTTCGGCGGCGTCGACGAGCAGCACGACGCCGTCCACGAGGCGCAGACCGCGCTCCACCTCACCACCGAAGTCGGCGTGACCCGGGGTGTCGATGATGTTGATCTGCATGCCCTTGTAGTTGACCGCGGTGTTCTTCGCGAGAATGGTGATGCCCCTCTCGCGCTCGAGGTCGTTCGAGTCCATCACCCGTTCGGCGACGTGCTCGTTGCTACGGAAGGTGCCCGCCTGGCGAAGCAGGTGATCGACGAGCGTGGTCTTGCCATGGTCAACGTGGGCGACGATGGCGATGTTACGGATGTTTTCGCGAGGAATCATACGGACCGAACGGTGATGAATAAGGTGGGGGAGCGCCCGAAGCGCCCGGGGCTTCCGAACCCCACTGGAACCCGGAAGGCGGGCGCTTATATGCCGCGAGTGCGCCCCCTGCAATGAGCGTGGAAGACCCCCCACCAGGCAGGCGGCTTCCGCCCCCGGGTGAGATACCCCCTCCGCGCCTCCGGCTTTCAACCGCGAAGCGGGCGTTTTCCCTCCCAGGCGGGGTGTGTCACCCCACCTTCACCCCGCCGTCACCCGGCATCCACCTCTAGAGGTGGGTGGGGAGCAGCGGAGGTGCGCACGTCCAGTCGCTCGCGGAGGAAGCGTTCCACCCGGACCTCCACGAGGCCGGGGGCCTCCAGGGGGGCGGTGTGGGTG
>NZ_JABBJJ010000651.1 GCF_012933655.1 Pyxidicoccus fallax | reverse complement strand
CTGCTGTACGTGCCGGAGGACCACAGCGTCGACAAGCCGGCGATGCTGGTGGTGATGCTGCACGGGGCGGGAGGCAACGCGCGGCAGGGGCTGGGCATGCTGCAGGACGTGGCGGAGACGGAGGGCTTCCTGCTGATGACGCCCGAGTCGCGCGCGCCGTCGTGGGACCTCATCATGGGGGACTACGGGCAGGACGTGGCGTTCCTGGACCAGGCGTTGGACCAGGTGTTCTCGCGATACGCGGTGGACCCGGAGCGGGTGGTGCTGGCGGGCTTCTCGGACGGGGCGTCGTACGCGCTGTCGCTGGGCATCATCAACGGGGACCTGTTCAAGCACATCGTGGCCTTCTCCCCGGGCTTCGCGGCGCCGCGTGACTCGCACGGCGCGCCGCGGCTGTTCGTCTCGCACGGGGACAAGGACGGGGTGCTGCCTGTCGCCCGGTGCAGCCGCCGCATCGTCCCGCAGCTGGAGGCGGCGGGCCTGGAGGTGCGCTACCACGAGTTCAAGGGAGGCCACGTGGTGCCGCCCGAAATCGTGGGCGAGGCCATCGACTGGCTGAACGCGGCCGGCGGGCGCTGAGGTCGGCGCGAGGGGCGGCATGAGCCGACGGCGCGCCCGTGGACTCATGCGATGCTCGGGGCGGAACAGGCCATGACCAAGCCCCCTCCCGAATCACTGCCCTTCCCGGACAGCCTCTGCCACCGCTGCGCGGCGCCGCCGCGTTACGTCCAGTCGCGGACGTCCACGTTCATCATGTGCCCGCTGCTGCCGCAGAAGTACCCGCCGCAGCCGGTCCGCGTCTGCTCGCTGTTCCGGCCCGCGCCTCCCGAGGACCCGAAGGCACCCCGCTGACCCGCTCGCGTCAGTGCACCACCGGCCCGTGCTCGGAGAGGCCGAGCTGGCGCAACGGGTCCTGCACATGCGTGGCGGCCTCGCGCACCGCCTCCATGTCGGCCGGCAGCAGCCCCGCGCGCTCGCACCCCTGGAGCGCCAGGTCGAGCTGCCGCTCCAGCTCCCGCTGCGCCTCGACGCGGTCCGCCCCATCCACCGCCTCCCACAGCATCCGCATGGAGCGCACGAGCGCGATGGCCACCTGCGGATGGGGCGCCGCGTAGATGCGGAGCTGCTCGAAGGCGTGACGCACGTACTCCGCGTGGTCCAGATCCCACGGCCGCAGCAGCACGGAGCCGTTGTCCGCCACCCGCACCTGCGGGGGCAGCTCGATGAGCAGGAGCTGGCGGAGGATGGTGGCCATGCGCACCACCACCTCGATGGCCGTGGTCGGGTCGTTCACCGCCGGAGACAGCGAGCGCAGCGCGATGTCCGACAGCTGCCGCAGCCCGAAGTCCACGTCCTGCCGCGTCGTCCGGCTGCTCCCCACCACGACCGCCGCGTGGAGGGCCCGCGACACCGTCGCCTCCTGACCGGGATTCGGCCAGATGGTGGCCAGCGGAATGCCCTTCGCCAGGAACGCGCCCACCCGCGTCTCCAGCCGCAGCACGCTGCCCGGGGGCACCGCCGCGAGCAGCCCCGTGGTGCTCACCTGCTGCACCCAGCCACTGACACGCGCGCTCACCACGAGCGGCGCCCCCAGCCTGGACACATCGGGTGGCTCCTCCGGCGCGAGCACCTTCCCTGTCCAGCAGAGCTCCTCCACCTGCTCCAGCGTCTCCTCCGTGATGGCGGCGATGATGCTGCCCACGTACTGTCGCCGCGCGATGCGGTGCAGGTAGAGCACCAGCACGCCCACGCTCACCAGCGTGAGCAGCACCGCGAGGTCCACGGTGAGGTGCGGCACCGCCGAGGGAGATGAGGCCAGATCCTCCGGCAGCGCCCGGAGCGCCAGCACGCAGTAGGTGAAGACCGCCGCCAGCAATCCCACCACCACCTTGCCGAGCCGCTCGTGGAAGAAGGTGTGCAGCACCCGGGGTGAGAACTGCCCGCTGGCCAGCTGCATGGACACCACGAGCAGCGAGAACACCACTCCCACCGTGGTGATGGTGGCCCCCGCGATGGTGCTCAGCAGTTGGACCGTGGCCTCCGACGACAGCCGCAGGAACCCGGGCAGCGTGCCCGGCTCCAGGGTGCGGTCCAGCCACGACGCCGTGAACTCCAGCCCGATGGCTCCCAGCACCATGATGCCGGGGATGATGAGCAGGCTCTCGCCGAGCCGGTTCGCCATCGACCGGACCCGCAGGAGCCATATCGAGCGACGCGGATGCCAGGACACGCCCCTAGGATGGGGACACCCCCTCGTCCTGGCAGCGAGCCGGTGGGGACCACGCCTCGGAGCCAGCCCCCGCCAGCTCGCCCAGCCCCCTGCCTGCCGATTGCCGGGCGGGAAACGTCCACCACGGCTACACTCCGGCCGCCTTGTCCCAGGTGAAAGACCCCACCGG
>NZ_JABBJJ010000650.1 GCF_012933655.1 Pyxidicoccus fallax | reverse complement strand
TCCCAGCCCTTCTTCGTCCCCGCACCGGAGAACCGGTCCTGGTAGCGCGACAGCAGGAAGCGCACCGAGTAGCCGAACGGCCCCCACACCTCACCCGCCACGCCCAGCTGCGCCTCCCAGCCGAAGCTCGACACCGACGTGCCGAACTCGCTGACCTCCAGGTCCAGCGCCCCACCCTCGTCGCTGAAGCCCTGCCCCGGCTTCGCGTCGATGAACACCTGGCCCGCGCCCTCCAACCGCACCGAGCGCAGCAGCGGCACCGACACCTCCAGGCCCACCGCCGGAAACAACCGATGCGTGCCCGCCAGCGGGTTGTCCGGGGACTCCTCCACATCGAAGGCCCGCGTCAGCAGGCCCGCGCGAATCCCCGCGTAGCCCAACAGCTGGCGCTCCTCCCCCCGGCCGAAGAAGTAGCGGTACATCGCCTGCGCCGTCAGGACCGAGTCCGTGGCCGCCACCTCGCGCGTCACCGACTGCCCCGCCTCGCCCACCAGCGTCACGTCCGTGGCCGCGTACCCGCGCCGGTAACCCAGCACCAAGCCCAGCCCCCGCACCGCCGACGTCCTGCGCGCCAGCGGCAGCAGCTCCAGCTCCGCCGAAAACCCCAGGTACGGCACCGACGAGGAGTAGTCCGACGTGTCCCCGACCTGCTCCTCCTCCGGCCTCCGGTCGTACTCGCCGCAGGACTTCACCCCGGGACGCGCGCAGTACCGCCGCCACGTCGTCGTGCCGCCCACGAACAGCCGCGCCAGCGGCGGACGCATCGGCGCGTCCCCCACCGTGCCGCCGGAGCCCGTGTCCACTTCCACCGCCAGGAACGGATCCGCCGGGGTGTGCGGCTCCGGATCCGCCGGCATCGGCGCCGGGCCCGCCTTCGGCTGGAGCCCCACGGCGTCGGCATCAGGACGCATCACCGGCGCGAGCTCGCGCTTCGGAGCGTCGGCCACGGGCGCGTCCTCACGCGGTCCGGCGGAATCGGGCTCGATGACCGCCGCGGACACCGGAGAAGCCAGCACCACCGCCAGGGGCAACAACATGCCCCAGCGGGCCATCGCGTGTCGGGTGTTCATCATCCTGCGGGGAGGTTCACCCACCCCGCGAGCGATGTCCAGGCTCGGAGAAGCCCGGAACCCAGGCGTCCAGCCTCGCCCGGGTTCCCGCTGACGACGCGCCCGGCGGCGCGGGTGACGCCCAGGCTCGCGGACCGCCCCCTCAGGCGTTCAGCGTCGCCGGAGTCCCCATGGACGCCGTGCCCACCATCGGGCCCGGCTCCGGCGCCAGGGACGGCGAGGAGTCCTCCGAGGCAGCGGACGCCGCCGACGCCTGCGTGGCCGCGAGATGCTCCGCCCGGCCGATGCCCAGGAAGTCACGCCGGTAGATGCGCACCATGGCCATGAAGATGGAGGCGATGAGCGGGCCCACCAGGAGCCCCATCATCCCGAACACCGCCAGCCCGCCGAACATGGACAGGAAGACGAGCAGCGGGTGCAGCGCCATGCGCGCCCCGCACAGCTTCGGCCGGATGACGTTGTCGATGCTGCCCACCAGGAAGGTGCCCCACGACAGCAGGAACACGCCCTCCGTCACCTTGTTCGCCGCGATGAGCACCACGCCGATGGGGCCCCACACCAGGGCCGTGCCGCCCACCGGCACCAGCGCCACCAGCACCATGGCCGCGCCCCACACGCCCGCGTGCGGCACCCCCGCGATGAGCAGCCCCACGAAGCCCACCGCGCCCTGGATGATCGCCGTCACCGTGTTGCCGTAGACAATCGCGTACGCGACGTCCGTGAACTCGCGGGAGAAGGCCTCGAAGTAGCGCCGGTCCAGGGGGATGAGCCGCATCACCTCGGACACCAGCCGGCGGCCATCCAGGAAGAAGTAGTACATGGCCACGGTCATCAGGAACATGTTGATGACCAGCTCGGCCCCCGCGCTCACCACGTCCTTGAGCAGCGCCGCCCCGCCCGTCACCGCCGTCACCAGTGCGCGCTCCGTCTCCGCGCTCTCCGGATCGAACCGGATGTACCGGCTCAGCCCCCGCGGCAGGCTGGAGGCGAACTGGTGCCGCAGGTCCACCTGCTCCAGCAGGTCCTGCGCCTGCCCCACGAACTGGAGCAGCTCGCGCGCCACCATCCACCCCACCAGCGCCAGCGGCGCCAGGATGAGCAGAAACACCGTGAGGGTGGACAACCCGGCGCTGAGGGACTTGCGGCCCCGCAGCTTCTGGCACAGGTAGTCCTGCACCGGCATGAACAGGACCACCAGGAAGCCGCCCAGCAGCACCGGCATGAGGAACGGCAGCAGAATCCTGGAGAACAGAATCAACGCGAGGGCGAAGAGCCCCGCGAAAACAAAATTTGACCACCGCCGCGTGTCACCCACCGCCCACCCCACGCCC
>NZ_JABBJJ010000064.1 GCF_012933655.1 Pyxidicoccus fallax | reverse complement strand
TTTCTACCCCACCCCCGTCCCGCTCGCAGCCCCCCGGGGTGGTTCCTCCGGAGCGCCCCACGTCCCCTCCGGGTCCTCCAGCGCCGCGCCGATGTGGCGCAGCACCCGGGCCACCGAGTCCACGTCGATGACGCGCGCGTCCCACGTGCAGGTGAGCGCCAGTTGCAGGCCCGGTATCAGCGTGTCGCCCTCCACCACGGGCACCTTGCGCACGGCGCCCGGGGCCAGCAGCAGCGGCACGCGCGTGTAGGGCACCATGGCCACATAGCCGCGCTCCAGCCCCAGCGAGCCGAGGCTCGTCACCGCCACCGAGCCGAACGGATCTCTCGGCATTCCCACCCAGCGCAGGTCCACGTTGAGCGTGTACCAGACGAAGGACAGCAGCCGCAGGGCCAGGCCCATCAGTATCCCGGGGATGCGGTACGAGCGGCGCTTGCCCCTCTCGATGACGGCGTCACGGCGAGCGCGCACCTCGGAGATGCGGGACTCCATGGAGTCGACGAAGGCCCCCAGGGACAGCGTATCCGCGCGGTGCACGGTGGCGGTGGTCAGGTCGGCGCGGCCGGCCTCCGCGGGCTGCACCACCAGGACGCAGACGCCCACGTCCTCGCGGTACGAGGGCTTCCGCCAGCGCAGCAGCACGTTGGTCTCCGGATGGCGGCGGAGCGCGTCCGCGGCGGCCTTGGCCACCAGGTGCGTCACCGTGAGGCGGCGTCCCGTGCGCGCGCGGTAGGCCTCGAGGTACGCGAGCGCCCGCTCCATGCGCACCTCCAGCGCGGCATAGGCACTGGGGTCCCTGGGCGCGCGCCACGTGCCCAGCGCGAGCTTGCGAAAGCCGCCGGGCGGCGGTGCTGGCTTCAGGTCGAGGTCCACGCGTGGCCCTCGGCTTCGCACGGAGGGCGCGCCCGCCGCAACCCCGGTGGGACACCGTGCACCTGCGCGGCGCGAGCAGTCCTGTTAGACAGGGGTCACCGGAGCTGGAAAGAGGCTCCAACTTCCGAGGCACCCGACATGACGCCCCTCGCGCTGGCCCTGTCTCTCGCCCTCAACGCCACGCCGCCCGCCAAGGCGGCGACTCCCGCCGCCGACAAGAAAATGACCGCCGCCCAGAAGCCCGCCGCCGCCGAAGACCTCACCGCGTCCACCCGTGCCTGGCAGGAGGAGCGTCTCAAGAGCCTCCAGTCGGAGGACGGCTGGCTCACGCTGGTGGGGCTGTTCTGGCTGAAGGAGGGCGAGCAGACCGCCGGCTCGGCGCCGGAGAGCGACCTCGACTTCCCGCAGGGCACGCCGGCGAAGCTGGGCGTCTTCACGCGCAAGGGGAACACCGCCAGCCTCCAGCCGGCACCCGGCGTGGCGTTCACGCTGAACGGGAAGCCCTTCACGGGGGGCGTGCTCCAGTCGGACGAGAAGGGCGCGCCGGACGTGCTGAAGCTGGGCAGCATGAGCCTCCAGGTCATCCTGCGTGGGGACAAGCTGGGCGTGCGCGTGAAGGACACGGAGGCGCCCGCGCGCAAGCAGTTCCACGGCATCCCCACCTACCCGGCGAGCGCCGCGTGGCGCGTGGAGGCGCGCTTCGAGCCCTCGGAGACGCCGCGCACCATCTCCGTGCCGAACGTGCTGGGGACGGAGGAGGAGATGACGGTGCCGGGCACGCTGGTCTTCACGGTGAACGGCAAGGAGTACCGGCTGACGCCCGTGGAGGGTGGCTCGCAGCTGTTCATCATCTTCGCGGACGAGACGAACAAGGACGCCACCTACGGCGCGGGCCGGTTCCTCTACGCGGACATGCCGAAGGACGGGCGCGTGGTGCTGGACTTCAACCGCGCCTACAACCCGCCCTGCGCCTTCACCCGCTTCGCCACCTGCCCCCTGCCCCCGCGCGGCAACCGGCTCGCCCTGCGCGTGGAGGCTGGTGAGAAGCGGGCCGGGGACCACTGAGCGCGGGAAGGAGCGCGTGGGGCGCTTTCTCAGCTCGAGCGGGGACTGGCGCGAGGCATCAGATACTGCTGAACGACTTGCTCCAAGGCCCGCACCTCGTCGTCAGAGAGGGCACCGAAGTATTTGGCCCGCTTGCCCGCCGACAAGCGGCCTCCATTCTGGAGGCAGAACTGGACGAAGCGATTGCGCGCCGTGTCCGACATCTCCACAAGGCCGTCCAGCTTCTCGCGGGCTTTGCGATAACGGACGATGAAGTCCAACTCGTCGCGAAACTCCGTACGGATGGTCTCCTCGGTCCATCGATAGAGGTCCTCCGCCATGCGCGTGAAGTCGACGTAGCGATAGAAGCCGCTCGTCCTTCCTTTCACCGAAAGGCGTCCGTCCTCGTCCACCGTGTAGTCCACCAGAGCCATCAGCGGTTTGGAGAAGGACTCCAGGCAGGCATCGTACTCCGCTCGCTTCTGCAACATGACCGCGGAGATGGGAAAGATGAGTCCCTTGGGGGTGAATCCCGCTCTAGAGAGGATGTAGTGGATGAGCAACCGGTGGAGTCGACCATTGCCATCTTCAAAGGGGTGGATGAAGACGAAACCAAAGGAAATGGCCGCGGCATGCACGACGGGCTCCACCTGGGAGGCCGTCATCCGCTTCAACGATGAGAGCAGTCCCCGCATCAAGCGGGGAACCATCTTGGGACGTGGCGGGACGAAGTGGATTCGCTGACGCAGTCCCACTCCCACGGATTCGCCCACGTAGTTCTGCTCCTCGCGGTAGCCCCGCTCCGCAAAGCGGTCCTCCACGATGACGTTCTGCATGTGAACCAGCGCGGCTCTATCCAGTGAGTCCCTATCGGGAAGCTCGCGCAGGAGGGCGACGAACCGCGCGGCGCGCTTCTGGCTGGGCGTCTCCCGCTCAATGTTGAACGAGGAGCGGGTCTCCTTCGTATAGAGATAGTCGACCGCACGGCGGAGGGCATCCTCGTCGTAGGACTCCACGATCCGGGCGGCCTCCCTCGCGAGACGTTTCGCCTCGAACTCCTGGAGAGCTGGAGTCCGGCGTACCGTGGGACAGAAGTTCACGTTGCCTAGAAGGTTGTCGCGCACCCGGTGCCGCCGACTGTTCACGGGCTCTGCTGTGTAATAGCGCTCCGGGTCGAGCAGCTCGACGTAGTTGCCCTGAGTCACATCCTCCAAGGGCAGCCGACGCCCCGTGAGGAACTCGTAGAGAAACCACAGCCGGCGGGTGTTCTGCCCGGTGGGCCGCGCCTGGATATGACGGCACAACTCGTCCTCGAATGGCCCTTGTTCCACCGCGCGGAACAACGCGGCGAGGACCTCCAGGGAAACGCCTTCGTGCTTGAGCGCGAACTCCAGATGCTCGTAGAGAGAAGGGCCCGGATTGTAGGAGCTCGGATAGGTGACGAACTCACGCCCCTCTTTGCTCTGCACATGCTTGCCCGCAACCGCCGCGCAGGACGAGAGTTGGTGAGGAGGCAGGACCGTGAGGCCATGATCCGCGATGGCTTTCGCGTATCCGATGGGGGTGCCTCTGCTCGGGAACATCCCTGGAGCCCTCCCAAACACAGGTGGGACATTTGCACACACAGCTTGCACTCAGTTGCAAGTCCTGGGGTGCGTTGAAGAAACAGATAGCGCGCGGCCTATAGTGGAGGATCTCCGCTACGTTTTTGTAAAAATCATTAGGAATCAGCCCTCCCTACAGGAAATCGTTAGGCGACAACGTGCCTGGCCAGGACGCAATCGTGCAAGGGGGCCTCGGCTCGAAAGCATCCCGGCGAAGTGCTCAAGATGGCTGAAGCGAAGCCGATGCGCATGGGAGGGCTCGTCGTTGCTCCTACGCCAAATGGACACGGGTACCCGGAACCTGCCAGACCTGGGGACACGGCTGCCCATCCACCGTGTGAATGAAGCGGGTCACGTGCGGCCCTATGGCGTGTTGCATCTGCTCGCGGGCGGTCGGCACTGGCTCGAATACACGGAGGGCGACGGCGAGTTCTTCGAGGGACTGCCACCCTCCGCGGCGGACATGAGCCCACAAGGCTACGTTGGCCGGAGCTTCACCTCGATGCACCCGGAGCTGTGCCTTCCCGCTCGCATCACGGACTGGAGTGATGCCCACCGACTCATCGCCCTCGCACGGCGGGGAGAGGACTGCGTCGGCGACCACATCCTCGGTGACGAGTCGCTGAACCGCTTCCTCGCGCAGGAGCCCCGCTCCGCGCATCGCGACAGCTACCCCGAGCTGACCCGAGCCGCCCTGACAGGGCAGCCCGGCGCATTGATTGGCGGCGAGCAGCCCAAGTTCCTCACGTATGCGGAAGGCCGTCATGTCCTGGTGAAGTTCGCGGGAGGCGATGAGGGCGCCACCGCGCGGCGGTGGAGGGACCTGCTGACCTGCGAGCGCCTCGCGCTCGAAGCGGTCCGCGCGGCCGCGATTCCCGCCGCGTCCGCGCTCACCCTGGACCTGGGCAGCTACCGGTTCCTGGAGGTCGAGCGCTTCGACCGCGTCGGCGTGCGCGGGAGGAAGGCCCTGCTGTCACTGGGTGCCATCGACGACGAGTACTTCGGCCACCGCGACACCTGGACCCGAGCGGCAACGCGCATGTTCGAGGCCCGCTTCATCTCCGAGGAAGACGCCCGGCGCATCCGCTGGCTCGACACCTTCGGGCAGCTCATCGGCAACACCGACCGGCACTTCGGCAACGTTTCCTTCTTCGTGGAGGGACCGAAGCGCTTCAGGCTCGCGCCGGTCTACGACATGCTGCCGATGGTGTTCGCGCCCGTGGGAACGAGCGTCATCGACCGACCCTTCGAGCCGCTGCCGCCCACCGCGGACACCCTCGATGTCTGGGCTGATGCCGCCCGTCACGCGGTGGCGTACTGGGCGCGGCTGGCTCGCGAGCCCACCCTCGGCGACTCACTTCGCGAGCACTGCGCACGGAATGGAGAAGCGGTCGCCGCACTCATGCAGCGCACGCCCTTCACTCCCCCAGCCTGAGGATGAACGCGTCGTAGTTCCCCGCCGGGCTCACGCTTCCACCTCCGAAATCCGTGGGCCCGCCGAACGCACCCACGAGCACGCCCTCGCCCTCGCGAGACACGGAGACATCCAGCGCCAGCGCCGCCGTGGACGGCAGGCCGCGCACCCACCGCGGCGCACCGTCGATGCGGTCCAGCTTCATGACGAACAGGTTGTCGATGGAGCCCGGCACTCCCGGCAGCACCGCACCGCCGACCCGGTTGCCGCTCTCGTAGTGCCCCGTGACGAGCACTCCATCGTCCTGGTCCATCGCCACGCCCGTGCCCACCCGGGCGAAGTTGCGCGCCCAGCGCTCCTCGCCCGCCAGCGTGTACGCCACCACGAAGGCATCCGAGTCCATCACCCCCGGCGTCTCTGACGCGCGGTACGTCCTCCCTCCGAACGTGAAGGACTCGAGGAAGCTCCCCGTCATCACCACGCGGTTGCCGTGCACCGCCACACCCGTGCAGTCCCCGTCGTCCAGCCCGTTCGTCCACACCACCGCGCCCGAGGCCGAGTCGAGCCGCCACAGCCGCGTCCGCGTGCCGGTGCCACCCTCATCCGGCGCGGTGCCGCAGAAGTACGCATCTCCCACTTCGTCCAGCGCGACACCGCCAGCCTGCGTGGACTCTCCTGCCGCGTACAACCACTTCAGCGTCCCATCCGCGCCGTACTTCGCCACGAAGGCCCGCAGCCCCGTCGCCGTCAGCACCCGTCCACCCAAGTCCAGGCTCCCCTCGTACACGGAGCCGGACACGAACACGTTGCCGGCGCGGTCCGTCACCACCCCGTTCGCGAGGAAGGCCGCGTCTCCCGCCAGCGTCTTCACCCAGAGCAGCCGCCCATCGCGGTCCAGCTTCCCGATGAAGGCCCCTTCCAGCGTCACCGGCGGAGCCAGCTCGCCCGCCCGCAGGTCCGCGCCGGCCTCGCTCCAGCCCGCGAACAGCACGTTCCGCTCCCGGTCCGTGCCCAGAGCGTCCACCGCCAGCAGGCCGCCCGCGCGCCCCTGGAACACCCGCGTCCACAAGAGCCGCCCACCGGGCGAGTGCTTCGCCAGCACCAGCCCCGGAACCTCCGGGTCACCCGAGCCCAGCGGGCCTGTGCCCAGGTCCGTGCCGCCGGAGAAGACCACCGTGGTGAGCACGTTGCCGTCCCGGTCCTGCGCGACGGCGGAGCCCAGCTCCTCGCCCTCGCTCCGGCCAAACCGTACCCACGCCACCGGGCCCGTGGCCTCCGCCTGCCGCAGCGTGCCCAGCTCCTCCTCTTCGGGCTCCGGCGCCGTGTCCTCCGGCAGGCCCCCGCACCCGGCAATCCCCACGGTCGCCACCAGCCACCATGCCCTCGCCCGCATCCCGCCACCCCCACGCGCCCGAAACGACACCGCCGGCCACCCGGGAGTCCGGGGGCCGGCAGGGCGAATGGGTGTACATGGAGCCGGCGGCCTGCCCCCCGCTCATCAGGGCAGGTGGAAGTTCCGCCTCCAACACACGGGCGCGAGGCCCCGTCAGTGCACCGTGGGCGGCTGGTCCGAAGCGGCCTCGGGAGCGAGCGGCGACTCCAGCCGCGCGGCGATGCCACCGGACACCTGGCGCAGCAGCGCCTCGCTGAAGGCCGGCAGGTCCCCCGGGTTGCGCGAGGTGATGAGGTTGCCGTCCTCCACCACCTCGCGGTCCACCCAGCGCGCGCCCGCGTTGAGCAGGTCCGTCTTGATGGAGGGCCACGACGTCAAGGTGCGCCCGTCCGCGATGTCCGCCTCCACCAGCATCCACCCCGCATGGCAGATGGCGGCGATGGGCTTGTCCACGCGGAAGAAGTCCCGGACGAAGCCCACCATGCCGATGTCCATGCGCAGGTGGTCCGGCGAGTAGCCGCCCGGAATCACCAGCGCGTCGAAGTCCTTCGCGGAGACCTCCTTCACGGCCTTCTCGGCGCGAATCGTCTCCTTGCCCTTCTTGCCCTTGAGCTCCTTGCCCGCCTCGACGCCGATGATGACCGCCTCGTGGCCGGCCTTCGTCACGGCGTCGTAGGGCACGCGAAACTCCGAGTCCTCGAAATCGCTGTCCACGATGAACGCGATGCGCGCCATGGGTCGCCTCCTGGAATGAATGGATGTTCCGTCCGGAGAAGGTGCCCACGGCCTTCGCCGCCACCAACGCGGAGGCAGGCACACGGGCCTCGGGTGGCTCGCTCGCCCGCCCTCCCTCCAGGCCGCGCGTGCCGTCCCCACCCCGGCCGTCCGCTCCGCGATGCCGCCGCGCGCTTCCCCTGGCGCAACCGCTCGCGGCGGACATTAATCGCCCCATGCGCGCCTCCCGCCTGCTCCTCTCCTCCCTCGTGGTGCTCGCCCTCTGTGCCTCCGCCTGCCGGAAGAGTCAGGCCCAGGGCACCGCCAGCCCCGAGGACTGCATCCGCGTGGAGGACGACTGGGGCGCCGACGGCACCGTGCCCTTCGACGTGGAGGTCGTCGCCGAGGGACTCGAGGTGCCCTGGGGCATCGCCTGGCTGCCCGGCGGCGACGCGCTCGTCACCGAGCGGCCCGGCCGCGTGCGCCTGCTCAAGGGCGGCGTCCTCCAGCCCACGCCCGTGGCCACCGTGCGCATCACCCGCGCCGACGAGGGCGGCCTGCTCGGCATCGCCGCGCACCCGGACTTCGCCACCCATCGCCAGTTCTACGTGTACGTCACCACCGACGCCGGAGGCCGCGAGGAGAACCGCATCGAGCGGTGGACGCTGTCCGAGGACCGCACCACCGCCACCTTCGACCGCGTCATCTTCGGCGGCATCCCCTCCGCCACGTACCACGACGGCGGACGCCTGCGCTTCGGCCCGGACGGCATGCTCTACGCCGGCACCGGCGACGCGAGGGACCCGGACCGCTCCCAGGACGTCAACGACCCGGCCGGCAAGCTGCTCCGCCTGACGCCCGAGGGCCAGGTGCCCCAGGACAACCCCTTCCCCAGCTCGCCCGCGTATCTCACCGGCATCCGCAACCTGCAGGGCTGGGACTGGAAGGATGCAAACACGCTGTACGTCACCGACCACGGGCCCAGCGGCGAGACGATGCGGCGCGGCCATGACGAGGTGAGCCTCGCCCGGCCCGGGGCCAACCTGGGCTGGCCCGGCATCTACGCGTGCGAGACGCGCGAGGGCCAGGTGACACCGTCGCTCACCTTCGGGGACGCCATGCCTCCCGGGGGCGCCGCGCTCTACACCGGCACCGCCATCCCCGAGTGGCGGGGCTCGCTCTTCATCGGCACGCTGCGCTCCCAGCACCTGCACCGCGTGGAGTTCTCCGCGGACAACCCGGCCCGCGTGGCCCGGCACGAGGTGTACCTGCGCGACACGTACGGCCGGCTGCGCGAGGTGAGCATGGGGTCGGACGGCCACCTCTACGTCACCACCAGCAACTGCGACGGGCGCGGGGACTGCGGCCCGCGCAAGGACCTCATCCTCCGCCTGAAGCGCTGACGCCCGCCCCGCGGGGTGCGGGCGGCCCGGCGCAGGCCCCCCGTGCACTGGCGGCCCGGTTCTGGAAGACTCGGGGCGTGCACCTAGAGATGCCCCTGGTCATCGGGTTGATGGTGGCGGCCATCGTCCTGGCCATCGCCGCCAAGCGCGCGCGGCTGCCCTATAACGTCGCACTGGTCGTGGGAGGCTTGCTCATCTCCGTGGGCAACCTCCTCCCCGGCGTGCCACCCCTCAATCCGGAGGTGGTGTTCCTCGTCTGCCTGCCAGCGCTCCTGTTCGAGGGCGGCATCATGGCGGACCTCGGCGGCATCCGCGCCAACGCCCTGCCCATCCTCGTGCTGTCCACGCTGGGCATGGCCCTGGCCATCGGCGGCACCGGCACCGCGCTGCACCTCCTCGTCGGGCTGCCCATCTGGCCCGCGATGCTGCTGGGCGCGCTGCTGTCGGTGACGGACACCGTCTCCATCCTCTACGCCTTCCGCCGCGCCCCCGTGCCCGCGCGCCTGTCGGGCATCATCCAGGGGGAGAGCCTCTTCAACGACGGCACCGCGCTGGTGGCCTACGCGGCCATCGCCGCGGTGGTGGCCGGGGCCGCGACGCCGTCGCTGCCGCTGCTGGGCGCGCGCATCCTCCTGGCCTCGGTGGGTGGCGCGGTGGTGGGGCTCGCGCTGGGCCTCCTGGGTGGCTTCATCATCCGCCGCACCGAGGACCCGCTGGCCGAAATCATGGTGACCACGGCCGTGGCGCTGGCCTCGTTCGTGGCGGCCGAGCAGTTCCACCTGTCCGGCGCCATCTCCGCCGTCACCGCGGGCCTCGTCGTCGGCGTCACCCTGCGGCGCGACACGCCCCCGCAGAGCCAGGTGGCCATCCACTCCTTCTGGGAGTACACCACCTTTGGGGTGAACACCTTCCTGTTCCTCGCGGTGGGGCTCACCACGAAGCCGGAGACGCTGCGCGGCCACATCCCGGAGACATTGCTGGCGGTGGTGGCGGTGTTCATCGGCCGCGCGGTGGCCATCTACCTTCCCTTCCTGCTGCTGCGCCTCGTACGCCCGGCGGAGACGGTGCCGCCGCGCTGGCAGCACGTCTTCATCGCCGGCAACATCAAGGGCGCGCTGTCCATCGGCCTCGCGCTGGGCCTTCCGGCGGCCACGCCCGCCAGGGACCAGCTCGTGGCCATCGCCTTCGGCGTCACGCTGGTGTCGCTGGTGGGCCAGGGGCTGATGCTCACCCAGGTGCTCAAGTGGCTGGGCCTCTTCCAGCAGGACGAGGTGGCGCTGGCCATGTCCGAGCAGCGCGGGCGCCTCATCGCCAGCCGCGCGGCCCACCAGGAACTGGAGGTGCTGCACGAGCAGGGCCTGCTGCCCCGCGGCGCGTATGACCACCTGCGCAGCGAGTACCAGGTCAACATCGCCCGCGCCGAGCGGGAGCTGCGGCGCATCAGCGAGCAGCACCTCGCGCAGGGCGCCAAGGACCTCATCGCCATGCGCCGGCGGCTCATCGACGCGGAGCGCACCGCGCTGCAGGGCGCGCGGCGCAACGGCCTCATCCCCGAGGCCACCGCGGAGCACATGCTGGCGCAGCTGGATGAGCGGACGCTGTCGTTGGAGAAGGTGCTGCACGGCGACACGGGCGCCGAGAGCCACGGGAGGAAGGCGTCGTGAAGATTGTCATCGCGGGCGGAGGCCGGGTGGGCAGCGTGCTGGCGCAGCGGCTGGTGGCCGAGCAGCACACCGTCACCGTCATCGAGCGGGACGCCACCGTCTGCAACCGCATCTTCGAGGAGGTGGGCGCGGTGACGGTGTGCGGTGACGCGACCAACCCCCAGGTGCTGGCGGCGGCGGGCATCGTCTCGGCGGACGTGGCGGCGGGCGTGCTGGCGCGCGACTCGGAGAACCTCGCCTTCGCCATGCTGGTGCGCAGCGCGTCCACCGCGCGCATCATGGTGCGCATGCTCGACACCAGCTACCGCGAGGCATACCGGCTGGCCGGCGTGAAGGAGCTGGTGGCGGAGGCGGAGGTGGTGGTGGCGAAGATGACCACGGCCATCGACTTCCCGCAGGTGGCCGGCACGCTGCCGCTGGGCGACGGGGACACGCTGCTGTTCGAGCTGGCGCTGCCCCTGCGTGCGCGGGTGGCGGGGCTGACGGTGGCGCAGGTGCGCGCCACGCCGGGCTTCCCGCGCGAGTGCGTCTTCATCGGCGTGGTGGACCCGCAGGGCCGGGCCACGCTGCCGGAGGGCAGCACGGTGCTGCGCGCGGGCCACACCGTCATCATGGTGTCGCGGCGCTCGCAGCTGTCGGCCGCGGTGGAGTTCCTCAGCGCGGAGCCGCTCGTGGGCGTGGGGGACAGCTCGGTGCTGGCGACCACGCTGCGCAAGGTGGACTTCCTCGCGCCGCTGAGCGGCGACGAGCTGGAGGCGGTGGCGCGCGGCGCCGAGCACCTCCAGCACCCCGCGGGCGCGGAGCTGTTCCGCCAGGGAGACGCGGGCGAGACGTTCTACGTGGTGCTGTCGGGCGAGGTGCTGCTGAAGGACGGCACGGGCCAGGCGGTGGCCTCGGTGAAGCCGGGCGGCTTCTTCGGCGAGCTGGCGCTCCTGACGGGCGAGCCGCGCACGGCCACGGCGGTGACGTCCACCCCGTGCGAGCTGGCCGCGGTGGGCCGCGAGGACTTCCGCAGCGTCGTCATGGCCAACCCGGTGGTGGCGCTGGAGATGAGCCGCATCCTCGGCGAGCGCCTGTCGCGCGCGCAGGGCGGCAAGACGCAGCAGAAGCGCCGCGGGCTGTTCGGGCGGTAGCTCAGTGGTGAGGCCCGGCCCGCTCCTCGCCGTCCCGTGATTGAGGAGGCAGCCTGGGCGGAGGCGGAAGCGGGGCCGGGCGCGGCGGCGGGCCATGCGGGTGGTCCCTGCGCAGCGTCTCCAGGAGCCGGGCCACGGTGTCCTCCGGCAGCTCGGCGGAGCGCAGCACGCGCGCCACCGCCTCCAGCGCCGTCTCCAGCTCGCCCGCGAGCACCTCGCTGGCCCCACGCTCGCGCAGCTCCGGGATGTCTCCCAGCCGCTGCACGCGCACCAGGATGGGCACGTCCGCGTGCAGCCGCCTTGCCGCCGACACCGCGCGCGCGGCGCCCAGCGGGTCGTCCAGCAGCAGCACCAGCGCCCGCGCCCGGTGGAGGCCCGCCTTCTCCAGGATTTCCGCGCTGGTGATGTCGCCGTAGTACAGCGACTCGCCCTTGCGCCGGGCCTCGGCCACCACCTCCGGGTCCAGGTCGATGCACACGTGCGGCACCTGGCTCTCGCGCAGCGCCCGCGTCACCAGCCGCCCCGCCGTGCCCAGTCCCCCGATGATGAAGTGGTCGCTCAGCCCGTCGCTGTGCGTCCCCTCCAGGTGGTGGGGCCCGTGCGCGCCGATGAGCGCCTCCAGCCGCTTGAGGTGCGCCGCCCCCGCCGCCAGCCTCGGGCCGAAGTGCACCACCACCGGCGTCACCCACATGGTCAGCACGCTCATGGTGACGAACAGCCGCTGCTCGTCGGCGCTCAACAGCCCCGCCCGCGCGCCCTCGTGGGCGAGGACGAAGGAGAACTCGCCTATCTGCGCCAGCCCCAACCCCGCCAGCACCGCCACCCACGGGGGAAAGCGCATCACCATGGCGCTCACCGCGCCCACCACCGCCTTCAGCACCAGCACGCCCACCACCAGCGAGGCCACCAGCACCGGGCGCCGCATCAGCACGCGCACGTCCAGCAGCATGCCCACCGAGATGAAGAAGAAGCTGGAGAGCGTCTCGCGCAGGGGCAGCACGTCCGCCAGCGCTTGATGCCCATAGTCGCCTTCCGCCAGGGCGATGCCCGCGAGGAACGCGCCCAGCGCCAGCGACAGCCCCGCCAGTGAAGACATCCACGCGATGCCCACGCACAGCCCCAGCACCGCGAGGATGAACACCTCGCGCCGCCGCGTGGCCGCCACGTCCTTGAGGAAGCGGGGCACCACCGTGCGGCCCAGCAGCCCCGTCGCCAGCACCAGCAACCCCGCCTTCACCAGCACCGCGAGGAGCGCGCCCGGCCCACCCCGCTGCCCGGCCAGCAGCGGAATGGCGAGCATCATCGGCACCACGCACAAATCCTGGAAGATGAGCGCGCCGATGATGAGCCGGCCGTGCGGCGCGTCCACCTCGTGGCGCTCCGCCAGCGCGCGCAGGACGATGGCCGTGCTGGACAGCGCGACGAGGAAGCCGAAGAAGATGCCCCGGGCGGGCGGTATACCCAGCGCCAGCGCCCCGGCCAGCACGCCCAGCGTCGTCAGCCCGACCTGAAGCCCTCCGCCCAGCAGCAACACCCGCCACAGCCGCCGCAGCCGGGCCAGGGAGAACTCCAGGCCGATGCTGAACAGCAGCAGCACCACGCCAATCTCCGCGAGCACGGTGATGAGGTCCGCGTCGCGCACCCACCCGAGGCCACTCGGCCCGATGAGCGCTCCCGCCGCGATGAGCCCGGCGATGGTGGGCAGCCGCAGGTGACTCAGCGCGAGCACCACCACCACGGCCACGCCGAGCACCACCACCAGTTCCTGGAGGACCGCCGGGCCGTCCATGACGGAGGGCCTCCCCTGCCCCGGACGGGAGGACGCACACGTCCGTCATGAACTCGTGGCGGCACGCTCCCCCTCAGTGGGGGTAACACGCGCGACGGCGGGACTCGCGCCCCGGCGTCAGCGGGCCTCGGCTCGTGGGCCGGACGGGCCGCATGGACGCCCCGCTTCGCTGGGAAGACTCGCCTCGGCGCCAGCACGCCTCGGCGCGGAGGCCGGGACTCAAGCGCCGAGCTGCTTCAGCAGCCGCTCCGCCTGCTCGAGCACCACCCCGGTGCCGTGGGCGTGGGCCTCCTTCGCGTGGCGGATGCTGGCCGCCTTGTCCGTGGCGTACCAGGCCACCGCCAGGTTGAGGTGCGTCGCCGCCTCCCTCGGGTTCGCGGTCAGCACGCGCTCCAGCACGGGCCGGGCGCGGTCATGCGCCTGCTCCTCCATGAGCATCACCGCCAGGTCGTTGGCGGGGCCGGGGTCCGTGGGCACCAGCGCCACGGCTTCCTCCAGGCGCCCGCGAGCAAGGTCCCGCTCCCCCAGCGCGAGGTGCACCTGCGACAGCGCATGCAGCGACTGCCAGCTCTTCGGCGACAGCCGCAGCACCTCCTCGAAGAGCGCCCGCGCCTCCCGGAACTCTCGGGAGATCATCAGCGCCAGGCCGTGCATGTAGATGTAGTTCGTGTTGGCGGGCTCCAGCTGCCGCAGCTCCTGGATGACGCGCTTCGCCCCGTCCGTGCCGCCGCCCGTCAGGTACAGCCGGAACAGGTCCTCCAGCACCGAGCGCCGCATCCCGCCCTGCGCCCGCTCCAGCGCGAGCGTACCCGCCTGGATGGCCAGCCCCACCGCCCCTCGCGCCGCGTGCGCGCGCGACAGCATCAGCAGCGGCATCGGCTCCTGGGGCGCGCCCTCGGCCGCCTTCTGGAAGTGGAACGCCGCGCCCTCCGCCTGGCCCTGCTGGAGGTGGATGCGGCCCAGCTCGAAGTGCACGTGGGCACTCTCCGGAGCCACGTCCAGCGCGGACTCGTACGCCTGGCGCGCGCCCTCCAGGTCCCCGCGGTCCAGCAGCAGCCCGCCGAGGTTGAAGCGCTCGAAGTAGCCGGCGGTGGGCGCGGCGGCGAGCGTCTTGAGGGACTCCAGCGCCTCCGCGTCGCCAGCCTGGGCGCGCAGCATGGCCAGGTGCGCCTGGGCCTCCGCGTGGTCCGGCCTCACCTTCAGCAGGCGCAGCGTGGCGGCCTCCGCCTCGCCCGCCGCGCCGGTGCTCAGGTGCGTGCGGACGAGCCCCAGCAGACAGTCCACGTCATCCGGGTCCACCGCGAGCCCCTTCTGGAAGCTCTTCACCGCCTCCTGGGGCTGCCCCATCTGCAGGAACTGCCCGCCTTCCCGCGCATGCGTCGATGCCATGCGCAGGGGTTTATCACGGGGTGCCGGCCGCCCGGCAGTCCGGGCACGGAGGGCCGCATGCCCACGCTCCGAGTCCGTGGGGCGCACACCGCCCGAGCCCGGCGGAGGCTCACCGGCGCATCGCCGCCGCGGCGATGCCGGGCACCTTCAGCCACGAGGGCCCCAGCTCGAACTGGACGAGCTTGCGCGCCAGCTCGCGCGCGCCCCGATGCCCCGGCACCCACGGCGGGGGCGGCATGTTGGTGAGCGGCGCGCGGATGACGGCCTTCTCGACGTCCTCCAGCATGAGCGTGTTGTGGACCCAGCCCAGGCCGCTCTGGATGTCCTGGGGCGTGGAGGACGGATGCCCACCCCACGGCAGGGAGACGAGCGCGTAGCCGGCGGCGGGCCAGGTGTTCACGGCCACGGTGCCGTAGCGCAGCTCGCGGATGGCGCGCTCGACGGCGGCGTGGACGGTGGGGTCCTTGAGCGACTTCGGGTGGACGATGAGGGTGGCGTTGAGGGTGCCCCACACCTTCTCGTTGAGGAAGGGCACCACCTTCTCCAGGAAGGCCACCGGGTCGTCCGCGCCCGGCAGGCCGGTCTCCGACAGCACCGTGCACCAGGGCTCCTGGCGGAAGACGCGGTCCTCGGCCTGGGCCGGGTCCACGTCCGGAATCAGCGCGTAGGGCAGCTCGCCCGAGCCCGGCGTCCCCACGAGCCGCAGGCGCGCGCGCCCTTCGGTGAACTGCTTCCAGCGCTGCTCGGCGCCCGGGTAGTACGCGCGGCGCACGGCAGCGCGGCCCAGGCTGGCCTGCACCCCGTCCACCACCTGCGAGCGGCGCGCCCAGTCCCTCGGCTGCACCAGCAGCTTGGCGGAGTTGCAGTTGAAGGACGCGTTGTTGGACACCATGCCGGCGATGTTGTCCGCCTGGAAGAGCAGCTCGCCTTCCGAGTACGGACCGGGCACCACCACCACGGGGGAGATGTTTCCCAGCTCGCTGGAGAAGGGCTTCTTCAAGAGGGGCTCGTTGCGCGCGCGGCGGGCCTCCGCCTCCGGCCCCGGCGGGCCCCACACCAGCGCGTCGTGCGTCCTGTCGCTGCCGGTGACGTGCACCTCGTCCACCGCAGGGTGGTACACCAGCGCGGAGCCCTCCTCGACGCCGCCGTACACCACGGCGAAGACGTTGAGCCGCGCCAGCGGGGCGAAGGCCTTCTCCAGGAAGGGTCCGAGGTAGGCGTTCACCGGGTTCATCTTGAGCACGCACGCGGTGCCCTCGACGAAGAGCTTGTAGAGGCAGTCCGCGGGCGGAATCGAGTTCACGTTGCCGCCGCCCAGCACGGCGCAGACGCGGCCCTCGTGCGGCTTGCGGTAGAAGGAGGCCTGGTGGTCGCGGAGGTTGGCCGCGGTGACGCCGGGGAGGAAGTAGACCTCACCCTCGTTGCGCGGCAGCAGCATCCCGTCGAGCGTGTCCTTCGGGAAGATGCGCGCCGCCAGCCGTCCGTCCTCCAGCGTGCGCAGGCGCGAGGCGGGGATGTGGGGCACACCGTGGCGCTGGATGTCCTTCAGCGACTCCACCAGCAGGCGCATGTTGCGCAGCACGACGAGCGGGCCGCCCAGCCACTCCTCGCCGGCCACCGCGCTCTCCGGGTCGATGCCCTTGGCCTCGCACGCCGCGCGGACGCTCGGCTCGGCGACGGCGGCGAAGCCCTGACGCAGCTCCTCCAGCAGGGAGATGCGCTCACGGAGGCCCAGCTTCACCCAGGCGCGTGAGCCCTCCTTCACGCGCTGAATCACCGACTCGAGGGCGCTGCTGGGAGTGGCCGGGGGGATGGCGGCGAGGCTCATGGCGGGACCTCCGAAGGCAGGGGCTCTTCGGAAGTTAGAGGAGCGCCGTCCCCGGCGTCACGGGCCCCCGGCCCAGAGCGTCATCAGGTGGGCAGCGGCTGGCCGAGCCCCTTGCGGAGCGCCTCGTCGATGAGGCCCTGCACCTTCTTCTCCGCCTCCTCGGCGAGCTTCTCGTGCTGCTCGCCGAGCTTCTCCTGCTCCTCGCCAAGCTTTTCCTGCTCCTCGCCGAGCTTCTCCTGCTCGCGGCCCAGCACCTCCTGCTGGTCGTTGAGCGCCTCCATCTGCTTCTCCAGGGCCTCCATCTCCTTATCCAGAGCCTGCTCCTGCTTCTCCAGTTCTGCCTCGCGCCGCTCGCGCTCGGCCTCGGGCAGGGAGTCCGCGCGCCGCTCCTCCAGGTGCAGCCCGGCCCGCCTGTGGGCCAGCTCGGCCTGCTTCATGCCCAGCTCGGCCTGCTTCTGCCCGAGCGCGCCCTGCTTCTCTCCCAGCGCGCCCTGCTTCTGACCAAGCGCACCCTGTTTCTCTCCCAGCGCGCCCTGCTTCCCGCCCAGCTCGCGCTGGGGCTCGAGCGTCGCGCGAATGGCCTTCAGCGTGGCCGGGTCGCGGATGATGAACGTCTCGCCCTTGCGGCGCACGTACAGCAGTTCCTTGCCGGGCTGCTTGAACATGCCCGCGAGGTTCAGGTCCACCGAGCTGCCGTTCATCATCGCCATGTTGTCCGCGAGCAGGACGTAGCTGCTGTCGTCATCGTCCAGCGGCCGGGGCGGCGCGGGTGGAGGGGGAGGCGCGGCCGGCGTGCCGCCCGTGCGCGGGAACGGAGCCGGCGCCACGGCGGCCACGCGCGGGACCGGCGGGACGGGAGGAACGGGAGGCACGCCACCCACGCGCGGAGCCGGAGGCGCGGGAGGCACGGCGGCCACGCCGCCCACGCGCGGCGTCGGCGGAACCGGAGGCGCGGCGGGCACGCCGCCCATGCGGGGGGCCGGAGGCGCGGCGACCGAACCAGTGGCAGCGGGCGCGGCGGCGGACTTCGTCGCGGCGGAGGGACGGGACTCGGCGGCTGGCGCGGCGGGCTTCGCCGGAGCCGCGCTGGCGGGCGTCCCTGCCTTCTCGGCGGACGGCTGGGCGGAGCCAGGCTTCGCCGGAGTCGCGGCGGTGGCCGGCGACGCGGGCTTCGCCTGCGAGGCACCGGCGGACTCCTGCGCGACGACCTGGAAGGGCACCAGGGCCGCGAGGCCGAGGGCGGAGAGCGCCACCTTCAGCAGGCGCCGGGAACGGGTGGGACCGACTTCGACGTGCTCCAGCATGCTCAACCTCCTGTGCAAAGCGTGAACGTGGGCGGATGCACCATGGGCCGCGGCGGTACCCGCGCCCCGGGCGACACCGAAGGCGAGCAGCAGCTCGCCGTAATCCGCGGGCTCGGCGCCGGTGAGACGGAGAGCCTCCGCGTCACAGGCCTCCTCGCGGGCCAGCGCGTACTCACGCGCGGCACGGCGCGCGAGCGGATGGAAGAAGAGGAGCGCCTCCGCGAGCGCCGGCACCCAGCCGAGCCACAGGTCTCCCCGCCGCAGGTGCGCCAGCTCGTGCGCCAGCGCCATGCGCAGTGCGTCCACGGGCAGCCGCCGCACCGCCTTCGCCGGCAGCACCACCACCGGAGACAGGAGGCCCGTGGCCAGCGGGCTCGCCACCGATTCCGACACCAGCAGCTCCGGCACCCGCCGCAGCCCGGCCTCGGCGGCCAGCGCGCGCGTCACCGATTCCAGCACCGGATGCTCCAGGGGCCGCGCGCTCCGGCGCAGGCGCCGCATCGCGACCCAGCCCTTCACGTGGCCCAGCGAATGCCAGAGCACTCCGGCCAGCCACACCGCCAGCAGGAGCACCATCAGCACCCGGCCCCAGGGCACGGACGACCGTGCGGGTTCAGCGACAGGAGCCAAGAGAGGGGGAACCGCGGCGCTCACGGGTGCGGCGGCGCGGGCAGTCGTGGTGTTGTCTCCCGGCACCGTGCCCCGATGGGCCGCGAGGTCTCCCGCGCGCTCCCGTGCCGCGTCACGGAAGGCCGTGGTATCTCCGTCGCCTTCATGCGCCGCGCCCTGGGACACCGCGCTGTCTCCACTCGGAGCCACCGACGCGGGCAGCACCGGCAGCGGCACCGGCCGCGTCCAGGCCAGGGACACCACGAACTTCAGCGCCACCAGCCACCACAGCCCGGCGCGCAGCGAGGCGGGCATCCTCGGCCACGCCCGCGTCAGCGCCCAGACCAGCGCCACACCGAGCGCGCCCTGCCATGACGCCCGCCACAGGCCCTCGGGCCATGCGGACGCCCACTGCCCCACGTGAGTCAGCCAACCGGTCTCCATGTGGCTACTCCTTCCGCTTCTTCGAGCGAAGCCGCGCCACGACGTCCTGGAGCTGCGCCAGCTCCTCGTCCGTCACGTCCTCGGCCTCCGAAAGGTATGCGGCGAACGGCGACAACGAGCCGGACAGCGTCCGCTGCACGAAGTCCCCCACCACGTCCCGCAGCAGCTCCGACGCCGGCACCGGCGAGGCGTACTGGTACACGCCCTCCACCTTGCGCCGCGTCAGGTACCCCTTCTGCCGCAGCCGCTCCATCACCGTCAGGATGGTGGAACGCGCCAGCCCCTGCGGCTCACCGAAGCGCTCGGCCACCTCGCCCACCGTGGCCGGACCGTGCTCCGCCACGTACCGCAGCACCGCCAGCTCCTGTTCGCCCAACGGCTTCATCATGGACCTTCCCGTGACGACAACTGTAGTCACCAAGCAAGGTACGCGTGACTACAGCCGTAGTCAAGCCGAGCGCGGGAGGTTCCGTCAGGGGAGCGGGGGCGCGGTGGACAGCGTCCTCAGCCCGTGGGGCAGCGGAAGCGGAAGTCGCTGGTGCCCGCGCGCAGACGCTCCAGCCGGGCGCGCACCTGGGGGACTACGGGCGAGCGCGGGAATGATTTCAGGAAGCGCTCCAGCCCGGCCTCCACGGACTCGGGGCCGCCGCAGGCACAGGTGCTCACGGCCACCATGTCCTCCAGCGCCCGAATCTCGCGGTCCACGGCGTCCGCGTACGCGCGCGGGTACGTGGCCCAGAAGCGCGTCCACTTTCGGTAGAGGGGCCCCACGTCCGGGCTGTCGAAGACGTGGCACACGGAGTCCTCCGAGCGGGGCACGGTGTACCGGCGGGTGACGCCATCGGCGAAGTAGGTGTCGGCGAACAGCTCGAAGAACTCCTGGTCCACCGCCGTGCCGCGCTGGTGCGCGAGTTCCCGGAAGAAGCGCGGGTCCGGGCCCATGGCCAGCGCGCCCTCGACGAAGCCGTTGGAGAAGCCTCGCAGGAACGCATGCGCTGGGAACCACTCCGTCCCGCCGTCCCGCCGCGCGGCGGACTCACGTAGGGCGCTCGCCGCGGCGTTGCCCTTCTCGAACACGCGCTCCAGTGAGCCGGCCCGGTCCTCCTCGAGCCGCTCCAGCGCGCGCAGATAGTCCCTTCTCAGGTCCAGCGCGTCGGCGCCCCACGCCACGGCGGAGACGCCCGCGAGCACCGCGACCACGAGCCACGCCCCGGAAGTCCTCATCGCCCACCTCCCGGGACGCGGCGCCGTTCAGCGCTGGAAGTCCATGCCCACGCCCGCGCCCATGGTGACGCCGCGCTCCAGCCGGCCGTCGGCCTGCGGGAAGTGCACGGTGCCGCCCGAGCCCCATGCATACAGGTAATTGAGGACACGCTGGCGAACCTCCAGGCTCACCGAATAACGCGGCCTGTCCCCCAGCGCCGTCAGCACCGCGCGCACGAGCGCTCGGGTCCTCGCTCCCGGCAGCTCGAAGCCCGCGGACACGTCCGCGTCGGTGCGGCCGAAGCCGTAGTACTGCGCCGCCACGCTGCCCAGCAGCATGAGCTGGTTCGGCCCGCCCTTCGCCACGCTCAGCTCCATGTAGCCGGAGAAGCCCGACTCCAGCTCCTCGTCGGCGATGGGCGTCTCCGACAGGCCCGCGCCGGAGAAGCGCCCCAGCTCGTAGTCCGGGCCGAACATGCCGAAGCGGAAGCGGCCGCCCTGCCGGCGGCCCTGCAGCGTGAGGCTGAGCTGCGTGCCGCTCGACGTCTGCCCTTCCAGCGCGAGCCCCAGGAGGCCGCCGAAGGCCGGCGAGTAGTCCTGCGTGAAGCGCCCGCCACCGGCGAGCAGCGCCCACGCCCGCAGGCGCTCGCCCTTGTAGAGCGCGAAGTCACCGCCCACGGAGACGAGGGTGAGGTTCGGCGTCCTGCCGCCCGCGCGGCCCGCGTCGTGCGCGCCGGACAGGCGCAGGAGGAAGCGGTCGAAGCGCTTCGCGTCCTCGCTGGCCATGCGGCCGATGTCGAGCAGCAGCTCGCCGGCGAAGATGCGCGCGGCGAGCACGTCACTGGCCAGCAGCTCCGCGCGCACCGCGCCCTTCACGAGCGTCAGCGAGCCGCCCGCGGGGTGGTAGTCCGGAGACAGCACGTTGCTGTAGCGGCCGACGATGTAGCCGCGCCCCAGCGTCTCCTCGACGAAGGGCTCCACGCGCAGGTAGAAGGGCCGGCCCTCCTGGCCGATGCGCAGCATGCGCACCACCTGGCCGGCGTCGCTCAGCTCGTCCCAGTCCTCGCGGCGCAGCTGCGCGCCGTAGTCCCTGTCCGTCTGCTTCGGCTCCTCGTCCACCATGCGCAGGCGCAGGTTGGCGCCCAGCCGCAGCACGAACGACTCGCCCCTCGTCAGGCCCAGCGACGGGTACACCCGCGCGAACAGGTCCTGTCCGCCGTCCGGTGTGCCCGACGGAAGGCTCAGCCCGCCCGCCTCCAGCTGCGCGCTGAAGCCGAAGCCATCTCCGCCGCGGGAACTGCCCGGAGGCGCGGGCTCGTCCAGCCGCGCCTTCGTCACGGACGAAGGGCCGCCAGCCGGAGCACCTCCGGACTGCTCCACGTCCGAGGGCATCTCCTCTATCGTGGAGCTGGCCTCGGGTTGCTGCGTGGACACCAGGGCAAGAAGGGCGAAGAGGGGGGCGCCAGTCATCGTCCCCCGAGTCTACCCGGCCCCGCCGCGAGGCGAAGCAACCGACCCTGGTCACGTATGGGTGACACTGCGGTCCGTCGGCACACGCACCCACCGGGGCCCGGGAACCTGGCGGGTGACACGTGCCGCGGACTACTTCGATGGGGGATTAGAGGCCGCCGCCACCACCGCCGCCGCCACCGCCGGAGCCGCCGCCGCCGGAGCCGCTACCACCGCCGCCAGAGCCGCCCGCCTGCCCGCCGCCGCCGCTCACGCCGCCGGTGTTGTCGCCGGAGTTGTCGCTGCTGTCGTTGTCACCGGCCGCGCCGGAGCCGCCCGTCGCCTCTTCCTTGTCACCGCGGTTGGGCTCGCGGTCCACACCCGGCTCCTCCATGACGTCCCACTTCTCGCCGTCCTTCGTCGTCACGGAGCTGTCGCTGCCGCTGCCGCCCGTGGCCTCGCCGTCATAGACGGTGGGCGCGTCCATGCGGTCCCGGCGCTCGTTGTCCACCACGTCGGACGCCTCGAGCGGGCTCTCCTGGGATTCCTCGTCGTCCCTCGCCTGCTCGCGCGCCTCATCGCCGGGCGTGCCCTGGAGGGAGTCGGACTGCGCCGTCTGCCCCGAGCCACCCGTCGCGTCATCCGCCCGCGTGTTGGCCGACTGGCTCGAACAGCCCCAGAACGTGAGAGCAGCCAGCGCCGCCATCAGTGGAAGCTTCATGTGGGAATCTCCTTGCGAGAGTTGTTCTCCCAACAAGGTGGCGACCATCAGGGCAGGTACAACCCGGCGGACGGGCCCGCGCCTTCGGGCCCGTCCCAGGGCGGGCGAGCATCCAGGCGCCCGGCACCGCCCTGCTCCCCCAGGCGCCGCTCAACCGCCCGCGGACCGCCCGTCCTCTTCTTCCGTGACGGGGCAGATGGCGCGGTGCGGGCGCTCGGTGCTCGTGCCCACCAGCCAGCGCGACAGCAGGCGGATGCCGGACGCGAACAGCCCGTCCTCGGCGCGGTGCAGCGCCTCGAAGAGGGACTCGTCGAGGACGGAGTCCTCCGGGTCGATGATGAGCTCCTCGGGCTCCAGCGACTTGAGCAGCGGGCTCTGGTCGAACACCGTCTCCATGGGGTGCGGGCGCAGCCGGTGGAGGCCCGCCGCGGACACGCCGTCCAGCCAGTCCACGAGCCCGCCGTCCGCCCGCGCCAGCACGCGCAGCGACTCCACGCCCTCCAGCCCCGCGTGCTCCGCCATCAGCGACACGCGGATGCGGCGGATGGCGCGCGACACCGCGTCGCCGTCCTCCTGTGCTTCCCAGCTCAGGTTCAGCTCCGAGTCCAGGCCCAGGCTGCGGTTGGTGGTGTTGGCCGAGCCGAGCGTGAGGAACCGGTCGTCCACCACCATCACCTTGGAATGGATGTACGTGTAGACGTCCGTACCCGCGTCGTTGCGCCCCGCCGAGCAGTACACGCCGAAGGCATGGCCCATCTCCTTGGCCACCTGCTCCAGCGAGCGCAGCAGGCGCACCTGGGCGATGCCCATGGCCAATTGCTCGCGCAGCGCCTCGGGCTGCTGCGGCAGCACCAGCATGATTTGCAGCCGGCCGCGCCCCGGCTCGCGCATGCGCTTCACCAGCGCCTGGTAGATGGCGCGCGAGGAGAAGTATTGATTCTCGATGTAGATGAAGCGCTCGGCGGACTCGATGGCGTCGAGGTACAGCGCGCGCACCTCCTGCACCGCCTCCTGCGGCGGCAGCAGCGTCTTGCCAAAGGTGCGGCTGAGCGCCACGGGCCCCGGAGGGGCCGGGATGCTCGCGCGGAAGTCCACGTCGTCGCGCAACACCTTCGGCAGCCGCAGCTCGCCTCCGCCCGCGTGCGCCCAGCGCGCCTCGAACAGCTCCGCCAGCTTGTCCACCACCGGGCCCGTCAGCACCGACTGCACGTCATGGTACGGGCCATGCGGATCCCTTCCGCTGTCACAGCGCAGGGGCGAGCGCACCGGGTGGTCGCGGTCGTCCCAGCGGCAATCACAGACATCCATGCCGCCGGTGAAGGCGACCGCGCCGTCGATGACGACCAGCTTCTGGTGATGCGCCCCGTACAGCGGGCTGGACGCATCGAAGCGGAAGCGCACGCGCTCGTTCGTGGTCCAGTTGAAGATGAGGTGCTGCATCCACTCGCGCTCCATCGCGAGCAGCAGGCTGAAGTCCCAGGCCAGGACATAGACGTGCAGCTCCGGGTTGGCGCGGCACAGCTCGTCCAGCATGGGCAGCAGTCGCACCTCGCCGCGCGCCTCGCCGAGGTCCTCGCCTCGCAGGAGCGCCACGTCGCTGTCGAACTGCCAGCCGGTAATCGCGATGTAGCGTCGGGCCTTCTGCGCGGCCCGGTACAGCTCCCGGTAGTAGGCGCGAGCGTCCACGAGAACTCCCGCGTCGCTGACCTCCTCCACCGTCCAACAGTTCCGTCCGGGAATGATGACGCGTCTCACCCTGATGTCCCCTTCACGCCGCCGCCGCCACACGCCCAGGCGCCACGAAGTGGCGCACGTCCCGGACCGGCGCGTCAGCCAACGAAGACGATGTGCTTGCCGGTGGCGAGCGTCATGTCCTTGGAGGACACCACCTGCGCCACCTTCTTCACCTCGCCGCCCACCGTGTCGAACGCCGCCGCGATGAGGTCGCCCAGCGTCACCTGCACCTGACGCGCGCTCCGGCCGGCACCCTTCACCGCCCGCGCCGTCGTCACCTTCACCTGCCGGGCCTTACGACGGATGACCTGCCCACGCTGAGTCGTCTTCGCCATGATTTCATCTCCAAGGTTGAGGGTCTGCCTGTCCTGCGATCAGCCCGCCGCCGCCGCCCTGCACGCCCAACCCTCAGAGCAACGCGCGTGCCGAGCGCCAAGCCCTTGAGATGACAAGGGCTGCCCGCCTGCTCGGCCTCTCCCCATGGCGGAAAGACTGACCTTTTTTCAGGCCCCCACCGGAAAGCAGGACGAAACGACTTCCGTCCGCGTGGAATCGCGCCCGGCGCCGCCCCCTCCGCGCGGTGCTCCGGCACCACCGCCGGGCATCCATCACGGCCCGCGTGCCGAATCCGCACAGTCCGCGTGCCGGATTCGCACGCTCGCCCTGCGAACCTCGCAGGCGCGCTCGTCCGCCTCCCCGTGGGTGCCTCCTGCCCACGCCCCGCCGCCACCACGCGTCCGCCACCACCGTGGGCGCCTCCTGCCCACGCCCGGCGCGCTGGCGCCGCGCGCCCGCCACCACCGTGGGCCCCGCGGCCGCGCGCCAGGGCCGCGGCCACGTGCGCGCCCCCACCACCCCGCGCGACTTCCGAAGCCGCGTGGCTCGCCGCGCGAATGTGTTCGCTCGCCAACACCGCGCCGCCACGTCGAATCCCGCCTCCCGCGGGCCCCGCAGTGACACACACCCGCGCCGTGCACACACCGTGTCGCATGCACGAACACCTGATTCCCATGTGCGAACACAGCCGCACTGGATGTCTGTGAATGCCACTGAAAGCGCGTCACGACACGTGCCGGGTACACGCCCTCCCGACACCGAGGCCCACCTCCGACATTCCCCTCGGGCTCGCACGCCCGGCGGTACCTCGCGCACGAGCGCGCCATCACACGCCGCGCGGGTCGGAATTGCTCCTGCGGATACCCCCTAGGTCCTCTTCCGGAAAATTACAGACATGCAAAGCAATTTGAAAAAACTGGAAAAAGCCGCTTCAATGTCTCGCACTCACTCGAGGGCGTACACGTATGGAATTGAAGATTTCCGCTCCAGTCACGGCATCGTCGTTGCGGCCCGAGGCGTTCGCCGGCGTCGAAGTCATCGGGCAATCCATTCTGGCCATCGTTAATGGAATGGAACTCGCGCAGTCGCGTGCGCTGCGAATCCTCGCCGAGAACGGCATCTCTCCCCTGAAGGCGGACACCTGGTACCCGATGCCTGCCCTCCTCAAGGCGTTCAATCTCGTGTTCGAGAAGATTGGCCCGAGCACGGTGCGCACCATCGGCCGGAAGATTCCGGACAGCGCGCACTTCCCGCCGGACATCGACACGCTGGAGAAGGGCCTGCGCGCCATCGACATGGCGTACCGGATGAACCACCGCGGCCGCGGTGGCATCGGTGGCTACCGCTTCGAGCCGGTGGACAAGCGCAACGCGCGGATGGCCTGCGACAATCCCTATCCTTGCGACCTGGACCTCGGGCTCATCGAAGCCATTGGTGACAGGTTCCGCCCCAAGGATTCTCTCTGGGTGCGTATTGAACATGACCCCAAGAGCTGCCGGCGGAGGGGAGACGGCGCCTGCACGTACACCATCAACTGGTAGTCCACGCCGCACGCCTTTTGCGCCCGCACGACTCCCCGCGGCGGGCCTGAGTCCCTGACTCCCCCGCCAGGCCGGAGCGGGGGGCTTTCACCCGTGAGGAACCACCCCATGAAGGCCGTGCTCCAACACATCGCAGTGCGCGAGGCGCGGTTCGCCTCACACCCGTTCTTCTCCGACTTGAGGATGGACCGCCCGATTGAGCAGGTGATGGCGTTCGCGCCACGGCTGACCTTCTGGGTGATGACCTTCCAGGACGTGCTGCGGCTCAACGCGCACTTCATCCAGGACGCGCACCTCAAGGCGCTCGCCACGCGGCACCATGCCGAGGAGGGCGGGCACGACCAGTGGTTCGAGGACGACATCGCCGCGCTCACCGGTGGCTCGCTGAGCATCGGCGCCATGTACGGCAAGGCCCACGTGAAGACGCGCGACGCGGCCTACGCCATCATCAGCGAGGTGTACCGCCCCGTGGATGACCGGCTGCGCATCGTCCTGCTGTGGGCGCTGGAGTCCACCAGCCACGTCTTCTTCGGCCGCACCGCCGTCATCTCCGCGGCGCAGGGCGCCGACGAGCGGCTGAAGTACTTCTCCGACCACCACATGCAGGCCGAGGCGCAGCACGCCATGTTCGAGCAGGAGCTGGCGGCGGAGCTGGAGGCCATGGAGCTGTCCCCCGAGGTGCGCGCCGACGCGCTCGCCATGGTGGACCGCATCTACACGGCCTTCGACACCATGTTCGACGGGCTGCGCATCCACCTGGAGCGCGAGCGCGCCGAGGAGCCCGCCGCCGCGCACCAGGCCCCGCCTCCGCGCGTGGCCGCCATGGAGGAGGACGTGGACCTCGACATGGAGGTGGAAATCGTGGACGTGGAGCTGCTGGAAGACGACGAAGCCCCCCGGGCGCGGGACGTCGCCGTCCACCGCGCCGCCTGAGGGGCCTCGCCGGGGTGCTTCGGGAAGTGACTACTTCGCGGGCGGGGAGAGGACGAGGATGAGCTCCCCGCCCACGTACTTGCCGGCCTTCTGGTAGACGGCGCCCTGCCGGCCCAGCTCCACGTCCAGCGTGGGCTGGCGGGGGATGGCCACGCGCACCGTGGCGATGCCGTCCTTCATGCCCAGCAGCTGCAGCGTCGCGTTGGTGCCGCTGGGCAGCTTCACCTCGGCGGACTTCTTCGCGTTCACCTCCAGCACCTCCAGTGACAGGCGCTTGAAGGAGGTGAAGTTGAAGTTCTGCTTCTGGAACTGCTCCTTCATCTTCGCCAATTCGGGGGGCTCCACCTCGGAGCCCTTCATGGAGGCGAGCACCACCTCCACCTGCACCTGGACCTTCTGCTCCTGGGCGCTGGCGACCCACGGCAGCATCAGCACCAGCCCCACCACCGCCAGCCACGACGACACGTGCATTCTCACAGGGTACCTCCCGACGGCCGGGGGGCGTCCGTCGCCGGGCGCGCGGGCTTCTTCGTCCCCGCGCCGTCCGGCGACATGCCGCCGCCAATCTCCTCCTCCAACTCCTCGTCTTCCGAGCCAGGGGACGAGCCGTCCCGCGTCTCCTCGTCCACCAGCCAGATGATGGTACCGCCGTTGTCGGTCTCCATCACCACCGGCGCAACGCGGGCATTCTCATAGGGTTGGATGGCCTTCACCGTCATGCGCTCGGCCGCGTAGCCCTCCGGCGCCCGGTCGCTCATGAGCAGCGGCAGCCCCACCGCCACCAGCACGGCCGCGGTGGCCAGCGACGAAATCATCGCGGTGCGCTGGTAGAGGAACATCTCCGACAGGCTCAGCTTCAGGCGCTCCAGGAGCGGCGGCCGCTCCGGCGTCACCCGGGCCATGACCTTCTGGGCGAAGTCCTTGAAGTCGACATCGTCCACGGCCATGTCCAGGCCCACGCGCAGCAGGCCCGACTCAGCGCGCAGGTCCGCGGCGCGGCCCGTGCAGTCCCGGCACGCGGACAGGTGCCGCTCCACGGTCACCCGCTCCGCGGGGGTCAGCTCTCCGTCGACGTACGGGGAGAGCCTCGGTACGAATTGCTCACACGCGGGATTTCCGGCCATATCCATCACCCTGCTTCCTGGTGGGGGGTGCGCACCGTGTGACGCACGCCTCCCTCAGATATTCGAGGCCCGCTCACTCACTCCCCACGCCGCTCTTGGCCTCGTCCAACTCCAGGTATTCACTCAGGATTTTCTGCACCTTGGCCCGGGCATGGAACAGGCGGCTCATCACCGTGCCCTTGGGTATTTCCAGGGTCCGGGAGAGGTCCTCGTAGGACATTCCCTCGATCTCCCGGAGCAGGAGGATGGCGCGGTGCTTCTCGGGCACGGTGGCCAGGGCCTCCTGAATCTTCTCGGCCAGCTCGCGGCGCAGGGCGCTCTTCTGGGGGTTGGTGCCCAGGCGGCTGCCGAGCGCGCCGATGCGGGCCTCGGACAGGTCCATGGCCTGGGACTCGTCGAACTCGACGGCCTCACCGCCTCCGCCGCGCTTGCGAATCACGTCGATGCAGATGTTGACCGTGATTCGGTAGAGCCAGGTGTAGAAGGACGAGTCGCCCTTGAAGTGGTCCAGGTACTTGTAGACCTTGACGAACGCCTCCTGGGAGACGTCCATCGCTTCCTCCTTGTCCTTCAGCATGCCCAGCGCAACGGCGTACACCTTGCGTTGGTAACGCTCGACGAGGAGCTTGAATGCGCGCTGGTCGCCGCTCCGGACGCGCTTGACGAGTGTGAGGTCGTCGGTGGCCAATGGGTGCGGCAACGTACCACAAGCCGGCGCCCGCCAAGGAGTTTCGCGCTACCGGGGGGTTTACTGGTGGGCGGCCCTAGAGGCTCACGAGCGCGATGACGATGAGGGCGATGGCCGCCAGGGCCAGCACGGCGCCGAAAGTCGCCCTGTCCCACTGGGCCTGGGCCACCGCGCCGTCCTCGGGGTCCGAGCGGAAGCGGTGGAGGACGTTCCAGAGCATCATCTTCCCCAGCTTGCGGTCGCGGTGGCGGTCGCGCCGGGGCTTCGACGGGTCGTCCTCCTCCTCGTCCTCCGACTTCCGGGCCTCCAGGGCGACGGGGACGGCCATGCCCCGCATGGCTTCGGCGTGACGGGCGCCCGCCTGGAGGGCGAGGGCCGGGTCGCTCGCCCGCTCGGCGGTCGGGGCGTCCTTTCGGGCGGCGGCCTCCGAGTGGCGGACATCCGGGGGAGGCTCCAGGCGGACGCTGGCGGCGCGCTCGCGGGCCTCCTCCGGGGTGCGGGAGGCCAGCACCCACAGGCCGCGCTCCACGCCATCCTGCCCGGTGTTCGCGTCGCGCAGCTCGGCGAAGCCCTGGCTCTCGAGCCCCTCCCGGAAGGCGGCCCTGGCTTCCTCTTGAGGAGGCTTGCCGGCGGCGGCCTCGGCATAGGCGGCGTAGAAGGCCCACAGGCGGTTGGCGCGCTCGGAGCCGGAGAGCTGCGAGGGCTTGAGGTGCGCGGCCAGCAGCGCGGCGTCGGAGGTGAAGCGGAGGCCCAGCTCCTCCTGGCCCTCCACCTGCTCCAGGCCGGGCGGCACCAGCTCCTCCACGGACTTCACCGGCGGGCGCGCGTCGCCCACCAGCGTCGGACGCCCCATCTGCTGCTGCTGCTGGGCGGCGAAGTTGTCACCCCGTCCCGGGCGCGTGGACGGGGGCCCTTCGGGCACCGGGGGCGTGGGGCCCTGGGGGCGCGGACCTCCAACCAGCGAGGGAAGGAGGCTCGTGAGGGCGGACGGGATTCGGAAGGAGGACATGAGGGATGCCTCACCAGCCGGAAGGGAAGGAGGCGCCGAGCCTAACGCAAGCGAAAGGGGCGTGCCGTTACCGGGCATTTTGGAAGTGTCCGGACCGGAACCGGCCGGGGCGCCCGTACCGCCACGCGGTGCATCGGAGCGTGGGAGTGGAATGCGGACGACGCGCGTGCCCTCTCCGCCAGGGCCATCGGCCAGGACGAGGCGGCCGCCCCGCGCCTCCTCGCCCACGGGTGCGTCGGAAGTCGTGGCGTCCTCGGGAGTGCCGCCACCCTGCGCGGCCTCGGCGTGCGTGCCGTCCGCTGGAGTGAGACGGGTGCCCTCCATCGGCGGAGCAAAGGGCGAGCGGACGATGCGTGTCCCCTCACCGGAGGTCACCGCCGGCTCCATGCCATCCGCGAGGAAGGCCGTGCCACCAGAAGGCGTCTTCGGGCCCTCGCGCGTCGGCGCCTGGGGACGCGGGCCCACCCAGGTCTCACCCGACCTGCCGCGTGGGCCCTTGATGTCGCCGATGTGCCCCATTTCCCGGATTCTCGGGCGGGGTGAATTCGAGGTTGCGCCCCGGGGCTACTCGCCCTCGCGCTCCACCTCGATGGGGGACGTCATTCCGTTCGAATCCAGACGAACGCGGTACACGGCGTTCTGCCCGTCGCCGTCGAAGTCGCCGCGCGCCAGGCACGACACCTCGGGCTCTCCCACCGGGCTCTCCTGCACCGTCACCTCATATTGGAAGCGGACCTTCTCGCCCGGGTCGAACCCGATGTGCTGGAAGGGCTCCTCCTTCGGAAACTCCACCAGCTCGCCGCCGCGCGGCACCTCCTTCGGCGTGGGGCCCGCGGTGAGGTACGTGCCGTGCTCGTCGCGGTAGCTCTGCACCGCGTCACACAGCGCGAGCAGGTTGACGCGCGCCTCGGTGTCCGTGGGCTTCTCCGCCCGGAAGAGGCCGCCGCCCCGGCCGTCGCCGGTGGCCAGGCCCTCGCCCAGCGCGCGCATGCCCCGGTAGTAGAGCCAGCCCCAGACGGCGAGGCCCACGACGGCGACGGCGACGACGGAGAGGATGAGGGCGAGCTTCTTGCGCGAGGACATGCCCGGTCAGCCTCCGTGGCCCGCCCAGTCCCGCGGCTGTCGGAGCACCTCCACCAGCCGGGCCTCCGAGGTGCCCGGGTCCGGGTGGAAGTCATAGCGCCAGCGGGCCTGCGGCGGCAGCGACATGAGGATGGACTCGGTGCGCCCGCGCGTCTCCAGGCCGAAGACGGTGCCCCGGTCATAGACGAGGTTGAACTCCACGTAGCGCCCGCGCCGCACCTCCTGCCAGAAGCGCTGCGCTTCCGTGAAGGGCGTGTCCTTGCGCCGCTCGGCGATGGGCAGGTACGCGGCCAGGAAGGCGCGGCCGCAGTCCTGGACGAAGGCGAACTCGCGCTCCAGGTCTCCGCCCATGTTCTCGAAGAAGATGCCGCCCACCCCGCGCGTCTCCTCGCGGTGGCGCAGGTAGAAGTACTTGTCGCAGGCGTCCTTGAAGCGCGGGTAGTACGCGGCGTCGTGCCTGTCGCACGCGGCCTTGTGCGTGCGGTGGAAGTGCGCCGCGTCCTCCTCGTAGAGGTAGTAGGGCGTCAGGTCAGCGCCGCCGCCGAACCACGCCTTCCCGCCCTGGTGGATGAAGCGGTAGTTGGCGTGCACGGTGGGCACGTGGGGGTTGCGCGGGTGCAGCACCAGCGACATCCCGCCCGCCCAGAAGTGACGGCCCTCGCCCTGGAGCTTCTGGGCGAACTGCGCCTCCAGCTCGCCGAAGACCACCGACGTGTTGACGCCAGCCTTCTCCAGCACGGCGCCGTCCTCCAGCACGCGGCTGCGTCCGCCGCCGCCGCCGGGGCGGCTCCAGGCGTCCTCACGGAAGCGCGCCTGGCCGTCCAGCCGCTCCAGCGCGCCGCAGATGTCGTCCTGCAGCCCCTGGATGAAGGCCGTCATCCGCTGCTTGAGGCTCTCCACATCCACCGTCGTCATGCGCCCCTCCCCTACTCCGCGGGAGCCTCGAAGTCCACGGGAGGCACGCCCGGGGCCGGCTGCCCGGCCGCGTCGAAGGCCTGGATGCGGGCGCGGTAGCTGCGGCCGTCCTCCATGGCGAAGGTGCCGCTGCACGCCTCGTGGCCGATGAAGGCGGTGTTGTTGTGGACGGGCACCACGTACTGCTGCACGGCGGGCCCGGGGCGGCGCGACTCCAGCTTCACCACGAGGTAGGCGGGGCTGTCCTCGCGCAGCGACAGGTTGAGCCGCACGAAGCGGGTGGTGCCCTGGGGCGTGCGGCGCAGGAGGCCCTCGGAGACGGCGGGCTTGCGCAGCCAGCGAGGAGGGCTGGCGTCGGGGCCCTTGCCGGTGCGCCACTCGGGCACCACGGTGCTGCCGTGGCCGTTGAGCAGCATGACGTTGGGCAGCACCTCGTCCACGCGCAGCGCGTAGCGCGTGCCCGGCTCCAGCTTCCCGGCCGCCTTGAGGACGACGGTGACGCGGCCCAGGCTGCTCTCCCAGCCGCGCTGCGCCTTCACCTCCACCGTGTGATTGTCCGACACCAGCCGGAGCGTCTTGCCCACCAGCGCCGCCACCTGCGAGCGCGCGGTGCCCACGCCCTCCAGCAGGAAGCGCGTGTTGGTGGGGACGATGGCGCCCGGCGCGGGGAACAGCTGCACCCCGTCCCCCAGGCACTGGGCGGAGGCGGCGGACGCACACAGCAGCACGAGGAGCGGCGCGAGGATTCGGAGCACGGTGGCCGGAAGTCTGCGCCCGCCCGTCCAAGCTGTCCAAGGCCTTGGCGATTCCTGTGCGCGAAGATACGACACCCCGGGTGACCACGAGTCGGGCGCGAACGTTGGCGGGCTCGCGGACATGGGGTAGGAGCCGCGCACAGTGCCGGACACCCTCGACCCGCAATCCAGCCCTCCTCACGCGGAGCCTCCTCGCGGGCTCGGGCCGCTGCTGCTCCTCCTGACGACGTGGCTGCTGCCCGCCGCCCTGGCGGGGGTGCTGCGGGCGGCCCTGAAGCTGCCGCTGTGGGTGGGGGCCGTGCTCGGGGCCGCGCTGGCCCTGGCCGTCACCTGGAAGGCCCTGGCGGCCCGCCGGGTGTGGCCGACGCACGGGCTGCTCGCCGGAGTCCAGGCGCTCTACCTCGCCGTGGCCCTGGGCGTGACGTGGCGGATGCTGGGCATCTCCGTCATGGGCGGGCTGGTGAGCCTGGGCGGGGGCGACGCCGGCAACCACGTCGCGCTGCGGGCCGAGTTCCTCACGCACTCGCCCGGCATCTACCAGGGCTTCACCTTCTTCCACACGCTGACGCACCTGCTGGAGCGGCTGCTCGGCCTGGACACGTTCGCCAGCTTCCGCGCCGCCTTCTACCTGGTGCCCGGGGTGCTCGCCGTGGCGCTCGTCGTGGGGCTGGAGGCCGCCGTCGGGCGCCTGTCGCGCTCCGGACGCGCCGCGGTGGTGGCGCAGGTGGCGATGCTGGCGGCCACCGCGTTCGCCTGGCCGTTCCTCCTGCTGCGGCTGCTGCACTACCACCAGGGAGAGGGCTTCTATGCGCACCTCTTCGGCCTGGTGCCGCTGGCGCTGGCGTGGCTCGCCTACGCGCTGCCCGCGTCGGCCTGGGCCCGGTGCTTCGCGCTCGCGGTGTTCACGGTCTTCTACCGGTACACCTATGGGTTGAACCTGGGCGACTTCCTCTTCACCTGCGGCGTGCTGGTGGCGCTGGAGGGAACGGCGTCGCTCGGCCGGAGGTACCGGCCCTGGGCGTGGCTGGTGGCGCTCGCGCTGCTGGGCGCGGCGGCGTACGCGTACTGGCGGCTGCTGCCCCTGGCGCACTCCGGTGGCGGCTTCGTGCCCCACGCGCACGAGCGCGCGCTGCGGGTGCAGTCCTGGGCGGTGGCGGGGCTGCTCGTCGTGCGCTTCCTCATTCCGCGCGGGGACGGCGTGGAGCGGAGGCTGCTCGACTTCGCGCTGCTGTTCGCCGGCGTCAACGCCGCGGTGCAGCTCGCCTACTTCCAGGCGAAGCTGCCCGTCGACTACTACATCCTGAAGTACGGGCTGCACGCGCTGGTGCTGCTGCTGGGCGCCGCGATGCTCGTCGCCAGCGCCCGGTTCGGCGCGCTGCTGGCGTGGAAGGCCCAGGCCCCTCGCGCCCGGGCATGGAGCGTGGCGCTGGCGGTGCTCGTCGCCGTCCTGCTCGTGGAGGTGACGCGCGGGTGGGGCCGCTCCTTCAAGGCGTACACGCCGTCGTATGAGGAGCGCGTGCGCGGCCAGCCGCCCTTCACCATGAACGACGCGCTGGAGGACCGGGAGTCCATCGCCCTCATCCGGCGGGTGCTGCGCGACAGCGGCAAGCGCTTCGGTGGACTGCTGACGTCGTCCTGGCCCCGGCTGAACTTCTCCAATGCGGCGCTGGGCTGGCAGCCGGCCGACTGGGCCGGTGGCAACGGCCACTGGTCCGTGTTCGAGAACGGCGCCGTCAAGGAGGGGCCGGGCACCTGCGTCTTCTGGGAGGCGTCCGCGGCGGACTGGGAGACCTATCGCCGCCTCGCCACGGACTTCCCCCGCCTGGAGGCCAGCGTCCAGCGGCTCCACGCGCTGCCCGGCAGGGTCTGCCAGGAGCACCCCGCGCCCTGGGTCCCGGGTGGAACCCGGACGCTCTGCTACCGCTGCGACTGAGGAACAATTCCGACGCTACGATATGTGTCGTAACCTCGGTGCGTTCTCAGGAATGTCCGGCCCGTGGCGCCCCGAAAGCGCCGGACGCGGTCCTTCTGAGTTGGGGCTCGAAGGTGTGTGCCATGCGTCGGCGTTTCGCGTTCCTGGTGGCGGCTGGACTCCTGCTGGGGGCCACGGGCTGCGCGGTGACCAAGGACCCGCGCCAGAACCTGCTGGAGGGAACCACCAGCCAGGCCGTCTACAAGCTGCCGCCGGAGTCGCTGCTGGCGACGGCGCGGGAGCTGCTCGTCGAGGAGGGCTACGAGCTGCTGCCCAGCTCGGACCCGCTCTACCTGCACACGACGTGGCGGATTCGCGGCAACGTGGACGTCGGCGCGAGCTGGTCTCGCATCCTGGTGCAGGCGCACCGGCTGGACAACGGGCGCACCATGATTCGCGCGTACCGGATGGCCTACACCACCAACGGCCGGGCCCCCTCGCACCCGGGCTCCTTCGCCGGCCAGCGCGAGGCCAAGGAGAACAAGGGCGGTGGCGGCGGCTCCTCGCAGGCGGGCGTGTACGTGCTGGGCGAGCCCCTGTCCCCGACGAAGCCCACGCTGCTGCGCGCCACCGACTTCGAGTGGGCGCTGCTGAGCCGGGTGGAGCCGCAGTTCGCCGCCCACCTGAAGTCGCGGGTGGACGCGTACCTCACCGAGCAGAAGCAGCAGCAGCAGGAGGCGGCGAAGGAGGGCAAGCCCTGAGCCCCCGTCGCGGGGCGCACGGCGAGCGTGCGCGTCAGTGCATCCCGCCGTCGTCGTCGCGCGGGAGAATGGGGCCGTACTTCGCCTCGTAGCGGGCGATGTTGTCCTGCATGGCCGCCACCAGGCGCTTCATGTGCTTGGGGTTGGTGATGATGCGCGAGCGCACCCGGGCCTTGGGCACCTGGGGCTGGACGTAGATGAAGTCCAGGGTGAACTCGGTGTCGGAGTGGTTCACCAGGGCCATGTTGACGTACTGACCATTGGCCACGTCCTCATCGATTTGAATCTGCAGTTGCTGCGCGTCCGGGGGCTTCGGAGTGTCCGCCATGAGGCAGAGGGCATAGCGCCTGCGCCTTCTCGTGGCCAGCGTCACGGTGTGAGCGCAATTCCAGAGGCCATGGACCCGCGGAAGACAGCGCCCTTCGACCTGGGCGGGGGCGAGGACGCGTGTTTGCTGCTGCACGGCTTCACCGGCAGCCCGTGGGACATGCGCCCGCTGGGCGAGGCCCTGGCGGCGCGGGGAATGCGCGCGGTGGCGCCCCGGCTGCCGGGCCATGGCACCACGCCCCAGGCGCTGCTGCACGTCACCTGGAGGGACTGGCAGGCGGCGGCGGAGCATGCGCTGCACGCACTGAGCGGCCACCGGAACGTCTTCGTGGCGGGCCTGTCCATGGGCTCGCTGCTGGCGCTGGGGCTGGCGGCGCGCCACCCCGAGCAGGTGCGGGCGCTGGCGCTGGTGGCGCCGGCGGTGCGCTTCCGCGGGCCGCGCATGTTCCTCATCCGGCAGCTGGCGCGCACGCCGCTCCTGGAGTGGGCTCGCCCGTGGGCGGAGAAGACGGGCACGGACATCTCGGACCCGGAGGCCCTGGCGGAAGCGCCCGTCCTCCCGGCCTTCCCGGTGGCCCGGCTGAGGGACTTGTGCACGCTGCAGAACCTGGCGGTGCGGGACGTGACGCGCGTGCGCTGCCCCACGCTGGTGGCGGTGGCGGAGCAGGACCACGTGGTGGACCCGGAGGGCGGGCGGTGGCTCGCCCGGCGGCTGACGTCGGCCCCGTCGGTGCGCGTCCTGTCGCTGCGCGAAGGCTACCACGTCATTCCCCGCGACACGGCGGGCCCGCTGCTGGCGGCGGAGCTGGGGAGCTTCCTGGAGCAGTGGCGGGACGGTGAAAGCTGGGAGGCACCCGCCGCGGGCGCCTGAGCGGAAGGCGGACGGCCACAAAACGCGGCGGCACGCCGCGCCTCCGTGTATCTCAAGAGGCGCGAATGCCTCCTCCGTCCGACTCCCCTCCCCTCGTCGAGCTGCGTGACGTCACCAAGGCCTACGCCGAAGGAGACACCGTCCGAGAGGTGCTCTCCGGCGTCCAGCTCTCCCTCCACCGGGGCGAGTTCGTGGTGCTGCTAGGCCGCAGCGGCTCGGGAAAATCCACGCTGCTCAACCTCATCAGCGGCATTGATGTGCCCACCCGCGGCGAAGTGCGGGTGGACGGCCGTGACCTGGGCGGCCTGAGCGAGAGCGCGCGCACGCTGCTGCGGCGCGAGCGCGTGGGCTTCATCTTCCAGGCCTTCAACCTGCTGCCCACGCTGACGGTTGAGGAGAACGTGCGACTGCCCCTGGAGCTGAACGGGCACGTCTCCGCCAAGGCCGGGGAGAAGGCGCGGGAGCTGCTGGAGCGGGTGGGCCTGCGCGCGCGGGCGCGCAGCTTCCCGGACCGGCTGTCCGGCGGCGAGCAGCAGCGCGTGGCGGTGGCGCGCGCGCTGGCCCATTCCCCGCCGCTGCTGCTGGCGGACGAGCCCACGGGCAACCTGGACGAGACCACGGGCCGGCAGGTGCTGGACCTGCTGGAGGGCCTCACGCGACAGGGCAACGCGTGCGCGCTGGTCGTCACGCATGAGCCGGGGCTGGTGTCTCGCGCGGACCGCGTGCTGTCGATGGAAGGCGGCCGGCTGGTGGAGCGCGAGCACACGCGAAGGGCGGCGCGATGAAGGGGCTGCTGGTCCGCTCCAGCCTGCGCCACCTGGCCAGCCACCCGTGGCTGACGGCGCTGTCGCTCCTGGGCATCGCGCTGGGCGTGGCGGTGGTGGTGTCCATTGATCTGGCGAGCGACAGCGCGCTGCGCGCCTTCGAGCGCTCCACGGACGCGGTGGCCGGCCGCGCCACGCATCAGGTGGTGGGCGGCTCGTCGGGCCTGGACGAGGGCGTGTACCGGGACTTGCGCCTGCGCCGCGACGCGCCGGTGTCCGCGCCAGTGGTGGAGGGGCACGTGCAGGCGGCGGTGGGCGACCGGCGCACGCTCACCGTGCTGGGCGTGGACCCGTTCGCGGAGGCGCCCTTCCGTGACTACGCGAAGGGCGAGGCCATGGGTGACGTGGGCGCGCTGCTCACCGAGCCGGGCACGGTGCTGCTGAGCGCGCGCGCGGCCCAGGCGCTGGGCGTGCCATCCGGGGGCGAGCTGCCGGTGCGGGTGGAGGGCGTGGAGAAGCGGCTGCGCGTGACAGGGCTGCTGAACCCGTCGGACGAGGACACCGCGCGGGCGCTGGAGGCGCTGGTGCTCACGGACGTGTCCACCGCGCAGGAGGTGCTGGGGCAGGTGGGGCGGCTGACGCGCGTGGACCTGCGGCTGCGCGACGAGGCCGAGGCGAAGGCGCTGGCGGCGACGCTGCCCACGGGGACGGAGCTGCTGCGCGCCTCCGCCCGGGCGGGCACGGTGGAGCAGATGACGAAGGCCTTCCGCACCAACCTCACCGCGCTGTCGCTGCTGGCGCTCGTGGTGGGGATGTTCCTCATCTACAACACGATGACCTTCTCCGTGGTGCAGCGGCGCGGGCTGCTGGGCCGGCTGCGCGCGGTGGGCATCACCCGGGGCGAGCTCTTCGGGCTGGTGCTGGGCGAGGCCGCGGTGCTGGGCGCCGTGGGCACGGTGGGAGGCCTGCTGCTGGGCGTGCTGCTGGCGCGCGGGCTGGTGGGGCTCGTCACGCAGACGTTCAACGACTTGTACTTCGTGGTGAGCGTGCGCGGACTCGCGCTGGAGCCCTTCACGCTGGGCAAGGGGCTGGTGCTGGGACTGGGCGCCACGCTGGTGGCGGCGCTGGTGCCCGCGTGGGAGGCGGCGCGCTCGGCGCCGGTGACGACGATGCGCCGCTCCACGCTGGAGGACGTGTCACGCTCGCGCGCGCCGAAGCTGGCCGTGCTGGGGCTGGTGGTGCTGGCCGGGGGCACGGCGCTCTTGTCGTGGCCCACGCAGGCGCTGCTGCCGGCGTACGGGGGCCTCTTCTCGGTGCTGCTGGGCTCGGCGCTGCTGGTGCCGTGGGTGACGGAGCGGCTGTCATCGGCGGCGGCCTTCCCGCTGGGGACGACCTTCGGCCTCTTGGGGAGCATGGCCGCGCGGAGCGTGCGCACGAGTCTCAGCCGCACGGCGGTGGCGCTGTCGGCGCTGATGGTGGCGGTGGCGACCACGGTGGGCGTGGGCCTCATGGTGTCCAGCTTCCGGGGCACGGTGGTGTCGTGGCTGGACACGTCGCTGCAGGCGGACGTGTTCATCTCCCCGCCCTCGCTGGTGGCGCGGCGGGGAGGCGCCACGCTGGTGCCCGGCCTGACGGAGCGGCTGCGCGCGACGCCGGGAGTCGCCGGCAGCAGCACCCTTCGCGTGGCCTCCGCGCGCGTGGACGGCGTGCCCACGGACCTGCTGGCCGTCGACTTCTCCCAGACGCAGGCGCGGCCCTATCGCTTCAAGGAAGGCAACCCGGACACGGTGTGGCGCGAGCTGGAGTCCTCGCCCGACACCCTCCTCGTCTCCGAGCCCTTCAGCTTCCACCGCGGCGTGCGCGTGGGCGGCACGGTGCGGCTGGCCACGGACAAGGGGCCGCACGACTTCCGCGTGGTGGGCGTGTACTTCGACTACGGCTCGGACGTGGGGACGATGCTGATGCCGCGCACCACGTATGAGCGCTGGTTCGACGACCGGGGCGTGAGCGGCGTGGCGCTGTACGCGGCGCCCGGGCAGGACGTGGACGCGCTGGTGGCATCGGTGCGCGAGCGGGCCGGGGACACGCAGACGCTGCTGGTGCGCGCCAACCGCTCGCTGCGGCAGGCCTCGCTGGAGGTGTTCGACCGCACCTTCACGATTACGCAGGTGCTCCGGCTGCTGGCCATCGGTGTGGCCTTCGTGGGCGTGCTGAGCGCGCTGATGTCGCTGCAACTGGAGCGGGCCCGCGAGCTGGCGGTGCTGCGCGCCACCGGGCTGACGCCGGGGCAGTTGTGGGGACTGGTGTCCCTGCAGACGGGGCTGTTGGGCCTCTTGGCGGGGCTGTTCTCGGTGCCGCTGGGCATGGCGCTGGCGTACGTGCTGGTGCACGTCATCAACCAGCGCTCGTTCGGGTGGACGTTGCAGCTGGCGGTGACGCCGGAGACGCTGGTGCAGGCGATGCTGCTGGCGCTGGTGGCGTCGGCGCTGGCGGGGCTGTACCCGGCCTGGAAGATGGCGCGCGCCAACCCCGCGCTCGCGCTGCGGGAGGAGTGAGACATGAGCGGCGGTCGAGGGCTCGTCATCGGAACGGCGGTGGTGCTGGCGGCGCTGGCGGTGGTGGTGGTCGTCGTCACGCATGAGTCGCGCCCGCCCGAGCTGCCACAAGGGGGCTCGCTCACGGTGACGGGGGCGCTCGGCGGAGGCGAGGCCGCCGGGACCACGGAGGGCTACGCGCGCGCGGTGGAGCCGCGGCCCTTCCAGTTCCCCGAGGACCACGGGCCGCACCCGGAGTTCCGCACGGAGTGGTGGTACTGGACGGGGAACCTCGAGACGGAGGACGGGCGCGCCTTCGGCTACCAGTTCACGTTGTTCCGCAGCGCGCTGGCGCCGGAAGCACCCGCGCGCACGTCCGCATGGGGCGCGCGGCAGGTGTACCTGGGGCACTTCACGGTGACGGACGTGGCGGGCGGCGGGTTCCAGGCCGCCGAGCGCTTCAGCCGCTCCGCGCTGGAGCTTGCCGGCGCGAGCACGCGGCCCTTCAAGGTGTGGCTGGAGGACTGGGAGGCATCGAGCGTCGGCGAGTCCACGTGGCCCATGCGGCTGCGGGCGGAGACGGACGCGGTGGCGCTGGAGCTGCTGCTGGAGCCGGGCAAGCCGCCGGTGCTGCAGGGTGACCGGGGCTTGAGCCAGAAGGGGCCGGAGCGGGGCAATGCGTCGTACTACTACTCGATGACGCGGATGCCCTCGCGCGGCACGGTGCGGGTGGATGGGAAGACGTATGAGGTGAAGGGCGAGAGCTGGATGGACCGCGAGTGGAGCACCAGCGCGCTCGGCGCGGACCAGGTGGGCTGGGACTGGTTCTCGCTGCAGCTCTCCGATGGGAGCGAGCTGATGTACTACCAGCTCCGGCGCAAGGATGGCTCGGCGGACCCGTTCAGCTCGGGCATGTGGGTGCCTCCCGCGGGCTCGGGGAGCAGCGAGCCGGTGCGGGTGTCTCGCGAGGACGTGCGGCTCACGGTGCTGGACACGTGGAAGAGCCCTCGCAGCGGCGGCGAGTACCCGGCGCGGTGGCGGCTGCATGTGGAGAAGTTGGGGCTGGACCTCACGGTGACACCGAGGCTCGCGGACCAGGAGCTGCCGGTGAGCGTCATCTACTGGGAGGGCTCGGTGGGCCTGGAGGGCTCGCGCGAGGGGAAGCCGCTGACGGGCCGGGGCTACGTGGAGCTGACGGGCTACGCGGACACGCAGGGCCAGCAGCGCCGCGAGTCCCGGGCGCGCGGCGTGCCGGAGGCGGAGACCGCGGCGGACAGGCCACGCGGGTAGGAATGAACTCCGGACCTATACCTCGGTGAAGCTCATACCGGTGGCGCCCGTTCGCTCCAGGGCGACCTTGAGTTCCTCGGCGACGATGAGGGCCACCGTCCATCCCCAGGTGCGAAAGACCCTGGCATCACCCACGCGCGCTTTGTCGATGCGCAGCCCCAGGACGGAGCGGTACCTGCCTGTCTTCTCGGGTCGACCATCCTCGGGCCTCCAGTACTGGACCTCCTCCGAGGCGCTGTCATCGATGCACTTCACCAGTCGCGTCACATTGAGCAGGAAGTATTGCTCCGCCTGCCCTTCGACCCGCACGGGCAGCACTTGCAGGTCATCAGGCGCGAATGCCTCGAAGACAGTCGCGACCTTTGGATGAAGGATGGGCGTGGCACCCACGCTCGTCGTGGAGAAGTCGAGCGACCTCCCGGCACGATGACAGGGCACGTAGAGAGGTTGCTCGACCTGCACCGGATGGCCCTCGGTGAACTGCCAGATATCCTCCAGCTCCTTCCCTTCCGAATCGACCGGCTCATCCAGATACCAACGCCCTGGAACATAGACATCCTGACGGAGGGCGAAGTAACGCGAAGACCTGCTCATTCTCCCTGCCCCTTGGTGACGAGTCGCCGAAGCTTGCCGCCCGGTGTGAGGAGTTCCCGGGTGAGTCCTCTCAAGGCGTCGACCAGTGCATCTCGACACTGCGAGGTACCACGACAGCCGGCGAGCGCGTCGCGGATCCGTTCATAGACCGCCGTATGGTAGGCCTGAGGTGCTCCCTCAGCCATATTCAGCCGCACGACGCGCGTGCTGGCACAGCCCACCAGCCATGGCACGAGCACCAGGACCCACCAACACTTCGCCACCATGCGCGCCTCCCGGGTCACGCGGTCGTGCACCCGATGCGCACGAAAGTACCGACAAGCATTCCTGATCGAAAGCTCGCGTCTCCTCACAAAAGCAGAGCGTCACCAGCAGAGACACTCCGCCGCGGACTCGTGGCCACGCAGAGCCGACTATTCGAGGCATCCGTTGCCGTATGCTCCCGTCCCGAGCCCTCATGAAGAACCGAGGACGATGAGGAGAACCCGAGGTGCCCAGACCCCTGGTGGAAGTGGACGCGGTGCCCGCCTCCACCTTCTGTCTCACCGACGAGCTGGTGCCCTTCTCCTCCGGCTGGCACACCCACCGCCGGCACCAGCTCCTCTATGCCGCCAGCGGCGCGCTCCACCTGGAGGTGGCCGAGGCCCAGTGGTTGCTGCCACCGCAGCGCGCCGCCTGGCTCGCCGGAGGTACCCGCCACCGCGTGAGCGCCACGCAGCCCGCGACGCTGTGCACCGTGTACCTGGAGCCCTCGCACGTCCCCGCCGCTCCCGAGGGCGACTGCCGCGTCTTCGTCCTGCCACCCCTCGCGCGGGAGATGCTCCTCTACTCCACCCGCTGGGGACCGGAGCGCGCGCCTCGCGACAAGGTGGCGGAGAGCTTCTTCTCCGCCCTCGCCCACCTGCTCGTGGAGTGGGCCGCGGAGCCTCGTGAGTGGAGGCTGCCTCGCGCCCGGACTCCCGAGCTGGAGCGCGCCATGGCGTACACGCTGGCCCGCCTCGCCGGTCCCGTCACGCTCGGCGGCGCGGCGAAGGCGGCGGGCTTGTCCCAGCGCACCCTCGCGCGCCGCTTCGAGGAAGAAGCCGGTACTTCCTGGCGCCGCTTCCTCCACGACGCCCGCATGCTGCGTGCCATGGAGCTGCTCGCCGAGGACGGCGCCCGCGTCACCCAGACGGCCTACACCGTGGGCTTCGAGAGCCTCGCCGCCTTCACCCACGCCTTCACCGCCTTCACCGGCGAGCGCCCCCGCGACTTCCGCCAGCGCGTCGCCCGGGGCGTGACGCTCCCCGTCCACGCCACCGCACCGCCTCGGAGGCGCAAGCGGGCCGGATGAGCCGCCTCGGCCTTCGCCCGCCTACCGCAGCAACTGGACAATCTCCTCGGGCATGTCGGCCTGCCGCGCGAACTCGTAGGCCGTCAGCCCCTCGGAGGTCTTCAGGTCCTTGCGCGCGCCCAGCTCCAGCAGCGTCTCGATGCACCGCCGGGCGATGCCGTCCGCATCGAGCCCGAGGTCCTCCTCCCCCTGTCGCTCCGCGTCGAGCTCGCGCCAGCGCATGTAGTTCACCGGGACGAAGTGCAGTGGGCTCACGCCCGTCTCCGTCTGGGCATTCACGTCGGCGCCGCGCTCCACGAGCAGCCGCATGAACTCGACGCCGTGGCTGGGGATGGCGACATGCAGCGGCGTACGTCCCGCCTTCGTCCGCGCCTCGGTCCGGGTCCCCGCGTCGAGCAGCAGCCGGCCAATGCGAACGTAGTGCTCGGGGAAGAAGCCCGCATTCTGCGCCGCGAAGTGCAGCGCGTTCGCTCCCGACCCCATCGTCGCGTTCGCATTGGCCCCGCGCTGGAGCAGCCACGCGATTCCCTCCTCGGCGCTCGGCTCCTTGCGCTCCGCGAGGAACAGGAGCGGGGTCTGGCCCTTCTCGTTCCTCGCCTCGAGGCTGGCACCCGCGCCGTGCAACCGCGCGGCGGCCTCGAGGTTCCCCAGGAAGAGCGCGAGGTGGAGGGCCGTGAACCCCTTGTACGACCCTCCTGGCTTGATGCCCTCGAGCAGCTCGGGGGAGAGCTTCGCGGGGAGCGGCCCCTCCTCATCGATGAGCTTGAAGAGCGCTTCGAGGGCCATGTCGGTCATGGAGCGCTTCGATAGCAGGCCACTCCAGGTCCGACAATCCGGTGACAGGAAGCGAGGCGACTACCCGCCGCACGCGAGCTGGTTGACCAGCCCGTACACCGAGTACCCCACCATGTACGGCAGCGCGTACTCCGGGAAGGCCGCCGCCGCGCGCTTCTGCAGCTCCGCGTGGTGCGGCGCCGCCGCGTCACCGCACAACTCCGCCTTGCGGGCTCCCAGCTCCGCCGCGTAGCCGTTCACCAGCGTCACCATGCCGTCCAGGTACCGCTTTTGCGCGGCGATGGCCTCCGTCACCGGCGCGGCCTCGCCCCGGCCGCCGTACACCGTGGCGTCCGGCCACGCCGCCAGCTCGTCCACCGCCGCCTTCCACGCCGCCATGTCCGGCACCACCTTGTTACCCTCGCGCAGGCCGCCCTCCAGCCACGCGTGCGCCTTGTGGTGCACCAGGTCTCCCACGATGAGCGCCTTGCGCCCCGGCACGTACGCCACCGTCTGCGTCGTGGCCACGCCCGCGTGCTTCAGCTCGGCCAGCTCCACCTTCGCGTCCCCCTCCAGCGGCAGCGCGTACGTGCCGCGGAAGGTGACGTCCACCCTGGCCTGCGCCGGGTACGTCTCTTCCGTGAAGGCCTTCACCACGTTCACCCAGAAGTACTTCTTGTACGCGTGCACGGCGGGAATCGCCGCGGCGGTGGCCTCGCTCGCCACCACCTTCGCGCCCTCGCGCTGGAACACCCCCACCCCGTTGAACTTGTCCGGGTTCGGGTGCGTGACGACCACGTAACGGATGGGGTTGCCCGTCTTCGCCCGGATGGCGGCGAGCACCTTCGTCGCCTCGGCCTCGGTGAACTGCGCGTCGAAGACCACCACCTCCGCGCCCGTGTCATAGAAGAACGAGTGCGTGTCGAACCCGCTCGCGTCGCTCGTGTACCGGGCCACGTCCGCGTCCACCAGGCTCGCCTTCGAGCCCGCGCACCCCACCGCCAGCACCGCGCACAGCGAAACCACCACCTGCTTCATCGTGAAAGGCATGTCCGTCGTCCTCGTGTCTGGGATTGCCGGGGCCACATGTCCCGGCGAGCGACGCGGAAGATGCCTTCACGGCCCCTGGCGCGCTTGCGTGCATCCGCCGTGGATTTGTTCCCATCCGCCAGACGCACGAGGCGCCCTCCGAGCACGACGGCCGACGTTCCCCGGGGGCAGCGGGTCAGGCGCCGCGCTTCCCCGCGTGGGGAACGCAATTGCCCCACTCCGCCC
>NZ_JABBJJ010000649.1 GCF_012933655.1 Pyxidicoccus fallax | reverse complement strand
CCTCCGCGGCGTCCTGGGCGGCCATCTCCTCCAGGCGCGCGGCCAGCACGCGCAGGGCGGCGTCCTCCGCGGCGTCCTGGGCGGCCATCTCCTCCAGGCGCGCGGCCTTCTGCTGGCGGCGGCGCAGGTACGCCGCCACGCACAGGCCGGAGGCCGCCAGCCACAGCAGCGCGGAGCTGGTGGTGAGCGGCAGCCAGCCGTAGCGCGCGGCCAGCCCCTCACGCCACTCCGTCTCCTCCACCAGCAGCGACGTGCGGAAGGCCTTGCCGAAGGCCTGCTCGAAGGGCTCGCCATTGCGCACCCCGTCCACCAGGAGGCCCATGGCCTGCGGGCCGTACTTCGCGGACAGGTGCGCCACGAAGGCGGCGCTCTGCGCGTAGGCGATTTCCACGTCCGCCGGGACGTCCGGCCACGCGTCCTCCAGGTCCTCGAAGTGGAAGACGCGCTCCTGCGTCACCGCGCGGAAGAGGGCCGAGTAGTGTGTGAGCGAGTAGTTCTCGCCGGTGACATTCTGGGCCACGCCCTCCTGGAACCAGCGGGGCCAGTCCTTCGCGAGCTGACCCAGCGCCACGTGCGCCAGCTCGTGCCGCAGCGTCTGCTGCCCGTCCGGCTCGTGGAGGCTCAGCGCGTTCAGCAGGATGATTTGATGCGCCGGGTAGGCCAGCGCCACGGCCCAGCCCGGAGGCCGGCCACCGGGCAGCGCCAGCGCCTCGAACTCCTCGCGCCCCACGCCGAGGCGGATCTCCGTCACGCCGGGCCAGTCCCGCCCGAGGATGTTCCCGAAGCCGTCGCGGATGCCTTCAATCTGCCTCGCCAGGTCCTGCGCCGCCACGGTGGCCGCCGCGGTGTGGAGGATGCGGAAGCGCCTCGTGGTGATTTCGCCGCTCACGCGCTCGGGGCGCCCCTGGGGCACCAGCACGGCGTCGTTCACCACCACCTCCCGCTCATGGGTTCCATGGGCGGCGCCCGGTTCCTGGGCCCGGGCGAAGGGCGAGGCCAGCAGCAGCAGGAGCAGGAGGAGCAGATGTCGCATGTGCGGGCGGCCTCACGTTTTCCCAGACATAACAGCCTCGGCCCGCGCCGCATCAACCCCCAGCACCGTCACGCGTTTTCGGCGCGACGCGTCACCCGCGGTGAGGCTCACCTGCCGGCGGGGGACACCGAGCTGCTTCGCGAGGAACTCCAGCAGGGCGGCGTTGGCCTCGCCGTCCACGGGGGGCGCGGCGAGCTGGAGCTTGAGGAGGCCGTCGTGCTCACCCACCACGCGCGTGCGCGAGGCGCGGGGCTGGACGAGGATGGCCAGCTCCACGCCGTCGGGGACGGACTTCAGCCAGGGCGGGGACACCTGACGGCTACTCGGAGACGTTGGCCTTCTTCTGGGACAGGTAGGCCACGTTGTCCTCGACGCGCGCGTAGTCGCGGTCCGCGAAGGACGGGCCCTTGAAGGTCTCCAGGAGCTTCTGGTGCGCGTCCAGCACGGAGCGAACCTGGGACTCGAACTGGGTGCGCTGGCGCTTCAGCTCGTTGATGTCCTCCACCACCTGGACGAGCCGCTGGTGGGCGCCGTGGACAATCTTTTCCGCCTGGTGCTCGGCGTCCGCGATGATGATTTCCGCCTCCTTCTTGGCGGCGGACTTGAGGTCCTCGCTGATGCGCTGGGCGGTGACCATCGTCTCCTGGAGGGTGCGCTCCCGCTCCTGGTGCTGCTCGAGCTTGAGCTGCGTGCGCTTCAGCTCCTCCTTGAGCGCGATGTTCTCCTTCACCACCTCCTCGAATTCGGTGGCGATCAGCTCGAGGTGGGCCTCCACCTCGCGGCGGGAGAAGCCGCGCAGGGCCGTTTCGAACCGCTTCTGCCGGATATCGAGCGGGGTGATCTTCATGGCCGCGCATTCTAGCGCGGGACGGTGACTTCACCAGGAATCGGCCCGGAGACAGGGCCGCGTGTCCACGGACTCCGGGTGCCTGCCTGCCTGCTCTCCAGGCGGGCGTCCCCGGGTGTCAGCGGGTGGCGGCGGGCGGGGCCTCCCACTGGGAGGCCACGGTGCGCGCGGCGTTCTGCACCGGAGCGGTGAGGCGCGCGTCCACCGCGGCGTCCTGCACCGTGCGCCGGGCGGTGACGGTGCGCTGGAAGACGAGCCCGTTGAGCGCCTGGATTTTGAGCGCGTCCGCCATGCGCGGGTGGCGCACCACGTTGCCGAGGATTTCCTCCGCGCGCGGGTGCTGGAAGAGGGCCACCGCGCGGAGCGCCGCCTGTTGGATGCGCGGGTTGGGGTCCCACATGAGCGTGGCCAGCGCGTCCAGGCCGCGCGCGTCGCCCAGCAGGGCCACGTCCTCGATGGCGATGGCGCGCACCTCCTCCGGGGCCGGCTTCACGGCCCACAGCAGGGCGCGCAGCAGGGCGGTGTCCTCCGGGGAGGCCGCCGGGGCGTCGCTGGAGGCCAGGGG
>NZ_JABBJJ010000648.1 GCF_012933655.1 Pyxidicoccus fallax | reverse complement strand
GCCCCGGCCAACGGCCAGCCCGAGGTGAAGCCGGGTGAGAGCGCCGTGTACATCGTCAAGGACAGTGGGATCCGCTGCATCGCCCCGCCCTGCCCGTCCTACACGGCCGCCCGCGTGGACAAGCCGGGCGCGGACGCGCTCCTCATCCACGAGCTGGACCTGAGCGCGGTGTCGGGCGGCTCCGACGAGCGCACCAACTCGCTGACGATGCAGACGACGCAGCCCGAGGGCCTGAAGGTGGAGGCCACGCTGGACACGCGGCCCAACGCCGGCCCCGCAGGCGCGGCCACCGTCCTGCGCGTCAACAAGCTGAGCAACTGAAGGGCCTCCCGGCCCGCCTCAGATGTGCAGTCCCACCTGGAGCCCGGGCCAGTGCTGAAGGCGCTGGTCCGGCTCCGGCTGGCTCTGCTTCACGTCCATCCGGGTGACGGTGTCGAAGTCCGGCTGTCCCCAGGTGAACCACATGTTGTAGGTGGGGCCGGCGAACAGCGCCAGGCGCGGCAGCACCTGGAAGCCGAGCATCAGCCGCCCCTGCCCCAGCACGTTGCCGCCGTCGCCCTCCAGCGGCTTCTGCACCGGCTGCACGGTGCCGCCCGTCACGTCCAGGTCCACCCAGAACCGGTGGGACAACGTCAGGTGCCCGCCCAGCCCCGCGCCGAAGCTGAAGCGCGCGTCGCGGCCCGGCTCGATGCCCGACACCAGCGCGAAGTAGAAGGGCCCGCCACCAATCTTCACACCCAGGTTGGTGACCTGGATGTCGCTGGCCCACAGCTCCATATGGACCTTGCCCTTGCGCAACCCCCGGGTGGGCTCCTCAGGGGCCGGCGCACCCGCCATCTGCGCCAGGCGGGGTCCACCCGCCTCCGGCGCGAGGAGCGACGCTCCCGGATACTGTCCGGCGACCGCCGCCCCTGCCCACAGCCACGATGCGAGGAGCGCAAAGGATTTCATCACCTTTGCTTTTCCAGCGTGAAGGACACCTGCGTCAAGCCCTGGGGGAGCGATAGGGGGGCCGAGCGGGCAGCGGCGCTGCCCGCCAGGGCCCTTGCCGCATCCAGCACCGGCGCCACGTCGAAGGGCTCCTCCGAGGAGACGAAGAAGAAGCGCTCGAACTCCGGCGCGTCGTCCAGCTCGTAGGCGCCGGGCAGCCGATGTGTGCCCGAGGGCGCCAGCGCCGCCGCCCGCGTGCTCCCCTCCTCCGGCGCGTGGAGGGTGACGGCGCCGCGCCCGTCCACCGAGACGATGACGCCATGGGTGCGACCGGCGGCCACATACTCCAGCTGCAGCACGTCACCGGCGGCGACGAGGGCCCCATCGGTGAGGGGCTCGCTGCCCGCGCCTGCCTGCCGGTGGGCGGCGAGCCTGGGCTCCAGCCCCTTGATGCGCGTCCGCTCGGGAGTCATCCCGGGAGTCACGACGGCCACCGGACCGCCGGAGCGGGTGTCCTCCACGTCCGCGGGGCGCGCCAGCACGAAGAGGGCCACGGTGGCGAGCGCCGGCACCAGGCCCCATGCCAGGCGCCAGGAAGGGGAGGGTGTCTCCTTTCGGGCCGCGCCCGTCATCCGCGCGGCGCGGGCCTCCACCTCGCGGGCCACGCGCGCGGGCGGCAGCCGCTCCAGCGTGGCGCGCGAGTCGGCCTCCAGGGCGGCCAGCCGGGCCAGCCCGTCGGGCTCCTCGGCGAGCCGGGCGCGCGCCTTCGCGAGTTCCTCCGGGGGCAGCTCACCCAGGGCGATTCGCTCCAGCAGCCAGTCGGGCGTGCGGTGGGGGGAGTTCATGCGGCCTCCAGCTCCAGCTCTTGCAGCACGGCGGACAGGGCGCGCAGGCGCTTGCGGACCCCGGACACGGACAGGCCCACCTCGCGGGCCGTCTCCTCCAGCGTCATGCCGTCCACCAGGTGCAGCACGGCGATGTCGCGGCTGGACGCGGGCACCCGGCCGAACAGCCGGTCCAACAGCCCCCGCGCCGCGGTGCGCGACTCGGTGTCCTCCGCGGACGCAATCTGCATCACCAGCTCGTCCTCCCGGTCCTCCGGCCGCCGCTTCGCCCCGCGCAGCTTGTTGAGGCACACGGTGGTGGCGATGCGGTGCAGCAGGCTGGACGGCGCGGTGTCCTTCAGCGCGCCCTGGTAGCGCAGCAGCTGGACGAACACGTCGTGCATGGCGTCCACGGCCCTCTCCTCGTCCCGCAGGAGGAAGCGGCAGCGCCGGAGCACCTGGGGGCCGTAGCGGCGGTAGTAGGCCTCCACATCGATTGACACCGGCTCGCGCCTCCCTCGTTCGCGAAGGGAACACCGGTGCCCGGGAAATCTGTCACCGCGCCCCTTCTTCCCGCGTCCGTACCCCGTTTTCTCCCCGCGAGCCACTCCAGGCGTCCCACGCCCTCCCGCACACCGGGTGCGGTCCTGGCCGGTCCCCGTGGCGCTTCCGCCAGTAACCGACAGCTCCAGCGCACCCGCGGAAGAAAGGGCCGGGTCCCCGGGGTAATTAATGCTCCCCAGACATGGTC
>NZ_JABBJJ010000647.1 GCF_012933655.1 Pyxidicoccus fallax | reverse complement strand
CGCAGGGCATTGCCCGCGCCAACGCTCGCCGGCGGACGGGGCGAGGCGACGGGCGGCGGCGTCATGGGGCGGGGCGTGCTGCCCGTCGCCGGACGCGGGCCGCTGCCCGTGGTCGCCGGGTGGGAGCCGCTACCCCGGCCAGGCGTGCGCCCGTCGGTGGGAGCGGCCATCTCGCCCGTGGAGACATTCCCGCTGCCCGTGCCCGAGGGCATGGGACGCGGGTGGCTGCCGGTGCCCGTGGTGGTCGACGGCGCGAACTCCACCAGCCGGTCCCCCAGCGTGTCCTTGAAGAACTGGGCCACCGCCGCCGGAGACGAGTTGAGCCGGTGGTGGGCCATCACCGCCTCAAGCTCCTCGCGCAGCGCCGCGGCCGACGGCGTGCGCCGCGCCGGGTCCTTCACCAGCGCGCGGAGGATGAGGTCCGACACGTCCTGCGGAATGGTCGGCTTGAGCTGCGAGGGCACCGGCGCCGGCTCGCGGACGATGGCGTTGAGCGTGGCCGCGTCGTGGTCCCTGCGGAACGGCAGCTGGCCGGTGAGCAGCTCGAAGAGCACCACGCCCAGGGCGAAGACGTCGTTGCGCGCGTCCAACGCGCGCCCGGACGCCGCCTCCGGGGAGATGTACGAAATCTTCCCCTTCAGCACGCCGGCCTGGGTGTTCTCCTCTCCGGCCACCTTGGCGATGCCGAAGTCGCTCAGCTTGATGGCGCCGTCGAGCGAGATGAGGACGTTGTGCGGGCTGACGTCCCGGTGCACCACCGGGTGCGGCGTGCCCGCCGGGTCCACGTAGCTGTGCGCGTAGTGCAGGCCCGCGGCCACCTCCGCGACGATGCGCAGCGCGTGCTCCAGGGGCAGCGCCAGCCCCTTGCGCCGCAGCTCGTTCACCAGCTTCTTGAGGTCCGGCCCGCGCACGTACTCCATGAGGATGTACGCCACGCCGTCGGACACGCCCACGTCGAAGGTCTGCACGACGTTGGGGTGCGTCAGCCGCGCGTTGGCGCGCGCCTCCGCGAAGAGCATGTCGACGAACTCGGGGTTCTCCGCGAACTGCGGGAGAATCTTCTTCATCACCACGAACTTCTCGAAGCCCTTCACGCCGACCTGCTTGGCGAGGAAGACCTCCGCCATGCCGCCCTGCCCCAGCCGGCGGATGATGTTCAGCTTGGTGTTGCCCAGCGAGTTCGAGATGTCGGTGGACGCCCCCTGCTTCGCGTTGGGGTCGATGTTCGTGGAGCCGAAGAGGTACTGGCTGAGGGCGCGAGGCTCCAGCCCCTCCATGTCGTCCAGCGGCCTGTCGGTGAGCTGCATGCGCGCCAGCAGGCCCTGGAGCTGGGGCATGTGGGGCACCTGGGCCTCGCCGCCGCAGATGGGGCACTGCGTGGCCGCGACGGACTGGTTCGTGCGCAGCCGGGCCAGGTAGTCCGCGGCCTGGATGCGCTGGTGGCTCACCTTCCCGCAGTTGCGGCAGTCGCAGGGCAGCCACAGCGTGGCCATGCGCACCGGCGGGTTGCGCGACGAGCGCGCCAGCACCGCGAGCACGGGCGGCGGCACCCGGCACAGCACCACCTGGGCGCCCTGCGAGGCCATCTCCAGCACCTGCTCCAGCTTGGGCAGCGCCTCCGGCTCCACCTTGCTGACGTGGCTGAAGTCGAAGCCGACGCGCCCCTCCAGGCCGGACGCCAGCCGGCGCACGTTGAGGTCGCCCTTCAGCGCGCTGGCCAGGGTGATGTAGGTGATGTCGTCCTGGACGATTTTCAGGTGCTGCGTCAGCTCCGGCTGCTCCGCCGGCATGCTGGCCCGCAGGTAGCGCATCACCACCGGGTCCACCGTGCCGAACTGCTGGCGGCGCGCGTAGTCGAAGAACTCGCCCGGCAGGTCCGCGAACTCCAGCGGGTGGGAGCACACGGGGCAGGTGTGCTCGGGCACGCGCTCCTGGGCGATGACCTCGGCCTCGTCCAGCAGGTTCACCACCCGCATCCGCTCTTCGTTGCAGGTGCGGCAGGTGTATGGCGCCAGCATGGAGAGCACCCGCGCCACGCCGGCGAAGCCCTCCACCATGTTGAGCTGGTCCACCATCACCGGCGGCGCGTGCACGACGTACAGCCCCAGCGCCCCGGGGGGCAGCTTGGCCGCGAACTCAATCCACCGACGCACGCCGAAGGAGCTGATGCGCTCCACGCGTCCCAGGTCGACCACCAGCAGTCCGTTGAGCTCCGGGCTGCTGGCCGTCAGCGGGAAGGTTTCGTCGATGACCCCGGAAATCCGAACGTGGGTGATGGTGCCCACGCGGAGCCGGCTGATGATGGCGTTGGAACCCTGGCTATCCACCGGCCCTGACCTCATTGAAGACAGAACAACAGAGACTTCGGTTGGGTGGCGCGGCGGCGCGCCTCTCCCAGGTCCACCACGCACACGACGCGTGACTCACGTCCCACGGACACACGCACGGCCACCGTGTCGCTGTGTTCGAGGATGCGGCGCAGCCCCAGGCCCGCGCCCCCGCCCGAGGCATCCACCCGCAC
>NZ_JABBJJ010000646.1 GCF_012933655.1 Pyxidicoccus fallax | reverse complement strand
GCTTCGCGCGGGAGGTGCGCCAGTGGGCCGAGACCGAACTCTGCCGCATCGCACGCGTGGACTTCGAGCTGGCGCCGGAGCAGCCGGAGCGCAGCTTTCGCGAGGTCTTCGACAGCTTCTGGGAGGACCTGGCGTGGTGCGCGACGAGAAAGCCGGAGCTCTTCCACTTCACCTTCATGCACTGGCATCCGGACTCGCTGGAGCCGGAGGCCCTGGGTGCCCAGGCGCGGGAGTTGGTGAGGGAGGTGCTGGCGCACGGGGAGCGCATGGGGGCGCTGGCACCGGGAAGCGTCCTGGTAGGTGAGGGGCTCATCTGGGGAGCGCTGGCGGAGCTGGTGCGGGCGGTGGCGCGGGGGGACGAGCGGGGAGCGCTGGAGAACGTCATCCCCATGGGACGGGTGCTCTGGAAGGCGCTGGCGGCGGAGGAGGACTCCGGTGCCGGAGGCGGGCGAACGCCTCCGCCCGAGGGGGCTGTCACTGAAGGCGCCGAGGCGGAAGGCGCGGGTACTCCTTCGCTGGAGGGGGCTGCGACGGAAGGCTCGGGGCGCGGTGACGTGGGTGCGTTGCATCCAGGCGCCACGGCGCTGGAAACATTGGGATTGGTCAGGTGTCCGAGGACGCTTCAACAGCCCGCGACTCCGGGACAAGAGCGCTCGGAGCGGCGGAACTGCATCGAGGTGGCGGCTCCTCCAGGGAACCGCCGGTCAGAACAAGTGATTGAAGTCCAGGTAGAAGCCGGACGTGTCGTCGCTCGGGCTGATGCCGTAGTCGAGGCGGACGATGAAGTTGTCCGCCCAGGCAATGCGCAGTCCTCCACCGCCCGCGTAGCGCGCGAGTCCGTCGCCGCGGAAGTCCAGGTCCGCCCAGGACTGCCCCGCGTCGAGGAAGGCCACCGCCGTGAGGTCCACCTTCTGGTTGAAGGGCGACGCCGACAGGAACAGCCACCGCAGCTCGCCATTGACCAGCGCCTTCACCTCGCCCTGCACGCGGTTCTTCAGGATGCCGCGCCCGGTGAACACCCCGCCGATGCCGCCCCACCCGTCCCGCCACTCCACGCCGCCGAACGAGTTGAGCAGGAAGAAGGGCACGTCCCCGCCCATCACATCCCCCATCAGCCGCAGCGCCGCCACCAGCCGCTCGCTCACCACCGGGTGATAGAAGCGCAGGTTCAGCGTCGTCCCCCAGTAGTCGAAGGCGCTCCCCGTCGCCCCTGCCGCTCCACGCAGCGCCAGCTCGTGGAACATACCGCGCACCGGGGCCGGCTCGTTGTCGCGCGAATCCCACAACAGCCCCGCCATCAGCTCCGCCGTGCGGAACGTGTCCGCGCGGGGCCCGCCCTCCAGCCCCGTGAGCAGTCCCAGCCGCGCGTCCTCCTCCAGCCGCGAGTGCCGGCTCTGCCCCTGGTCGTCCGCGTCGTAGCGAGTCCTCACCCGCGTCAACCGGAAGCGGTAGCCCAGCGCCACCTGCCACGGCCCCTTCACCGAGCGCCGCGTGTTCAGCACCACGCTCGGAACGGTGCGCTGCTCGTAGCTGTAGTAGCGCAGCCCCCGGAACTCCGCGTTGCCCGGGCACACGTCCGGCGACATGTCCAGCGCGTCCCGGTCGTCACACGTGTTGAAGTCCGCGTCGTAGCCCGACGCACCGGCGATGCCGTAGTACGGCGTGAAGCGGTCGTTGAGCAGGCTCAAGTCCAGCCCCACCCGCCACCCGGACCCGAGGAAGTCCGGTGCATCCGTCAGCAGCCGGTGCGCGCCCACGCCCCGTGTCGTCTGGAAGAACTGCGCCACCACGGAGTAGCGATACGGCTTCTGGCGCCCATCTCCCACGTCCACCAGCAGCACCCGCAGGCCGTAGCCGAAGCCCTCGTCGCTGTTGAAGTTGACGAGCGGAAGCCCCACGAAGCGCCACCCCGTGCGAGGCCCGGGCTCGGAAGGCACCTCGGCACCGGGGACAGGCTTGGGAGGCACGGATGCGTCCGGAGTCGCCTGCTGAGCCCACGCGGGTGCCACGCCCAACAGCAACGAAAGCCCCACGGCCCACGTCATCCGCATCGGGTGCATGCGACCTCTCGAAGGTGTCACGGACGCAGGAGCCAGGAGACCGCCAGCCCGAGATAGGTCCCCAGCGCGAAGCCCATCAGTCCCGTCGTCATCCCCGAGACGAGCAGCTCGCGGTTGCGCAGCGCGCGCGCCACCGGACCGATGAAGGCCGGACCGAAGATGGTGGCGGTGGAGGTGATGAGCACCGTGTCCGCGTCGATACGGAACAGCGCCGCCAGGCCGAAGTGCAGCACCACCGCCAAGAGCTGCACGCAGAAGCAGAACACGAAGACGAAGAGGCTCGCCGCCCCCAATTGCCGCGCGTCCGCCAGCGTGCCCACGGCCACGCAGAAGACGAGCAGCGCGTAGTCCCCCAGCGCGCTGCTGCCCGGCAGGTGCCGCACCGCCGGCACGAAGGACGCGGCCAGCGACAGCGAGGTGATGAGCAACAGCACCGCCGTCACGTCCAGCCGCCCCAGCACCCCCAGCG
>NZ_JABBJJ010000645.1 GCF_012933655.1 Pyxidicoccus fallax | reverse complement strand
CTGGAGGCGCTGCTCTCCCTGGCGTCGCTGCCCGCCGCGCCCTGGAAGGCGACATCCTCCACGAGACGCCGGAGATGGCCACCTGGCTGCCCCCGGAGCCCGAGGTGAAGCGGCTCCTGCAGAAGATGGACGAGGTGATGCACAGCCCGCTGGCCTTGAGCGACGTGCAGCGCCAGGAGCAGCTCCAGGCGGCGGTGCGCACCGTGGCGCGCGACTACTTCGCCGGAGAGGGCCGCCAGCGCTACGCCCTGCGGCTGTGGCGGATGGCGGACTACTTCGAGCGCACCGGCCGCGCCCGCGAGGCCGAGGTGGCCCGGGCCGAGGCCCGCCGCCTCCATCATGGCCTCGACGAGCCCTTCTCCCGCTTCGCCGAGCGGCTCTTCGAGAAGGTGCTCGCCCTGGTGGCTGCCGCTGGAGCCCGGGCCGGAGCCCAGGCGCCCCAGGCTCCCGCTTCCAGCACCGGAGAGGCCCCCGCCGCCGCGCCTGCTCCCTCGCAGGAGCGGCGCAGCCCGGGCGGCCTCATCCTCCCCTGAGCGCGGAGGGGAGGCCCGCGCGCGTGCTCACCCGGAGACGCGCGCGCGCAAGAGCAGGTCCAGGTTCTCCTTCTCCCAGGCCTGGGCGCGCGAGTAGTCGTGGAAGCGCTTCTCGTGCTCCATCAGCTCGGGCGGATGGATGCAGCGCCGCCCGTCCTCGCCCCGCCGCGTGCGGTACACGTGGTGGAGCATCTCGTGGAACACAATCCACTCCACGAAGTAGCGGGGCACCATCGGCTGATCCAACGCCGGGTGGATGCGGATGACCTTCGAGTCCGCGGAGTACGAGCCCATCTTGATGCTCTTGCGCGGGCCCTTCACGCGCGGCGCCGGGCCGTACGTAATCGCCGCGTCGATGCGGCTGTCGAAGTAGCGCTCGTTGAGCCGCGCGAAGATGCGCTCCAGGTCGTGGTGCTGCCCCTCCGGCTCCAGCCGGATGCGCTTGCGCATCTGCGCCGGGGACAGCCGGCGGATGTAGGCGCGGTTGCGCTCGATGTAGCGGTCCAACAGCACGCTCGCGTCCGGATCCCCGTTGCGCACGAAGCCGGCGAGCGCCTGCACCACCTCGTCCGGCGCGGCCAGGAACATGTGGTGCAACCGCAGGCGCCACAGCGCGCGCTGACGTTGGAACGTCAGCATCGTGTGCGTGTTGTCGTGGATCTCCACCGCCACCTTCGCGCGCAGGCGCGTGCGCAGACGACGCTCAAGCACGCGCCTCCATACCTTCAGGAGCCTGTTGGGCTCCGGGGCGATGGGAAGCTGCCGGGCCACCCGGCCGGCCGTGTAACTCCTCTTCTTGACTACGCTTTTCTGATTCTTCGGGCGCGCCATAAGGGCCACGGATTCTACGGGCCCGTCTGACATGCCGCAACGCGGTCTCGAAGTTGAAAACCTAGGAATTCCAACGACTTAAGTGCACTCAAGCCCACCAGGGCCCACTTGTCCGCCCCGGGGGGAGGATGCCGCATACCGGCAAGTCCGCGACACCACTAGCGGCGGCCCTTGCACGGAACCTGGAGTACGAGCGGCCCCTCACTCGCCGGCTCCACGAGGTAGGACTTTGTACCCTTGGGGGTCCGACGTCCCGGGCAGTCGTAGCGGACGCGGATCCGACCCGGTGGGAGGGCGAGGACCTTGTTGACGGGCAGCGGCTTGCCGTCCAGCCGGAGCACCGTGCGGGCGGGCGCCTCGAAGCGGACCTCCACCAGCTCCGGCGCTGGCGTGCCGGCGTCCGGCGCCGCGGCGGCGATGGCGTTGCCCGCGTCCGGCACGGGTGCATCGCTGCCCGCGTCCGCCGTCGCGAGCGCCAGCCCGTCGTCGGGCGAGGACGGCTCCCCGGCGCCGACGGCGACCGCGGGCTTGGACTCGCCATTCGCGATGGGCTGCGCGGTGCCGCCGGTGTTCCCCGCGCCGGGCGCGGGCGCGCCGTTCGTGGAGGGCTGCCCGGTGGTGGGGACCTCGGGCGGCGGAGACACCAACATGGGACGCAGGCTCCAGACGACGGCGGCGCCGAGCGCGAGCAGCAGCGCGCCGGCCCCGGCCACCAGCGCCACGGGCAACCGGCGCCGTGGCGGAGTGGCGCGCGTGGCCGCGTACAGCTCCTCGCCGCTCTCGGGGCTCTGGTAGCCCACGGTGGACTCGTCGTCGTCCGGATCCGGCCGCGGGGCCGGCGTCGGATCCGTGTGCTCCACCGTGGACAGGCCGGAGTCGGTGGGGAAGTAGTCGTCCTCCTCGTCCGGCGCGGCCATGCGCGCGGCCTGCAGGCCGGGGCGCGACGCGGCCCGCTGGTTCAGCGTGGGCGGGGTGATGGAGGCGGAGCGCGACACCTCGTCGTCCATGTCCATGTCCAGCGGAGAGACGCGGCGGGACGGCGGGGGCGGCGTGACGGAGGCGGACTGCGAGGCCTCCTCGTCCGGGCGGGGCGTGCGGCGCGGCGGCGCGGCGACGGGGGCCGGCGTCGGCGGCGGCGACACGCGGCGCGAGCGCTGCGGCTCCGGCGGGGCGGACGGGCGCGGGGCGAC
>NZ_JABBJJ010000644.1 GCF_012933655.1 Pyxidicoccus fallax | reverse complement strand
GCATTAAGCTGGGCGCGCCCACCGCTGGAGGTGGGAACTCCCCGGGGCCCGGTGGTGTCCGGGAGGGTGGCCGGACTCGGGTCCGGCCTTGGAGGACGCAACTCGTGATGGGCATTCAGCGGGCGCACATGTCGGTCAGGCGGTGGTGGTGGGTGGCGGCGCTGGGGCTGGCGGTAACGGGCTGCCGGACGACGGGCTCGGCGGCCCGGGACGGCCAGGGCACGCCCCCGAAGCAGGAGCTCCAGTTCGACCCCGTGACGGTGACGGCGGACCTGGAGCTGGACAAGCTCAACGACGAGGAGCTCTTCGCGGGCGGCACCTCGGCCTTCGCGGCCAATGACTTCAAGCAGGCGGCGCGCTACTTCGGCCGGCTCGCGGACTTCCACCCGGACAGCCGCCACCGCCGCGCGGCCCTCTACAACGCGGGCCTTTCCCACCAGCGCCTCAAGGAGTGGGAGGAGGCCGAGCACCGCTTCTCCGAGCTGGCGGACCCGGAGAAGGGCCAGGGCGACGCGCTCGACGCCGCCTTCCGTGTGGCCGAGTCGCGCTACCACCTGGAGCGCTACGACGAGGCCGTGAAGCTCCTGGGCACCATCGCCGCGCGTGAGGACCTCCCCGTCAACCGCCGCCTGGAGGCCCAGGTGCAGCAGGGCGTCTGCCAGCTGGAGGCCGGCCGCGGCGAGGAGGCGGAGAAGACGCTGCGCAAGTCGCTCGCCACCTACGAGGCCCTGGCCGACAAGGACGAGGTGGACGACTACTTCCCCGCCCAGGCGCACTTCTTCGTCGGGGAAATCTACCGGCTGCACTACGAGGGCGTGAAGCTGGACCCGGCGAAGGGCTCGGACAAGCTGGCCGAGGACCTCAACTACAAGGCGGAGCTGCTCCTGTCCGCGCAGGGCCACTACCTGCGCTCCATCCGCGTGGGCAACGGCTACTGGGCCACCGCCGCGGGCGCGCAGATTGGCGCCCTGTACGAGAACCTCTACGAGCACATGGTGAACTCGCCCGCCCCGGCGGAGCTCAACGCCGAGGAGGCGCAGGTCTACCGCCAGGAGCTGCGAAAGAAGATTCGCGTGCTCATCACCAAGTCCATCAACATCTACGAGCGCACCCTGGAGACGGCCGAGCGCATCGGCTCGCAGAGCGCCTTCGTGGACCGCACCCGCGCGAGCCTCGAGAAGATGAAGGCCCTGCTGCTGGCGGACGCGGAGGGCGAGCCCGCTCCGGACCCGGCCGCCGCGGACGGCGAGCCTCACTCCTGAAGGCCCGGGGGCCCGGTGTTGGGCTCCCGGCACCACACGGCATAGCCTGGGGCTCCCCATGGAGCCCCTCTTCACCCCCGAGCAGCTCGCGGAGATTCACGCCTACCACCTGCCCTACTACATCCGGGCGGCGGTGGACCCCTTCGCGCGGCTGGGGCTGATGGCGTTGCAGCTCGGGGTGCTCGTCCAGCCCTTCCACCGGATGGCCACGGCGGCCGCCGCCGGGCTGGAGCACAGGCTCGGCTTCCTGCGCACGGCGCCCGTCAGCCGCGTCTTCTTCCAGGCCATGGACCGGCTGTGGGGCGAGTCCGGCTGGGGCGCGGCCGTCCTCTTCGCGCTCCTCACGGACCTGTTCATCCGGCTCGTCTACACGCCGGTGGACACCTGGTTCAACTACACGCTGGAGCACCGGCACGGCATGTCCAACTACACGCCGGGCGCCTACGCGTGGGATGTGCTCAAGGAGCAGGCGGTGACGACCCTCGCCCTCACCGCGCTCGTCATCGGCCTGTACGGGCTGGCGCGCCGCGTGCGGCGCTGGTGGCTGGTGCTGGGCGTGCCCGTGGCCCTGCTCATGCTCGTGGCCTCGGCCCTGGACCCGTACCGGGACCTCCTCTACTACAAGCAGAAGCCGCTGCCCGAGGGGGCCCTGCGCACCCGGCTGACGGGGCTGTTGGAGAAGGCCGGCGTCTCCTTCGCCGACATGCGCGTGGAGGAGACGTCCGTCTCCTCCCGCCGCGTCCAGGCATACTTCGCCGGCCAGGGCCCCACGCGGACCATCGTCCTCAACGACGTCATCCTCAAGGAGTTCTCCGAGGACGAGGTGCTCGCCGCCGTGGCCCACGAGGCCGGCCACGTCCACGAATCGAAGTGGCTCGGCCGCATCGCCTCCTCGCTCGCGCTGGTGGCCTTCCTCTTCGCCATCGACCGGCTCCTGCGCGTGTCCGCCTCCCGGGGCTGGTTCGGCGCCACGCGCTTCGCGGACATCCGCACCCTGCCGCTCATCTGGCTGCTGCTCTTCTGCGTCTTCCTCGTGGGAAAGCCCATCGCCGGCGCCTTCTCCCGCGAGCGCGAGCGCGAGGCGGACCGCTACGCGCTGCGCCTCACCGGCGACGTGGAGTCCTTCCGCCGGATGCTGGTGAAGGCCGCCCGGGTGAACAAGATGGACCCGGAGCCTCCCCGCTGGGTCGTCCTCAAGGGCATGAGCCACCCGCCCATCGGCGAGCGGCTCGCCGCGCTTCCACCGCCTCCGTGAAGAAGCGGCCGGCAGGTGGGCTCCCGCTCCCGCCTTCCCGCCCATCCCGAGC
>NZ_JABBJJ010000643.1 GCF_012933655.1 Pyxidicoccus fallax | reverse complement strand
CCCCGTACCGCCGCAGCCACCACCACCGCCGCCACCCCCGCCGCCGCTGGCTCCGGGGTTGAACCAGGTCAGGTTCTGGTCGCTGCAGGCGCCACCACTGCCGCCGCCGCCGCCGCCCTCGCCGGCGGTGCCCGGGTCACCGTTCCCACCCTGCTGGTTGGGAACCCACGTCCCATTCACCAGGTCCAGCACGCCCCGGCCCGTGCCCTTCGGGCCGGCCGGGCCCTCGTCGCCGAAGGCTCCCGGCTGTCCGTTGCCGCCCACGCGGCCGTTGCAGGAGCAGCTTTCGGTGCCCACCTCGCAGTTGACGGTGACGGCGACGCCCCCATCCCCGCCCCCCGCGTCCGGCAGGCCGTCCCGGCCCGGGTTGCCGGGAGCGCGGCCCACGCCGAACCCGCCAGCGCCTCCCGAGCGATTGCTTCCCGAGCAGGTTGCCACTCCCGGTGGACCGACGAGGCCGGGGTTGCTGCCGGTGGCGGCGCCGCCGGCGCCTCCGTCCGCCGCGTTGGCGGCCTGGTTTCCGGTGCCGCCATCCGCGCCCGGCGCGCCCTGTCCCGCCTCCAGCTCCGCGTGGCGCAGCGTCACACCGGACGAAGCCAGCACGCGCAGGGCGATGGAGGGCTCCCCGGGCGTCGCCGCGTTCGCGGAGTGGACGCCCACGTACTCCAGCACGACGCCCGCGTCCGTCAGGCCGCGCACCGTCAGCCCCACCGTGCCGCCGTCCAGCCGGGCCAGCGCCGTGCCCTGACGTCCCCAGCCCTGGCCGCGGCCGGTGTAGCCGCCGTGCAGCGACGCGGGCACGTCCAGCACCAGCCCGCTCTCGTCGTAGCGGCCGCCCGCGAGGTACACGCGCGTGGCCCCGCCACCGTCCGCCATGCGCAGCAGCTCCAGCGCCCGGCCGAGCGTGGCCAGCGGAGCGTCGCGCGTGCCCGTGCCGGTGGAGTCGCTTCCTGCCGCCGGGTCCACGAAGAGGCCGGCGTCGGCCTGGCCGTCCACGCCATCACAGTCGGTGTCCGCGAAGGCGTCGTCCGGCACGTCCACCACGTTGGGGATGGGGATGCAGTCTCCCGCGTCGCCGGCATCGCCCGCGTCGCCCGCATCCCCCGCGTCGCGACCGCCATCCTCACCGGGGCCCACGCCCTCGGGGTCGCAGCGCTGCTCCTCGCGGCAGCGCCGCTCCGCGTCGTCGAAGTCGTAGCACCCGCCCGTGGCGAGCACCGCCGCGAGCGCCGCGCCGGTGGCGCCGAGCGTCCAGGTCTTCCGCATGGGTCTCCTCGAATTCACGGCAACGTCCCGGACAGGCCCACCATGCCCCCGCCGGGGACCACGGTGGCCGTGGGCTGCACCTTCGGGGGCGCGTCACCGGGCAGCAGGTACATCACCGCGCCCGTGACGAGGCTGGCTCCGGCCAGGCCAAAGGCCACCCGGCTCAGCGTCTGCGCCCGGCGGCCGGACGAGGCCACGCCGGCCGCGTCCCGGATGGGCGTGCCGGTGCCGCCCTCGTCCAGCTCGTCGTACTTGTCGCCCGCCTGCAGGTAGAAGAGGGTCCCCACCCCCGCCAGCGCCACGCCGCCCGCGGCCGGCAGCCAGGCCCAGCGGCGCAGCGGGTGGGCGCGCGGCGCGTCCGTCTCCTGCTTCACGACGACCTCCGGGGGCGTCGTCGGGGTCGGCGTCACGGTGGCCGGGGGCGCCGTCGGCGTCTCCTTCCGGGGCGGAGGGGTGACGCCGGGCGGCGGCACGTCCTTCATGGGCGGCATGGGCGGAGGCGTGCCGCGCAGGGCCGTCCGCGTGCGGGGCACCACCACCTCCAGCGACTGGGTGAGCGCGTCCAGCAACTGGTCCTCGCGCACGCCCGGGATGAGGTGCTCGGTGATGAGCGAGCCATCCTTCGAGGAGTACATGCGCGCGCCGACGCGGTAGCCGCTGAGGAACTGGCCCAATTCCGCGACGAGGACGACCTCCGACTTCCCCGTCGTCCCGAGCGACCGGATGCAGGTGGGCTCCGTGCGGTTGCAGCGCAGGAGCGCGCGCCGCTTCGACGGCGTCAGCTTCCGGGTGACGTCCTCGACGCGGATGACGGCCATGCCCCGGGACTTGAGCTGCTCGGACACGTGCTCCTGCGCGAACTCGACGACGTGCGAGGGTGCGCCCGAGGCGTCAGGCGGTGCGACCAGGACGGTGATGGGCGCCTGCGATGAGGCGGCGGGCGCCGGGGTGGCCAGGAGGAGCGCGGCGAGCAGGGAGGTCCACACGCAATCACTTTCCCCCTGACACGCGCTCCTCGCAAGGTTGGGAATCACCGCGATGCTCCGGGACGGGGGCGCGGTCCACTCATCACCACGGTGGGAGAACACCCCACCGGCCGGGGCGCGAACCCCGCGTCGGGCAGCCATCACTCCCAGGGCGGGTCGTCCCGGACGACGGGGGCGCCTCCCGCGGGGGGCGTCCCGGCCGCCCGAGCCTCAGCGACGCGGCCGCTCCGGCGCCGGGCGGATCTGCGTCTTCTCCGAGCCGCCATTCATGTCCGTGGCGCCGCCCGCGTCCTCGTCCTCCTCGTCCATGGGCTATCTCT
>NZ_JABBJJ010000642.1 GCF_012933655.1 Pyxidicoccus fallax | reverse complement strand
GCCCTCCCCGCCCTCCGGGCACGCAGGCGCCGAAGGACTCCGACGTGGAGGTGGAGCTCCCCTTCGATGATGACGAGGTGTCCCCCCTGCGTGCTGACGACCCGCGGCCGCAGCGCGTGCCGCAGTACCCGGCGGGCTCGCGACGCAGCCGGCGGCAGGGCAAGGAGCCTGACAGCCATGACCGCGAGCTGGCGTCGCGGTTCGACTGGGGGCACGAGTACTCGGACCCGGGCTACGCGCCCGCCTTCCTGTACGTCGAGCGGGGGCCCGGCGTGGGCCAGCTCGTCCCCGTGAAGCAGGGGCCGATGGTGATGGGGCGCTCGTCCTCGTCGGACCTGCGGTTGCAGCACCCGTCCATCAGCCGCCGCCACGCGCAGCTCACCCGGCGTGGGGACCGCTTCTTCCTGAAGGACCTGAGCAGCCAGAACGGGACGTTCGTCAACCGCACCCGCGTCCCCAGCGAGGTGGAGGTGATGCCCGGTGACGAGATTTCCATGGGCAACGCGATGCTGCGCCTGCGCGGCCCGGGAGCCACACCGGCCCTCGGCGTGCCCGCGGTGACGGCCACCATTCCGACGGGCCAGCGCTGGACGGGCGCGGGCTCGCTGAAGGTGGCGCTCCTCGCGGCGGTCCTGGGCTCCGCCGTGGCCGCCCTCGTCACCCTTGTCGCGGTGAGCCTGTCGAGCGACGAGGAGGCTCCGGTGGTGACGGAGCCGGGCTCCACGAAGCAGCTGCGGCAGATGGCGCCCGAGCCGATGTCGCCCGAGGAGGCGCAGGGCTCGACGGCCCAAGAGACGGGGGCACGGGAGGCTTCGCCCGGCGCTCCGGCCCCGGAAGCATCAAGCGAGCCCGAGGGCAGCACGAGCGCGCCCACCGGTGACGCGGAGGGCGGAGCGCCCGAGGCTCAGGCTGCTCCCACGGTACCGGCTGGAGCCACCCTCAGCGCCACGGATGTCGCTCGTGGCCGCCCTTCGGGTGCCACGGCGCCGACGCCGTCCGCCCGCGATGTGGCCAGCGGACGCGTGAAGGGCGAGCGGAAGCCCTGAGCGGCGCGGGCGGTGGAAGATCGAGCCGAGCCCCAAGCCGAAGACGACGGTGACAGCCGCGCCGTAGCCGCCGCGAGCGCCCTAGCAACAGGCCTCGGTGGCAGCCGCGCCGTAGGCCTCGCCAGCACCGGAACGAAGCCACGCGGCCCCGAGGCTCACGGGCGGCTCAGCTCCGCCGCAGTCCCTTGACCAGCAGCACCGCGTTGAGCGCGATGAACGAGAGCAGCGCCAGCGCCACGAGCATCCGCCCCCGGTCCGCGCCCGGCTGCTCGCCCTCGATGAGCAGCCACAGCTTCCCCTCGTGCGGCTGGACCTCGCCCATGCTCCGCAGCAGGGCCAGCGCCTCGCGGTAGCGCGGCGCCTCGTCCTCCACCAGGAGCCGCCCGCGCACGGCGAAGGGCCGCTGGTCCGGCTGGGGCGGCGGCCTTCCCGACCTCCACTCCTCGCCGGGCAGCGCGCCCCGGCGCACCACGAAGGGCGAGTCGCGCAGGCCCACCAGCACGTAGAGCGCGCCGTCGCCGTCCCGCTCGTAGGCGCCACGCACCGTGGGCACGCCATGCACCTGCGCGTAGCGGTTGGAGTCGAGCGCCTCGTACCGGTAGGCCCCCTCCGCGCCCAGCGTCAGCGGAGCGCGCGGAGAGACGAAGTACGCCAACTCCCGCCACTGCATCCCCAGCAGCACGAGCGCCACGGCGATGGCGAACAGCGCCGACACGGGCTTCACGCCCACGCGGCGGCGGGCCGCCCGCGCCTCCAGCTCGGCGATGCGGCGCTCCCGCTCCTCCTGCTCCGGTGATGTGGGCAGCGGCTCGCTCATGGGGCGTGGAAAGACGAAGCCCCGAGTCCCTCACGAGGGAACCCGGGGCCAGGGAGTCTCGGGCCGAAAGGCCCAGGGGCTCAAGCGAGGTTGAAGATCTTCTTCAGGTCCGACTCGATCTCTTCCTCGGAGCAGTCCTTGGCCAGCGACAGCTCCTTGATGAGCAGCGAGCGGGCGGTGTCGAGCATCTTGCGCTCGCCAAAGGAGAGGTCCTTGTCGCCCTTCAGGAGGTAGAGGTCGCGCAGCACCTCGGCGATCTCGAAGACGGAGCCCGTCTTGATCTTCTCCATGTACTCCCGGTAACGACGGTTCCACGTCGTGGAGTCGACCGAGATGTCCTTCTCCTTGAGGATGGAGTAGACCTGCTTGACGTCCTCCTCGCTGATGATCTCGCGGAGGCCGACCGACCCGACCTTGTTGATCGGGATCATGATCCGCATCCCGTTCTCCAGGATGCGCAGCACGTAGAACGACTGGCGCTGCCCGGCAACCTCGGTGTGCTCGATACCCATCACCTCACCGACGCCCTGGCCCGGATAAACCGCCTTGTCACCAGTCTTGAAGCTGGTCTGCACTAACTGCCTCCTTGAAAGACTCGCTCCCGACCCTTACGGCCGGGCACTACTACCACAAACCACATACACAGGCAACGATAACGCCTTGACCACCCAATCCGCGCCCGACTACGTTGTCGGTTTTCGTACGCGGTGTCGCCAGGTGTGCGCGCCAACGTGACGAGCGGGCGGCGGTGGGGGTCGGGC
>NZ_JABBJJ010000641.1 GCF_012933655.1 Pyxidicoccus fallax | reverse complement strand
CCCCAGCGCCGCCACGCGCCCCCGTGGACGCCCCGGCACCGAGCGCCTCCCGAGCGACCGCGGTCCCGGTGGCCGGGGCACCTTCGGCGAGGCCAGGAGCACCGCGAGCCACGGCGGCTTCGGCTCCGCCACGCACACCCGTGGGAGCCATCGTTCCAGCGGGGCGAGGCCCTTCGACCCGCGCCCCGGCCAACCCGGGACGCGCCGCGACCATGGCTCCCGGAGGCACGGGCACGAGGCCGGCCTCCCGCCGGCCCTCGGCGACCTCCGCCTCACGCGGCCTCCGCCCGGTGGCCTCACGTCGCTCCTCCGCCGCCGCTCGCGCCCCAGGCGTCTCCCGCTCCCGCGCCACCGGCGCGCCCGGAACGCCTTCCCCGGTGGGAGCCGCCTCGCGTCCCCCACCCACCTCGGTGCCGGGCTGGCCCTCCCGGCCGGGCGCCCCTTCCACCGTGGGAGCCCCGGGCTCCCGCTCCCGGCGCCGCCTGCGGCGCGCGGTCTCCGTCTCCGAGCCCGCGGGAGCCGCCGCATCCGCCTCGCTCATCAGCGGCGCGTCGGTGGTCCCCGGGCCCGGCCCCGTCAACGACACCGGCGCCGCCGCCCCCGAGAGCGCCCGGCGCATGAGCCGCTCGCGCGTGGTGGTCGCGTGACTCCCGGGCCGCACCCCCGCGGGCTCGCCGCTCATGACGCGGGACGCGGCGGCCTCGGCCTCCTGCTCCGCGGGCTCCGCCGGGCTCGACGTCTCCAGGCTCTTCTTCTGGGGAGCGGCGCCCCCACCCCCGCCCTGCTGTTGCACCACGTGCGCCAGCTCGTGCGCGATGAGCCGGTCACCCCTCTCGCTGCCTGGCTGGTAGCGGCCCGCGCCGAAGGTGATGTGCTCCCCCTGCGTGAAGGCCTCGGCGCCGTGGTGCCCGGCCGTCGCGGTGGCCTCGGCGCCCTCATGCACCCGCACGCCCGAGAAGGACTGGCCGAACGCGCGCTCCATGCGCTGGCGCGTCGTCGGCGGCAGCGGCCGGCCCGCGCCAGCGCCCTCCACGGAGGGTGCCGGTGACACGGGCGCGGCCTGGACAGCAGGGCTCCCTTCCCGGGAAACCTGCCCCCCCTTGGAGACCACCGCCGCGTGCCGGGTCGTCGTGGAGCCCATTGTCCGGGCCCCAGCATACACTGTCAGTGCGCCCCCTGCCTCGACACTGCGACGCGGAGCGCGAGCGGACGCCCGAAACCGGGCATCCGCGCCCCGGGCAGCACCACCCACGTCTGCGACCGGAGCGGGCCCTCCGAAGGCCCGGACCCGCAGGCACGAGCTCAACTGTCCAGCCCCTCGTGACGGGTGGGGTGCGCGGTGCGCGACATGGCGCGGCGGGCGCGCAACCCTCCAGGAGGCGGAGCAGCGGGGGCTTGACCCTGCACCTTGGTGCAGACCCCAGACTGCCGCGCATGAACCCAAACGAGAAGCTTCGCGTCACCACCCGCGTGGTGCGTGCCAGCGCGCTGTACGACTTGTTCGTCACCCTCCCCTTCGCCACGCCGTGGACGGCGGGCCTGCTCCTCGACCACCTGCGCCAGCTCCACGTCCACCTCGGGCTGCCCGGGGCGATGCCGCCCGACTTCGACCCGCTGCACCTGTTCTTCGTGAGCCTGTTCGGCACCATCGTCTCGCTGTGGGCGGCGATTCGCATCTGGCGTCCCGAGCCAGCCTTCGGGGCGGCGGACACGGTGGGCCGGGCGGCCTTCTCGCTGTGGATGGCCCAGGCGCTGTGGATGGGGCAGACGTACATCCTGGTGCCCATGCTGGTACTGGAGCTGGGTTGGTTCTTCGTCCAGGGAGGTGCCATCCTCTGGTGGAGCCATCGCCATGAGCACGCGCGTCTCGCGGAAGCGACCTGAGCCCTCCCCCACCCTGCGCATCAGCGAGCTGGCCCGCGCCGCGGGCGTGGGCATCCCGACGCTGCGCTTCTACGAGCGCAAGAAGCTGCTCCCCGCGCCTGAGCGGACGGAGAGCGGCTACCGCCTCTACGAGCCCCACCACGTGACGCGCGTGCGCTTCATCCGCCGGGCCCAGGAGCTGGGCTTCTCGCTGAAGGAGGTGGGGTCGCTGCTGGCGATGTCGGACGGGAAGGTGCCGTCCTCCACCGAGGTGGAGCGCTTCGCCGCGGCGAAGCTCGACGCCATCGACGCGCGGGTGAAGGACCTGCAGCGCATGAAGCGCGCCATCCTCAAACTGATGGCGGAAGGCATCTGCGCCGGGGCCGAGTGCCCCGTCATCGCCTCGCTCGGCGGAGCGCTGGCCACGGGCGCTCCGGCGCGACGCGCACGGAACTGAGCGAGGCCAGGTGCCGCGTCCTCGCATCCCTGACGGCGCTCCGACACGGCGGGCCCGGCGCATGGCGAGGCCGGGCCCCCCGTCCTCACCTCCGCCCGGCACGCCGACACCTCGCCGCCCCTCCTCCGACGTGGGCCGCGGAGCACCGCACCTCCCCTCCTCCACCACGACGCGCGCCTCCGCCTGACGCTCCGGGCCCTGGCACGCCTGCTCGCCTGCCCCCGTCCGTCCACGGTCGGACACGGACGTGTCCCGGCTGACTCCCTTGGAAGTCACGGGATGGTTACTCCTCCGGGCCTGAGGGCGGGACGGGAG
>NZ_JABBJJ010000640.1 GCF_012933655.1 Pyxidicoccus fallax | reverse complement strand
AACGTCTCGTGGGCTCGGAGATGTGTATAAGAGACGGCCCCTGCCCCGCGCCGGGTCCGTCATGGCTCCCTCCCTTCCACGCGCAACGGAAGCGAGGGCCTGCGTCCCGGAGTCGGGACGTCAGTTCTCCAGCGCGTGCGCGACCTGCCCCAACAGGCGCAGGCGCGGCGCGTCCAGCTTGCGCACCGTGCGCAGCAGGCGGCGGACCTCGGGACGCTCGCGGTACTCCGGCGGGTCCTCCGCCAGCGCGGGCGCGCCGCCCTCGACGCCGACGCCGGCCATGCCCAGCAGGACGTCCGAGGAGCAGTTGAGAACCAGGCACAGCTTGCGCAGCGTGCGGACACTCGGAAGCATGTGGCCGCGCTCCAGCCGGCCGTAGACCTCGGTCGCGATGCCCACGCGCTCGGCCACGTCGGCCTGGGTCAGCTCCAGCCGCTGCCGCGCCGCGCGGACCGAGTTGCCAATGATGGTTGCCAGTCGTTGTTCCATGGCGTGCGGAAACCTGTCGAAAAGAGGGCTTCACCCCCCGCGTCATGCGCGGAGAGGCACCGGGGAGAAGTGACAGCCGTCGGCTGCCTCGTGGAACACAGACTACGAGTCGGGTCTGACATTCCGGCGCTCCCGGAAGGGCGTGTGGAAGCGGCCGGAATCGGTCGGGTTTCCGACGGTGCGGGGCTCCTCGGAGGACGTGGCACGGAGTGCCGCGAGGGCCGAAAAATCGGCCCGGGACGCGTTGTCAATGGCGCGGTGGGCGTGGCCGGGAAAAGCCCTGGTGTTTCCGGGGTTTACGAAGGCGGGAGGTCTGGCGTAGGTTGGGCGCCCCGGTGGGTACCGGGAGACCGGGGCGGCACACTTCCGGTGACTCGGAGCCGGGGGTGCGACGCGCCTCGCGGGGAGGGCTGTTCAGGTCGTGAGTGACGAGCGTCCGGACGCGCTGCTCAAGAGCGCACTCGAGAAGATCGTCTACTTCGAGGCCCGTGCGGAGCAGCTCCACAGCGAGCTGGACTCGACGCGCGAGGAGATGGCTCACCTGAGGCGCGAGCTGGCGGAGACCCACCAGCGCGAGCTGGAGCTGCGGCGCGAGGTGGCGGAGCTGGAGGTCCGCATCAGCCGCATGCAGACCGAGCGCGAGGAGCTGACGCGGCTCAACCAGGCGCTGCGCGGCGAGCGCAACCAGCTCATGGACAAGCTGCTGGACGCCAGCCGCATCCACGCGTCCGGGCAGGAGCGGGACGACGAGGACGACGACCTCGGGCTGGACCTGGCGTCGTTCATCTCGCAGCTGCGCAGCGAGGTGTTGCTGCGCGGCGAGGCCGGCCCGGTGGCGCAGGGCGTGGTGGTGCCTCCGGTGCGCGGGCCCGCGGTGCCGCTGCGCGAGGCGGCGAGCGCCGCCGTGTCCGACAGCGAGCCGCCCGTGCCGCCCGTGCCGGAGAAGGCGGCGGACACCCTCTCGCCGGTGGCGCGCGAGGCGCAGCGCTTCATGCAGGCGGGGCGGCTGGGCGTGAGCGCGGCGCAGCACGCGGAGTTGTCCGCGCACGCGGGCTTCGGTGGCGCGGCGGACGAGTCGCTCTTCGGCTTCTCGGTGCGCGAGCTGTCCGCGCCGGATGCCGCCGCCCGGGTGCGCGCCGCCGAGCGGCTGAAGGCGCTGGCCCAGCCGGCCGCCGCGCCCGCGCTGGCCGCCGCGCTGCACGCGGAGACGGATGCGACGGCGCAGGTGGCGCTGCTGCAGGCATTCGCCTCGCTGTGCCGGGAGCAGGGGGCGTCGGTGGTGTCGCCGCTCCTGGCGTCGCCGGTGCCGGAGGTGCGCATCGCGGCGCTGAAGGCGCTGCTGACGCTGGCGCCGACGGACGCGGCGCCGCATCTCGCGCAGGCGATGAAGGACCCGGACCGCTCCGTGCGGCGGCGCGCGTCGCTGCTGGCGCTGGGGCTGGAAGGGGAGACGGCGCGCCGGCTCGGTGAAGAGGCCATCCACGACACGGACTCGGAGGTGCGCGCGCTGGCCGCGCTGGCGCTCGGGGCCGGGAGTGGAGAGAACGCGCGCACGCTGCTGTTGGGCGCGCTGGCGGACCGCGAGCCTCGCGTGCGCAAGGCCGCCGCGCAGAGCCTGTCCCGCATCCTCGGGCAGGACGTGTCCTCCGTGGTGGAGCTGGACGACACGCACCGCCGCCGGGAGATTCGCCGGCTGGCGACGCTGCCCATCAAGCCGGTGCGCGCCCGGCTGGAGCAGCCCCGGCCCGTGGCCGCCGCGCCGGTGCAGGCAGCGGCTCCCGTGGTGGCCGTGGCGCAGGCCGTGGCCCCCGTGGCCGCCGAGTTCATGCAGGTCGCCGCTCCCGCCATGGTGGCCGTGGGCGCCCCGGCCTACGCGGTGGCCGGCGCGTCGGCGCGGTCCTCCACGGCCGCCTCGAACGGGGTGCCGGCGCAGGTTCCGACCATGGCCACCCAGGCCGCGCCCGTGCAGGCCCTGGCGGGCGCCGCTAGTCCGACGCGGAGCCCCGCCTCCGTGCCTTCGGGGAGCCCGGCGGCCTCCGCGCCTGTCACCGCGCCTCCCCGCCCCGCCGCTCCTCCGCC
>NZ_JABBJJ010000063.1 GCF_012933655.1 Pyxidicoccus fallax | reverse complement strand
TGCCAGAGGGCGTAGTCGGCGTACTGCACCGGCAGCTCCGGCAGCGGCGAGGGCTGGCCGTGCAGGAAGGCCTCGTAGAGCGCGGCCACTTCGCGCACCAGCACGCCGGTGGACCAGCCGTCGGAGACGATGTGGTGCATGCAGACGAGCAGCAGGTGCTCGCTGTCGCCCAGCTTCAGCAGCTCGGTGCGCAGCAGCGGACCGGAGCTCAGGTGGAAGGGGCGCTGGGCCGCCTGGGTCGCCAGCTCGCGGGCCTGGGCCTCGCGCTGGTCGTCGGGCAGGGAGCAGAGGTCCACCACGGGCAGGCTCCAGGCGGGAGGCGGGTGGATGAGCTGCTGGGGAGCGCCGTGGGAGGTGGAGAAGGTGGTGCGCAGGGCCTCATGGCGGCGAACGAGCTCCTCGAAGGCACGGCGAAGGGCCTCGACGTGCAGAGGGCCGGACAGACGCAGGGCGGCGGGGATGTTGTAGGAGGCGCTGCCGGGCTTGAGCTGGTCGAGGAACCACAGGCGCTGCTGGGCGAAGGACAGTGGCAGCGCGCCCTCTCGCGGCTGAGGCGTGAGAGGAGGCGTGCGGGGGCCCTGCCGCGGAGCCTCGGACTGGAGGGCTGCGGCGAGCGAGGCGATGGTGGGGGACTGGAAGAAGCGCTCGAGGCGGACCTCGGTGCCGAAGGACTCCTCGACGCGAGCGAGCATGAGGACGGAGGAGAGGGAGGAGCCGCCCAGCTGGAAGAAGTTGTCATGCACGCCGGGGGCGGGCACCTCGAGCACCTCGGACCAGATGGCGGCGAGTGACTGCTCCACGGGAGTGCGCGGAGCGAGGAACTCGGCGGGAGGAGCCTCGGAGGAGGAGAGGAGCTGGGGCCGGAGTGGCGGTAGCTGGAGGGGCGCTTCCGGAGGCAGCTGGCTCAGGGCGCGGAAGGGGTTGGCGGCGATGCCCTCCAGCAGCGAGACGAAGTGGCCGGCCAGGCGCTGGATGGAGGCGGGCTCGAAGAGGTCGACGCAGTACTCGAAGCTGGCCTCGAGGGCACCGGCGTGCTCGACCAGGGTGAGCGACAGGTCGAACTTGGAGGTCTGGGTGGGGGCGGCGACGCCGTCCACGCGCAGGCCGGAGAGGGCCGGCGGACGAATCGGTGCGTTCTGGAGAGCGAAGGCGACCTGGAAGAGGGGAGAGCGGCTCAGGTCCCGCACCACGCCCAGCTCATCCACCAGCTGCTCGAAGGGAACATCCTGGTGCGTGAAGGCGCCCAGGGCCGAGTCCTTCACCTGGGCCAGAAGCTGGGTGAAGGTGGGGTCTCCCTCCAGGCGCGCACGGAGCACCAGCGTATTGACGAAGAAGCCGATGAGCGGCTCGGTCTCCTGACGCGTGCGGCCGGCGATGGGCGTGCCGACGCAGAAGTCCGTCTGGTCGGAGTAGCGCGACAGCAGCACCTGCCAGCTCGCCAGCAGCACCATGAAGAGAGTGGAGCCGGACTCGTGGGCCAGCTGACGCAAGGAGTCCGAGAGGTGCGCGGGGACGCTGAAGGAGAAGGCGGCGCCGCGGTGGCTCTGGAAGGCGGGGCGGGGCTTGTCGGTGGGGAGCGCCAGCGTGGGGGCGCCGTGCAGCTGCTGGCGCCAGTAGTCCAGCTGGGCCTGGAGGACGGGGCCGGCGAGCCACTGGCGCTGCCAGAGGGCGTAGTCGGCGTACTGCACGGGCAGCTCCGGCAGCGGCGAGGGCTGGCCGTGCAGGAAGGCCTCGTAGAGCGCTGCCACTTCGCGTACCAGCACGCCGGTGGACCAGCCGTCGGAGACGATGTGGTGCATGCAGACGAGCAGCAGGTGCTCGCTGTCGCCCAGCTTCAGCAGCTCGGTGCGCAGCAGCGGGCCGGAGCTCAGGTGGAAGGGGCGCTGGGCCGCCTGGGCCGCCAGCTCGCGGGCCTGGGCCTCGCGCTGGTCGTCGGGCAGGGAGCAGAGGTCCACCACGGGCAGGCTCCAAGCGGGAGGCGGGTGGATGAGCTGCTGGGGAGCGCCGTGGGAGGTGGAGAAGGTGGTGCGCAGGGCCTCATGGCGGCGGACCAGCTCCTCGAAGGCGCGGCGAAGGGCCTCGACGTGCAGAGGGCCCGCCAGACGCAGGGCAGCGGGGATGTTGTAGGAGGCGCTGCCAGGGGTGAGCTGGTCGAGGAACCACAGGCGCTGCTGGGCGAAGGACAGCGGCAGCGCGCCTTCACGCGGCTGAGGCGTGAGAGGAGGCGCACGGGGGCCCTGCCGCGGAGCCTCGGACTGGAGGGCTGCGGCGAGCGAGGCGATGGTGGGGGACTGGAAGAAGCGCTCGAGGCGGACCTCGGTGCCGAAGGACTCCTCGACGCGAGCGAGCATGAGGACGGAGGAGAGGGAGGAGCCGCCCAGCTGGAAGAAGTTGTCATGCACGCCGGGGGCGGGCACCTCGAGCACCTCGGACCAGATGGCGGCGAGTGACTGCTCCACGGGAGTGCGCGGAGCGAGGAACTCGGCGGGAGGAGCCTCGGAGGAGGAGAGGAGCTGGGGCCGGAGTGGCGGTAGCTGGAGGGGCGCTTCCGGAGGCAGTTGGCTCAGGGAGCGGAAGGGATTGGAGGCGATGCCCTCCAGTAGCGAGACGAAGTGGCCGGCCAGGCGCTGGATGGAGGCGAGCTCGAAGAGGTCGACGCAGTACTCGAAGCTGGCTTCGAGGGCGCCGGCGTGCTCGACCAGGGTGAGCGACAGGTCGAACTTGGAGGTGCCCGAATCGGCGAGCACCGGCTCCACGCGTACACCGGACAGGGCGGGCGGTGGCACGGGTGCGTTCTGGAGGGCGAAGGCGACCTGGAAGAGAGGAGAGCGGCTCAGGTCTCGCACCACGCCCAGCTCATCCACCAGCTGCTCGAAGGGGACATCCTGGTGCGTGAAGGCGCCCAGGGCCGAGTCCTTCACCCGGGCCAGCAGCTGGGTGAAGGTGGGGTCTCCCTCCAGGCGCGCGCGGAGCACCAGCGTATTGACGAAGAAGCCGATGAGCGGCTCGGTCTCCTGGCGGGTGCGGCCGGCGATGGGCGTGCCGACGCAGATGTCGTCCTGCTGCGCGTAGCGGCCGAGCAGGGATTGGAATGCGGCCAGCAGCACCATGAAGAGAGTGGAGCCGGACTCGTGGGCCAACTGGCGCAAGGAGTCCGAGAGGTGCGCGGGGACGCTGAAGGAGAAGGCGGCGCCGCGGTGGCTCTGGAAGGCGGGGCGAGGCTTGTCGGTGGGAAGCGCCAGCGTGGGAGCGCCGTGCAGCTGCTGACGCCAGTAGTCCAGCTGGGCCTGGAGGACGGGGCCGGCGAGCCACTGGCGTTGCCAGAGGGCGTAGTCGGCGTACTGCACCGGCAGCTCCGGCAGCGGCGAGGGCTGGCCGTGCAGGAAGGCCTCGTAGAGCGCGGCCACTTCGCGCACCAGCACGCCGGTGGACCAGCCGTCGGAGACGATGTGGTGCATGCAGACGAGCAGCAGGTGCTCGTCGTCGCCCAGCTTCAGCAGCTCGGTGCGCAGCAGCGGACCGGAGCTCAGGTGGAAGGGGCGCTGGGCCGCCTGGGCCGCCAGCGCGCGGGCCTGGGGCTCGCGCTGGTCGTCGGGCAGGGAGGAGAGGTCCACCACGGGCAGGCTCCAGGCGGGAGGCGGGTGGATGAGCTGCTGGGGAGCGCCGTGGGAGGTGGAGAAGGTGGTGCGCAGGGCCTCGTGGCGGCGGACCAGCTCCTCGAAGGCGCGGCGAAGGGCCTCGACGTGCAGGGGGCCGGACAGCCGCAGGGCGGCGGGGATGTTGTAGGAGGCGCTGCCGGGCTTGAGCTGGTCGAGGAACCACAGGCGCTGCTGGGCGAAGGACAGCGGCAGCACGCCCTCTCGCGGCTGGCGCGTGAGCGGAAGCACGTCGCTCGCGCCTGCTTCGGACCGGGCTTGCTCGATGCGCCTGGCGAGCTCCTCGAGCGTCGGTGCCTCGAAGAGGCTTCGCAGTGACAGCTCGAGCTGGAACGTGCCGCGGATCTGCGACAGGGCCTGGGTGGCCAGCAGCGAGTGGCCGCCCAGCGAGAAGAAGTCGTCGCTCAATCCCACGCGGTCGACGTGCAGCACCCGCTCCCAGATTCGCGCCAGGGCCTGCTGGACCGGTGTCCGTGGCGCGATGAAGTTCGCGCCCTCTCCCCGGAGTGTGCCCGGGGCCGGGAGCGCCCGGCGGTCCACCTTGCCGTTGGCGGTGAGGGGCAGGGCGTCCAGCAGCATGAAGGCCGACGGCACCATGTGCTCGGGCAGCCGCTGGCGGAGGAAGTCCCGCAGGGTTCCCGTGTCCGGTGCCTGCTCCCGGGACTCGTGAGTGACGGCGTAGGCCACCAGCCGGGTGTCGCCCGGCGCGTCCTGGCGCGCGATGACCACCGCCTCCTTCACCGCGGGGTGCTGGAGCAGGGCGGCCTCCACCTCTCCCGGCTCGATGCGGAAGCCACGCACCTTGACCTGATGGTCGATGCGCTGGAGGTACTCGAGCTGGCCGTCCGCGCGCCAGCGCACCCGGTCTCCCGTCCTGTACAACCTCGCTCCCGGGATGCCGGTGATGGCATCCGGGATGAAACGCTCGGCCGTCAGCTCCGGGCGGTTGAGGTAGCCGCGGGCCACCTGGACGCCACCGATGAACAGCTCTCCCGGAATGCCCACGGGCACGGGCCTCAGTGCCGCATCCAGCACGTACACGGGCACCCCGGGCAGCGGCCGGCCGATGGTCGGCGCGTCAGGGGACGTGTGGATGGCGCACGTGGTGGCGTCGACGGTGCACTCGGTGGGACCGTAGACGTTGAAGAAGTGGATGCGCGGGTGCCGGGCCAACTGGGCCCAGGTGGACACGTCCACCGCCTCGCCTCCCACCAGCACGCGCCGGAGCGTGTGCTCCGTGCGCTGGAGGAGCCCCTCGGCCACCAGCAGCCGCAGGTGGGCCGGGGAGCAGTCGAGCACGTTGAGTCCATCCCGCTCGATGCGCAGCAGCATCCGCGCGATGTCGCCACGGTCCTCCTCGGGCACGATGCACAGCGTGTGGCCATCCAGCACCTGGATGAGCTGCTTGACGGAGGCATCGAAGGACAGCGGCGCGTTGACGCTGACGCGCTCGGCGCCCTGGCTGCCGGCGTGGACGGTGGCGGCGAGGGCCTCGCGCAGGTGCAGCGCGGAGCGGTGGGAAATCATCACGCCCTTGGGACGCCCGGTGGAGCCCGACGTGTAGATGACGTAGGCGAGGTGGTCCGGCCGCACGGACAGGGGAGGCGCCTGGGTGCTCTCCGCCGAGAGCGCGTCGCCATCCGCGCCGAGGCAGAGGACGTGGGCGTCGCCCGTGGGCAGTGAGTCGCGCAGGTGCCGCTGCGTCAGGATGACCCGGGCCCCGGTGTCCCGGAACACGAAGGCCTTCCACTCGTGAGGGTAGGAGGGGTCCACGGGCACGTAGGCGCCGCCCGCCTTGAGCGTCCCGAGGATGGCGACGAGGGCCTCGACGGAGCGCTCCAGGCAGAGGACGACGGGGGCGTCAGGGACGACGCCGAGCGCCCGCAGCCGGTGGGCGAGCTGGTTGGCGCGTGCCTCCAGCTCCCGGAAGGAGAGGTGGGCCTCGCCGCGGATGACGGCCAGGGCGTCGGGCGTGCGTCCGGCCTGCTCCGAGAAGAGCTGCGGGAGGGTGGCCTGGGGCGGCGCCTCCCGCCGGGGGCTGTTCCACTCCACCAGGAGCTGGTGGCGCTCGGCCTCGGTGAGCAGGGACAGGTGACCGAGCGGGACGTCCGGCCGCGCGGCGGCCGCCACGAGCAGCCCCCGCAGATGGCCGAGCAGCCGTTGCACGGTGGCCGCGTCGAAGAGCTCGGCGTTGTAGCTCATCGAGGCAGCCAGGCCCGTGGGCTCCTCATCGAGCGTCAGGGTGAGGTCGAACTTGGTGGCGAGGCTGTCGGCATCGAGGACGTGGAAGTCCAGGCCGGGCAGCTCCAGACGGGCCCGCGGCTGGTTCTGCAGGACGAGCATGACCTGGAACAGCGGGGTGTGGCCGAGGCTGCGCAGGGGATTGAGCTCCTCCACGAGCCGCTCGAAGGGAATGTCCTGGTGGGAGTAGGCCTCCAGGGCGCTGTCACGGGTATGCCGCAGCAGCTCGCGGAAGCTGGAGCGCTCGTCGATGCGCGCCCTCAGCACGAGCGTGTTGACGAAGAAGCCCACCAGGGGCTCCATCTCGGGACGGGTGCGACCGGAGATGGGAGACCCGACGCAGACGTCGTCCTGGCCGCTGTAGCGGGAGAGCAGGAGCTGGAAGGCGGCCATCAGCACCATGAACGGGGTGGCCTTCTCCTGGTGGGCCAGCGCGTACAGGGGCTCCATCACCTCGAGGGGGAAGTGCTCCTGGAGCCGGGCGCCCTGGAAGCTGAGCACCGCCGGGCGGGGCTTGTCCGTGGGCAGCTCCAGCAGGGCGGGAGCCCCGGCCAGCTTCTGGCGCCAGTAGGCGAGCTGGGTGTCCAGCAGGTCGCCCTGCATCCACTGGCGCTGCCAGAGGGCGTAGTCGGCGTACTGCACCGGCATGGGCGGAAGCGACGGTTGCTGCCCGGCCGCGAAGGCCTGGTACAGCGAGACCATGTCCCGGATCATCACGCCCGTGGACCAGCCGTCGGAGATGATGTGGTGCATGGTGCACTGGAGCACGTGCTCACGAGGCCCCAGCTCCAGCAGCATCATGCGCACCAGCGGACCGTGAGCCAGGTCGAAGGGCCGCGCCGCGTCCTCGGCCGTCAGTCGCGACACCTCGGCCTCACGCGCGCTCGCGGAGAGCCCGCTCAGGTCGATGCGGGTGAGGCGCGGCGGCTCCTGGGAGATGACCTGCACGGGCCTCCCCTCGTCGGAGGGGAAGTGCGTGCGAAGCGACTCGTGCCGCTGGACGAGGCAGGTCAGGGCCTTGTCCAGCGCCTCCCGGTCCAGCGCCCCTTCGATGCGGAGCACCGCGGGGATGTTGTAGGAGGCGCTGCCGGGCTTGAGCTGGTCGAGGAACCACAGGCGCTGCTGGGCGAAGGACAGTGGCAGCGCGCCTTCACGCGGCTGAGGCGTGAGAGGAGGCGCACGGGGGCCCTGCCGCGGAGCCTCGGACTGGAGGGCTGCGGCGAGCGAGGCGATGGTGGGGGACTGGAAGAAGCGCTCGAGGCGGACCTCGGTGCCGAAGGACTCCTCGACGCGAGCGAGCATGAGGACGGAGGAGAGGGAGGAGCCGCCCAGCTGGAAGAAGTTGTCATGCACGCCGGGGGCGGGCACCTCGAGCACCTCGGACCAGATGGCGGCGAGTGACTGCTCCACGGGAGTGCGTGGGGCGAGGAACTCGGAGGGCGGAGCCTCGGAGGCGGTGAGCGGCTGGGGCCGGAGTGGCGGTAGCTGGAGGGGCGCTTCCGGAGGCAGTTGGCTCAGGGAGCGGAAGGGATTGGAGGCGATGCCCTCCAGCAGCGAGACGAAGTGGCTGGCCAGGCGCTGGATGGAGGCGGGCTCGAAGAGGTCGACGCAGTACTCGAAGCTGGCTTCCAGGGCTCCGTCCTGCTCCATCATCACGAGGTTGAGGTCGAACTTGGAGGTGCCCGAATCGGCGAGCACCGGCTCCACGCGTACACCGGACAGGGCAGGCGGTGGCACGGGTGCGTTCTGGAGGGCGAAGGCGACCTGGAAGAGAGGAGAGCGGCTCAGGTCCCGTACCACGCCCAGCTCATCCACCAGCTGCTCGAAGGGGACGTCCTGGTGGGCGAAGGCGGCCAGGGCGGAGTCCTTCACCTGGGCCAGCAGCTGGGTGAAGGTGGGGTCTCCCTCCAGGCGCGCGCGGAGCACCAGCGTGTTGACGAAGAAGCCGATGAGCGGCTCGGTCTCCTGGCGGGTGCGACCGGCGATGGGGGTGCCGACGCAGAGGTCCGTCTGGTCGGAGTAGCGCGACAGCAGCACCTGCCAGCTGGCCATCAGCACCATGAAGAGGGTGGCACCGGACTCGTGAGCCAGCTGGGTGAGAGCGTCGGTCAGCGAGGCGGAGAGGGAGAAGGAGAAAGCGGCGCCGCGGTGGCTCTGGAAGGCGGGGCGGGGCTTGTCGGTGGGAAGCGCCAGCGTGGGAGCGCCGTGCAGCTGCTGGCGCCAGTAGTCCAGCTGGGCCTGGAGGACGGGGCCGGCGAGCCACTGGCGCTGCCAGAGGGCGTAGTCGGCGTACTGCACCGGCAGCTCCGGCAGCGGCGAGGGCTGGCCGTGCAGGAAGGCCTCGTAGAGCGCGGCCACTTCGCGCACCAGCACGCCGGTGGACCAGCCGTCGGAGACGATGTGGTGCATGCAGAGGAGCAGCAGGTGCTCGCTGTCGCCCAGCTTCAGCAGCTCGGTGCGCAGCAGCGGGCCGGAGCTCAGGTGGAAGGGGCGCTGGGCCGCCTGGGCCGCCAGCGCGCGGGCCTGGGGCTCGCGCTGGTCGTCGGGCAGGGAGGAGAGGTCCACCACGGGCAGGCTCCAGGCGGGAGGCGGGTGGATGAGCTGCTGGGGAGCGCCGTGAGAGGTGGAGAAGGTGGTGCGCAGGGCCTCATGGCGGCGAACGAGCTCCTCGAAGGCACGGCGAAGGGCCTCGACGTGCAGAGGGCCGGACAGACGCAGGGCGGCGGGGATGTTGTAGGAGGCGCTGCCGGGCTTGAGCTGGTCGAGGAACCACAGGCGCTGCTGGGCGAAGGACAGTGGCAGCACGCCCTCTCGCGGCTGGCGCGTGAGCGGCGCGGCATCGGTTCGTTCCTCCCGGGCCAGCCGTTTCGCGAGGGCTTCCACGGTGGACGCCTCGAACAAGGCGCGCAGGGGCAGCTCCACGCCCAGCTCCGAGCGCACGCGCGAGACGACCTGCGTGGCCAGGAGTGAGTGGCCGCCCAGCGCGAAGAAGTCGTCCTGCACGCCCACGCGCGGCAGCCGCAGCACCTCGGCCATGAGCGCGGCCAGCTTCGCCTCCACGTCCGTGCGTGGTGCCACGTACGGCTGGGTGGAGTCAGGCGCCTCGGGCCGAGGCAGGGCCTTGCGGTCCACCTTGCCGTTGATGTTGAGGGGCAGGGCCTCCAGCACCATGAAGGTGGAGGGCACCATGTACTCGGGCAGCGCCCGGCGGAGGGACTGCTTGAGTGTGTCCACGTCCAGCGCGTGGCCCTGCCGCGGCACGACATGGCCCACCAGGCGCTTGTCGCCGCCGCTCCCGAGGGCCACCACCACCGCGTCCTTCACCGCCTCCTGCCGACGCAGCGCCGTCTCCACCTCACCCAGCTCGATGCGGAAGCCCCGCACCTTCACCTGGTGGTCGATGCGTCCCAGGAACTCCACGCGCCCATCCGGCAGGTAGCGCGCGAGGTCCCCTGTCCGGTAGAGCCGGCTGCCCGCGGGGCCGAAGGGATTCGGGATGAAGCGCTCGGCCGTCAGCGCCGGGTTGTGCAGGTACCCCCGCGCCAGGCCGGCGCCGGACGTGTACAGCTCTCCCGAGACTCCCACCGGCACCGGCCGCAGGTGCTCGTCCAGCAGGTAGACCTGGGTGTCGTCCAGCGGCCTGCCCAGGGGCACCGGGGCCCCGTCGCGCAGCTCCCTCACCGGCTCGCAGCAGGTGAAGGTGGTGTTCTCCGTCGGTCCGTAGCCGTTGATGAGCTGGCAGCCCGGGAGCGCCTGGAGCGCGCGCCGCACGTGCACGGGGGAGAGCACGTCGCCACCCGCCAGCAGGTGACGCAGCCCCTTCAGCGCGGCCAGGTGGTGGTCGACCATCTGGTGGAAGAGGGGCGCGGTCAGCCACAGCGTGGTGACCCGGTGGCGCCGCAGTTGCTGGCCGAGCTCCTCGAGGGAGAGCGCGCCGGCATCCGCCACGGCGACAGTGGCGCCGTTGAGCAGGGCCGCCCAGATTTCGAAGGTGGCCGCGTCGAAGGAGACGGGCGCGAACTGCAGCAGCACGTCGTCCGCGGTCAGGTGGATGTAACGGGTCGCACGCGCCAGGCGGACGACGGCCCCATGGGGAATGCAGACGCCCTTGGGGTGTCCCGTCGAGCCGGAGGTGTAGTTGATGTAGGCCAGCTGCTCGGCGGGGACGCGAGCGGTGGGGGAGGCCGGCTCACAGGCGGCAATCGCAGCGGCCTCCGTGTCCAGGCAGACGACTTGCGCCGAGGTCTCCGGCAGCCGGGCGCGGAGCGAGGAGGTGGTGAGCAGCAGCCGCGTGTGTGCGTCCTCCAGCATGAACGCGAGGCGCTCGCGCGGCGCGGCCAGGTCGAGCGGCAGGTAGGTACCACCGGCGTGCAGGATGGCCAGCAGGCAGATGACGGTCTCCGCCGAGCGCTCGAGGTACAGGCCGACGACGGACTCCGGCCCCGTGCCTTGCGACTGGAGGTAGCCGGCCAGCACGCGTGCGCGACGGGAGAGCTCCCGGTAGGAGAGGCGCTCGTCGCCCGCCACCAGGGCGGTGGCTTCCGGAGTGCGAGCGGCCTGCTCCTCGAAGAGCTCGTGGACGCAGCGGTGCAGCGGGTGGCCGGAGGCCGTGGCGTTCCACTCCACCAGCAGCTTCTGGCGCTCCTCGTCACCCAGCAGCGGCAGGGTCGCGAGCCGCTCCCCGGGCCTGGAGACGATGCCCTCCAGCAGCCGCTGGAGGTGTCCCACCAGGCGGGTCATCGTCGCCGCCTCGAACAGCTCGGTGCTGTACTCCAGCAGCGCGCTCAGCCCCTGGGGTGTCTCGGTGAAGTAGACGCTCAGGTCGAACTTCGCCGTTCGCCCCTCATACGCCAGCGGCGAGAGCGTCAGCCCGGGCAGCCGCAGCTCGCCCATGGGCGTGTTCTGCAGGGCCAGCAGTGACTGGAAGAGGGGCGTGTGGCTCAGGCTGCGCCCGGGCTGCAGCGTCTCCACCAGCTTCTCGAAGGGCACGTCCTGGTGCTCGTACGCCCGGAGGACGGTGCCGCGCACCCGCCGCAGCAGCGCGCGGAAGTCCTCCTCGCCATCCACCCGCTCGCGAAGCACGAGCGTGTTGACGAAGAAGCCGATGAGGGGCTCGGTCTCCTGGCGGGTGCGGCCCGCGATGGGCGAGCCGATGCCGAGGTCCGACTGGCCGGAGTAGCGGGCCAGCAGCACCTGCCACGCGGCCAGCAGCACCATGAAGAGCGAGGCGCCTTCCTGGTGCGCCAGCGTCTCCAGCGCCTCGCGCAGCTCACGCGAGAGGGCGAAGCCGAGCGAAGCGCCCGCGGTACCCCGGACGGCGGGGCGGGGCTTGTCGGTGGGCAGCTCCAGCGTGGGGACGCCGTGCAGCTGCTGGCGCCAGTAGTCCAGCTGGGCCTGGAGGACGGGGCCGGTGAGCCACTGGCGCTGCCAGAGGGCATGGTCGGCGTACTGCACCGGAAGCTCCGGCAGCGGCGAGGGGCGGCCCTGGGTGAAGGCCTCGTAGAGCGCGGCGACTTCCCGCACCAGCACGCCCATGGACCAGCCGTCGGAGACGATGTGGTGCATGCAGACGAGCAGCAGGTGCTCGCCGTCGTTCAGCTTCAGCAGCTGGGCGCGCAGCAGCGGACCGGCGCCCAGGTCGAAGGGACGCTCCTGGTCCTCGAGGACCCGGCGGCGGACCTCGGCGTCACGGCCCTCCGCCGTCATGGAGGTCAGGTCCACCAAGGGGAGGGGGACCGTGGACGGCCTGGCGATGACCTGGAGCGGCTGGCCCTCCACGGTGACGAAGGTGGTGCGCAGGGCCTCATGCCGGCGGACCAGCTCGGTGAAGCCGCGCTCCAGCGCCACGACGTCGAGCGGGCCCGTGAGCCGGAGGGCCGCGGGAAGGTTGTAGGAGGTGTCGCCCGGCGCGAGCTGCTGGAGGAACCACAGCCGCTGCTGCGCGAAGGAGAGGGGCACCGGGCCCGGATGCGCCTGGGCCTGGAGGGCGGGGACCGAGAGCCCCTCGCGGGCCTCGCGGAGGGCGTCGATTCGCCCAGCCAGCGCCTCCAGGGTGGGGAACTCGAAGACGTCGCGCACGGACAGCTCCACCTTGAAGGTGGAGCGGATTCGCGAGGCGGCCTGGGTGGCCAGCAGCGAGTGGCCGCCAGCCTCGAAGAAGTGGTCGTCCAGGCCCACCCGCTCCAGCAGGAGCAGCCCGGCCCAGAGGTCAGCGAGCCGCTGCTCGGTGGAGGTGCGAGGCGCCACGTACGCCTTCTCCCGCGCCTGCTCGGAGGCGCCAGGCGCGGGCAGGGCCCGGCGGTCCACCTTGCCATTGGGCGTCAGGGGCAGGGCCTGGAGCCGGACGAAGGCGGAGGGCACCATGTGCTCGGGCAGCGTCCGCTCGACGCGGACGCGCAGGTCGTCCTCCGTCAGTGTCTCGGCGGCCACGAAGTAGCCCACCAGCCGCGGACCGGTGCCGTCGTCGCGAGCCACCACCGTCGCGTCCCGCACCTCGGGGTGGGCGCGGAGCGCGGACTCCACCTCGCCCAGCTCGATGCGGAAGCCCCGCACCTTCACCTGCTGGTCCACCCGGCCCAGGTACTCGAGGCTGCCGTCCGGCAGGTACCGGGCCAGGTCTCCCGTGCGGTACAGCCGGCTCCCGGGCTCCCGCGCGAAGGGATTGGGCAGGAAGCGCTCCGAGGTCAGCTCCGGTCTGCCCAGGTAGCCGCGCGCCACGCTCGCTCCTCCGAGGTAGAGCTCGCCCGGTACGCCCACGGGGACGGGCTCCATCCACCCATCCAGGAGATACGCCTGCGTGTTGGCGACGGGCCGCCCGATGGGGACGGTCGCCCGCGCGTCGTTCCCCGCCGCGTACCGCGCGAAGGTGGCGTCGATGGTCACCTCCGTGGGGCCGTAGAGGTTGACCAGCGTCACCGAGGGCAGCCGCGAGCGCAGACGCTCACCCAGCTCGGGCGGCAGCGCCTCTCCACCGCAGAAGAGCCAGCGCAGGCTCGTGGCGCGGGAGAGCGCGTCCTCCTCCAGCAGTACCCGGAGCTGGGACGGAACGAGCTGGAGCACCGTCGCCTGGTGCCGCACCACCGTCTCCACCAGCGCGGCGGAGTCCCGGTGCGCGTGGGGCGCGGCCACCACCAGCCGCCCACCCGTCATCAGCGAGGCCCAGCACTCCCAGACGGAGGCATCGAAGCTGAGCGGCGTCTTCTGCACCACGCGGTCCGCCTCACCCAGGCCGAACTCGGAGGTGAACCAGTCCATGTGGTTGGCCAGGGCACCGTGGGTGACCTGCACACCCTTGGGCCGGCCCGTCGAGCCCGACGTGTAGATGACGTAGGCGAGGTGGTCGGCGGAGACGGGGACGTGGAGGGCGGTCTCCGGCTCACGGGAGATGGCCTCCCAGTCCGAGTCCAGGCAGAGCACCCGGGCGCTCCCCGGAGGCAGGAGCGCGAGCAGCCGCCGCAGGGTGAGGAGCACCGGCGGCGCGGCGTCCTGGAGCATGAAGGCCAGGCGCTCGGGCGGATAGCCCGGGTCGAGCGGGACGTAGGCGCCGCCCACCTTGAGGATGGCGAGCAGGCCCACCACCATCTCCAGGGAGCGCTCGACACAGAGGGCCACCCGCGCCTCGAGCCCGACGCCGAGCGCGCGCAGGTGGTGGGCCAGCTGATTGGCCCGGTGGTCGAGCTGGCGGTACGTCAGCCGGGCTCCCTCGAAGTCCACCGCGATGGCGTCCGGAGTCCGCGCGGCTTGGGCCTCGAACAGCCGGTGGACGCAGGTGTCGTGGGGGGAGGCCGCGCGGGTGTCGTTCCACTCGACGAGCAGCGTGTGACGCTCCTCCTCGCTCAGCAGGCCGCCCTGCTCGTAGCGCTCCTCGGGCCGCAGGGCCATGCGCTCCAGGGTCCGGGTGTAGTACCGGCCCAGCTCCTCCACCCGCGCCGGGTCCACGCCCGTGGAGCGCAGAATCAGGTGCAGCCGCGAGGTGCGCGGGTCGACGCTGAAGGTCGCGGAGAGCGGCAGCTCCAGCCGCTCGATGACCTGGGGCGGCTCCAGCAGCTCCAACCCCTCGAGCTGGGACAGCCCTCCGTAGACGTGGAAGTGGACGTAGTTGAAGAGCGTGGAGAACAGCGGCGCGCCGCCGTGCTGCTGTTGCAGCCGGGCCAGGGGATGGCGCCGGTGCGGCACCAGCTGCTGCTCACGGGCGAAGGTGGCCTGGACCAGCTCGCTCCAGGTCCCCCTGGAGAGCCGCAGGCGGAAGGGCACCGTGTTCAGGAACAGGCCGAGGACCCGCTCGCCATCGCGAACCTCGGGGCGCCCGTTCGACACCAGGCCGGTGACGACGTCCGTGCTCCCCTCCACCCAGCCCATCACTCGCAGGTGCGCGGCCAGGAGGACGCTCTTGAGCGGCACCGCGGTGGTGCGGGCGAGCCGTCTCAGGCCCTGGTGGACGTGCTCGGGCAGCGCGAGCCACTGCTCGTGGGACGCGGGCGCCGCCGCGCCTCCGGAAGCGCGGGACTCCCGCCACGAGGGCCGCGAGCGGGGCAGCTCTTCCAGCAGCTCCCCGAAGTAGCGCGTGCTCTGCTCCGAGCGCAGCGTCTGGCGCTCGAGCGCGATGAAGGCCTGGAACGAGGTGGCCAGCTCGGGGGGCTCCGCGGCCGACCCGGTCCGGAGCGCGAGGTACCGCTCGAACAGCTCGGTGAACATCGACGCCACGCTCCACCCGTCCAGGATGGCGTGGTGGAAGACGGCCGAGAACTGGACCGTGGTGTCGGTGCGCCGGTGCAGGGCGAGCCGCAGCAGCGGGGCCCGGGCCCAGTCGAAGGGCCGGCACCGCTCCTGCTCCAGCCACGCCGGCAGGAACGTCCGCTGCGCGTCGGCGTCCAGGTGCCGGAGGTCCTCGACATGCAGGGGGACCTCCACCGTCCGGTGCACGCGCTGGAGCGGCTCGTCATGGTCGGCCAGGTTGAACGAGGTCCGCAGCACCGGGTGGCGCGCGACGAGCCGGCGCACCGCCTCGCGGAAGGCGTCCTCGTCCAGGTCGAGCCCGAGGTGGAAGCTGAACGCGTCGTGATACAGCGCCGCTTCCGGGCTGTACGCGCTGCGGAAGAGCATGCCCGCCTGGAGCATGGACACCGGGTAGGCGTTCTCGACGTCTTCCGGCAGGCGCTCCCTGTCCGCCGGGGTGAGGAGCGCGAAGGGCATTTCGCTGCCCGGCTCGGGGACCTCGCTGCCGCCCCGCCCGAGCCGCTGGGCCAGCTCGCGAATCGTCTGGTGCTCCAGCAGCTCGCCGACGGACAGCTCCAGCCCCCGGGCCCGGCACCGGGCGACAATCTGGATGCTGCGGAGCGAGTCCCCGCCGAGCGCGAAGAAGTTGTCGTCACTGCCCACCGAGTCCAGGCCCAGGACGTCCGCCCACACCGCGGCCAGGACCTCCTCCGTCTCCGTGCGCGGCTGCTCGAAGGCCACGGACAGCTGGGGCCGCTCCGCGCTCACCTCGGGCAGCGCGCGCCGGTCCACCTTGCCGTTGGGTGTCAGCGGCAGCGTCTCCAGGAGGACCAGGGCGGAGGGCACCATGAAGACAGGGAGCTTCTCCCGCAGGAACAGGCGCACCTCGTCCATGGCCAGCGACGCGCCCTCGGAGAGGACCACGTAGGCGACCAGGGCCTTCTCGCCGGCGAGCTCCCGCACGACGACCGCCACCTCGCCGACGGACCGGTGCTGCCTCAGGGCGCTCTCGACCTCTCCCGGCTCGATGCGGAAGCCGCGAATCTTCACCTGCTGGTCCATGCGGCCGAGGAACTCGAGGCCGCCATCGCTCCGGTACCGGCACAGGTCTCCCGTCCGGTACATGCGCGCACCGGGGATTGGGCTGAACGGGTCCGGGAGGAAGCGCTCGGCGGTGAGGCCCGGCTGGTTGAGGTACCCGAGCGCCACGCCGGCCCCCCCGGTGAATAGCTCGCCGGGGGCACCCAGCGGCACCGGCTCCAGGGCCTCGTTCAGCAGGTACACCCGCGTGTCCGAGATGGGGTGCCCGATGGGCACGGTGGTCCGCAGCGCGGCGGGCTCCCTCACCGGGTAGCAGCAGGTGAAGGTGGTGTTCTCCGTCGGGCCGTAGCCGTTGATGACCGTGCAGCGGGGGTAGCGCTCCATCAGCTTGAGCACCTGCGGCGGGGACAGGACGTCGCCTCCCGCGAGCAGCTGCCGCACCGAGTCCAGGCCCGGCAGGTCCGCGTCGGCCACCTGATGGAACAGGCCGGCCGTGAGCCACAGCGTGCTCACGCGCTCCCGCTCGATGAGCTGGCCGAGCTCCTCCAGGGAGGGGGCGTGGGGCGGGAAGACGACGAGCCGGCCACCGTTGAGGAGCGCGCCCCAGATTTCGAGGGTGGACGCGTCGAAGGCCAGCGGCGCGAGCTGGAGGAGCGTCTCGTCGGGCCCCAGGCGGACGTAGTTCGCCTCGCGCACGAGTCGGACGACGCCGCGATGCGTGGCCGAGACGCCCTTGGGCCTGCCGGTGGAACCCGAGGTGTAGAGGACGTAGGCCTCCGTGTCTCCGCCCGCGCCAACGCCCAGGTTCTCCACGGGCTGGCGCGCCACGGCGCGCTCATCCAGGTCCAGGCACACCACCTGCGCCCACTGCGTGGGCATGGCGTCGGCCAGGTCGGATTGGCTGACAATCAGCGGCAGCCGGGCGTCCTCGATGAGGTACGCCAGCCGCTCGGCCGGGTAGGCCGGGTCGAGCGGGACATAGGAGCCGCCGGCCTTGAGGATGGCCAGCAGGCCCACCACCATCTCCAGCGACCGCTCCAGGCAGATGCCAACGCGTCCCCCGGGGGACAGGCCCAGCTGGCGCAGGTGGTGCCCGAGCTGGTTGGCCCGCTGGTTCAGCTGCGCGTAGGTGAGCTGGCTGCCCTCGAACGACACCGCCACCGCGTCGGGGGTCCGCTCCGCCCAGTCCTCGAAGAGGCGGTGGACGCCGGTCTCCCGGTCGGGGGAGGTGGGCGTCGTGTTCCAGTCCAGGAACCGCCTCCGCTCCTCCTCCGTCACGAGCGGCAGCGCGGCGATGCGCTGGTCCGGCGCCTTCACCACCGCGCGCGCCAGATTCAGGTAGTGCGCCCACAGGCGCGAGGCCCCGGCCGAATCGAGGAGGTCCGTGCTGTACTCGAGCGTGGCGGACAGCCCGTCCTCACCGGGGAAGAGGATGACGAGGAGGTCCCACCGGGCGGTGCCCATGCCCTCGCTCTCCATGGGCGTGAGCCGGAGCCCCGCGAGCTGCTGCGCGGGCAGGGGCGCGTTCTCCAGCACGAACTTCACCTGGAAGAGGGGCTGGCCGCCGGCGTCGCGCTCGGCCTTGAGCGCGCGCACCAGCTTCTCGAAGGGGACGTCCTGGTGCTCGTAGGCCTCCATCGCCACCCGGCGCACGCGCCCGAGCAGCTCGCGGAACGTGGGGCCGCCCGAGACATCGGTCCGCATCACCAGTTGGTTGGTGATGAGGCCGATGAGCGCCTCTGTCTCCACCCGCGTGCGGTTCGCGATGTCCGTGCCCACGGCCAGGTCGCTCTGGCCGGTGTAGCGGTGCAGCAGGACGTCGAAGAGCGCGAGCAGGCACATGAACAGCGTGACGCCCTCGCGCCGGCTCAGGGCCTCCAGCTCGCGGAGCAGCTCCGGGGGCAGGCCGAAGCGCCGCGTCTCGGCCCGGCGCGCACCGCTCGCGGAGCGCGGGAGGTCCGAGCGGAGCTGGAGCCGGGGAAGGTCATCGAGCTGCCGCGTCCAGTAGGCGAGCTGCTGCTCGAGGACGCCCCCCTCCAGCCAGCGCTGCTGCCACTGGCTGTAGTCCGCGTACTGGATGGGCAGCTCGCGCAGGGGCGAGGACCCGCCGCGGGAGAAGGCCTCGTACAGCGCCGCCAGCTCGCGCACGAAGACGCCAATGGACCAGCCGTCCGCGACGATGTGGTGCAGGGTGACGCAGAGGACGTGGTCGCTGGCGTCCCGCCGCAGCAGCAGCGCGCGCATGAGCGGTCCACGCACCAGGTCGAAGGGCCGCGACGCCTCTTCCCGGGCCAGACGGTGGATGCGCTCCTCGAGCTCCGGCTCGGAGGGCGCGCCGAGCTCCACCAGGGGCAGAGGGCGGGACCGGGGCGGCAGGACGTGCTGGAACGGCTGCCCGTCGGACTGGGGGAACACCGTCCTCAGGGCCTCGTGGCGCCGCTCCAACTCCTCCAGGCTGCGCTCGAGGGCGCGGATGTCGAGCGGGCCGCGCAGCCGGACCGCGCAGGGCATGTTGTAGGCCGGAGAGCCCGGGTGGAGCTGCTCGAAGAGCCACAGCCGCTCCTGGGCGAAGGACAGGGGGAGCTTCTCCGGACGCGGCTCGGGGCGGAGGGGTGGTGCCTCCGGCAGCCGCGCCCGCTGGTGGAGCGCGGCGTCGATGCGGGCCGCCAGCCCCGCCACCGTGAAGTCCTCGAAGAGCGCGCTCAGGGGCAGCTCCACCTGGAACGCGCCGCGAATCCGGGAGAGCACCTGGGTGGCGAGCAGGGAGTGGCCCCCCAGCTCGAAGAAGTCGTCGTGGATGCCCACGCGGCTCACGCCGAGCAGCTCGACCCACGCAGCGGCGATGCGCTCCTCGGTGGGGGTGCGCGGCATGACGAAGGGCGTGGCCTCTTCCAGCCACGCGTTGTCGGGCTCGGGAAGCGCCTTGCGGTCCACCTTTCCGTTGGGCGTCAGCGGCAGCGCCTCCAGCCGGACGAAGACGGACGGCACCATGTACCCGGGCAGTCGCTGCTGCGCGTGGAGCCGCAGGAGGCCCACGTCCAGCGTCTGTCGCGGCCGGGGGACGACGTACGCCACCAGCCGCTTGTCCCCGCCCGCATCGTCCCGGGCGGCCACCACCGCCTGCGACACGGCCGGGTGCTGGCCCAGCACCGCCTCGATTTCACCCAGCTCGATGCGGAAGCCCCGCACCTTCACCTGGTGGTCGACCCGGCCCAGGTACTCCACCGTGCCGTCCGCGCGCCAGCAGGCCAGGTCCCCGGTCCGGTACAGCCGCGCTTCTGGCTCGCCACCGAGCCAGTCCGGGAGGAAGCGCTCGGCGGTCAGCTCCGGCCGGCCGAGGTAGCCACGCACCACGCCCGCGCCGCCGATGTACAGCTCCCCGGCCACCCCCACCGGCACGGGCTGCAGCTGCGCATCCAGGATGTAGAACGTGGTGTTCGCAATGGGCCTGCCGATGGTGACGGGCCCGTCCGCTTCCACCCGGTGCGTGGAGGACCAGACGGTGGTCTCCGTCGGGCCGTACATGTTCAGCACCGACGGCACGGTGCGCGCCAGCTCCGTCGCCAACGCGGGTGGGAGCGCCTCACCGCCGACCAGCAGCTGCCTCAGCGTGGAGAGTGCCTCCCGCGACGAGGGCTCGCGCACCAGAGCCCGCGCCAGCGAGGGCGTGCACTGCAGGTGCGTGACGCGGTGCCGCCGGATTTCCGAGGCGAGGCCATCCACCGCGCCCGCGTCGGCCACCACGACCCGGAAGCCCCGGCTCAGCGTCCAGAACAGCTCCAGCACGGAGATGTCGAAGGAGATGCTCGTCACCGCCAGCCAGACGCCCGCCTCGGACGTGTCCAGCCTCGCGTCCATGCCCGCGAAGAAGTTGAGGACGTTCCGGTGCCGCACCACCACGCCCTTGGGCCGGCCGGTGGAGCCCGAGGTGTAGATGACGTACGCGGCGTTGTCCGGCCGCGCCCCGCCGTGCATGGCCGCCGCCTCGCCAGCGGACACCTCCAGCGCGTCCAGGCACACCACCGCGCCCTCGTGGGGGAGCTCTCCCAGATGGTGTTGCTGCGTCACCAGCACCGCCGCGCCCGAGTCCTTCAGCATGAAGGCCAGTCGCTCGCGCGGGTACGTCGGGTCGAGCGGCACGTAGGCCCCGCCCGCCTTCAGCACGCCCAGCAGGCCCACCACCATGTCCAGCGAGCGGTCCACGCAGAGGCCGACCCGGACCTCCGGGCCCACCCCGAGCGCGGTGAGCCGCGCCGCCACCTGGTCGCTGCGCAGGTCCAGCTCACGGTACGTGAGGGAGGCCTCCTGGAAGCAGACGGCCACCGCGTCCGGCGTGCGCCGCGCCTGCTCCTGGAACAGCACCGGCACGCCGACGTCGTCGCGGTGGTCGAGGCGCGTCTGATTCCAGTCCCGCAGCACCAGCCGCCGCTCGTCGTCCGTCAGCAGCGGCAGCTCCGACAGGCGTCGGTCCGGCGCGGTGACGATGCCCTCCAGCAGCGTGCGGAAGTGGCCCACCCACCGGTCCACGGTGGCCGCCTCGAACAGGGTGCGGTTGTACTCCAGCACGCCGGTGAAGCCCTCCGCGGTGTCGTCGAGCAGCAGGCTCAGCTCGTACGCCGCCGTGCCCGTGTGGACCTCCACACGGCTCGACTGGAGCCCGGGCAGCGCCGGAGTGCCCGCGTCGCCCTGGAGGACGAACAGCACCTGGAACAGCGGCGAGTGGCGCGGGCTGCGCTTGGGACGCAGCGCCTCCACCAGCTTCTCGAAGGGCGCCTCCTGGTGGGCGTACGCCCCCAGCGCCACCTCGCGCACCTGGCCCAGCAGCTCGCGGAAGGTCCGCTCTCCCGAGAGCTCCGCCCTCAGCACGACGAGGTTGAAGAACAAGCCGATGAGCTCACGGAGCTCGGCGCGGGCGCGGCCGGCGATGGCCGTGCCCACGCTGATGTCCGTCTGGCCCGAGTGGCGGTGCAGCAGCGTCTGGAAGGCCGCCAGCAGCAGCATGAAGGGCGTGACGCCCTCGCGCTGGCAGAGCGCCTTCACCGCCGCCGACAGCTCCCGTGACAGCCGCACCGGCCGGGTGGCGCCGAGGAACGTCTGCACGGCCGGGCGCGGGTGGTCCGTGGGCAGCTCCAGCGCCGGCGGCGCGCCCGCGAGTCGCTGGCGCCACCACTCGAGCTGCGCGTCGAGCGCTCCGCCCTGGAGCCAGTCCCGCTCCCAGAGCGCATGCTCACCGTACTGGAGGGGCAGCTCCTTCAAGGGCGAGGGCCGCCCGGCGGAGAAGGCGCCATGGAGCGCCGCCAGCTCCCGGAGGAGGACGCCCATGGACCAGCCATCCGAGATGATGTGGTGCAGCGTCGCCAGCAGCAGGTGCTCCCGCTCGCCCAGCCGGAGCAGGGTGGCTCGCAGCAGCGGGCCGTGGGCCAGGTCGAAGGGCCGTCGCGCCGCTTCCTCCAGCCTCCGCCGCGCCTCGGCCTCCCTGGAGGCGCCGGGCGGCACGTCGAGCGACACCACCTCCAGCGAGAAGCGCGCCACGGGCGAGACGACCTGCACCGGCTGGCCGTCCCGGACCTCGAAGGTGGTGCGCAGGGACTCGTGTCGCCGGACCAGCTCCTCGAAGGCGCGCTCCAGTGCCCGCACGTCGAGCGGCCCCTCCAGCCGCAGCGCGCCGGGGATGTTGTAGAGGGCGCTGCCCGGTGCGTGTTGCTCGAAGAACCACAGCCGCTGCTGGGCGGACGTCAGCGGCAGCTCCCGTCGCTCCGGCGTGCGTCGGGGGGACGAGGGCGGAGCCAGCGCGGGGATGGCCGGCTTCACCATCGACTTCAAGGTGAAGAGCTGCCACGCGAGCTGCGACAGGGTGGGGCCCTGGAGGAGCACTTCCATCTGGAAGGGCACGCCCAGGCCCTGCTCGATGCCGTGGGCCAGCTCCACGGCCGACAGCGAGTCGAGGCCATGGCTCGTGACAGGGACGTGCGGGTTGATGTGCTCGCGCCCCAGCTTCAGTCGCTCGGCGAGCAGGTCCACCAGCCAGGCCTCGATGCCCTGGGCCGTGCTCAACGAGCGCGGGTCGGTCCGCGCGGGCTCCTGGCGCGGCGCGGGGGGCGTGGGGGCCTCTCCCCGGGTGGGGGCGTCCGTGCGCCGCCACGCGTGCACGACGCGCAGCTCCTCCGCGAGGAACGCCGCCCGGCAGGCATGCCGCTGAATCTTGCCGCTCGATGTCTTCGCGATGCTGCCGGACTCGACGAGCACCAGCGCGTCGAGGGGCGCCTCATGCTCCTCGGACACGCGCTGGCGGACGGTGGCCACCACCTCGGCCGGCTCCACCTGCTTGCGGGTGTCGAGCTCCTGGACGACGACCAGTCGCTCCTCCCCGTCCACCTCGACGGAGAAGGCCGCGCCGCAGCCCGGCCGCAGCGCGGGATGGCTCCGCTCCACCGTCAGCTCGAGGTCCTGCGGGTAGAGGTTGCGCCCGCGCAGGATGATGAGGTCCTTGAGACGCCCCGTGACGAGCACCTCGCCGTCCTCCATCATCGCGCCCAGGTCTCCGGTGCGAAGGTACGCCGGGGCGGTGCCTCCCTGGGTGGGGCGCGCGTGGAAGGTGCGTGCCGTCTCCTCCGGCTTGCGCCAGTAGCCGCGCGCCACGCTCGGCCCGCTGACCCACAGCTCACCCACCCGTCCCGGCGCGCAGGGCGCGAGCGTCTCGGGGTCGACGACGAGCAGCTCCTGGTCCGGCAGCACCCGGCCGCACGCCACATGGGTGCGTGCCCCCGGAGCGCCCGGCGTGGCCGGCACCACCTGATGGTGGACCAGCGCCCCGGCATCCAGGGTGTGAAGCACGGGCGCGCGCGCCGCCTCGCCGCCGGTGACGATGAGGGTGCCCTCCGCCAGGCCGTAGCACGGATAGAACGATTCGCCGCGGAAGCCGCCTGGCGCGAAGGCCTCCGTGAAGCGCTCCAGCGTCTCCGCCCGGATGGGCTCGGCGCCGCAGAAGGCCACCTGCCAGTGGCTCAGGTCCAGGCGCTGGCGCTCCTCGGGGGTGCTCCTGCGGACGCACAGGTCGAAGGCGAAGTTGGGGCCGCCGCTGATGGTGCCCCGGAAGCGGGAGATGGCCTCCAGCCAGCGCATCGGGCGGCGGAGGAAGGACAAGGGCGACAGCAGCGCCGTCTCGATGTTCGCGAAGAGCGGCTCCAGGATGCCGCCGATGAGGCCCATGTCGTGGTACGGCGGCAGCCAGATGACCCCCACGCTCTCGCGCGGGCGCACCTGGAAGGCCTGGGAGATGAGCCGCAGGTTGTGCAGCAGGTTGTCATGCGTGAGCATGACGCCCTTGGGCGTGCCGGTGGAGCCGGAGGTGTACTGGAGGAAGGCCAGGCTCTGCCCGGAGAGTCCTTCCGGGCGGGACCAGCGGGAGCCCAGCTCCTCGGGCAGCTCGTCCGTCGCGAGCCAATGGAGCGCGCGGAAGTCCGGGGCCTGCTCGAAGACGAACTCCGTCATCGACAGGATGCCGGACGTCGTGAGCACCATCGAGGCCTGCGCGTCCTGGATGATGGCGCGGAGCCGCGGCAGCGTGCGGTCCAGCCGCACCGGGTCCGGCGGGTAGGCGGGCACGGCGACCACCCCGGCGTAGAGGCACCCGAAGAAGCCCGCCACGTACTCCAGCCCCGGCGGATAGAGCAGCAGCACCCGCTCTCCGGCGGGCACCCGCTCCCGCAGCGCCACGGCGATGCGCCGCGCTCGCGCGTCCAGTTCCGCGAAGCTCAGCGTCTCCTCCTCGCCTTCCTCGTCCCCCAGGAACGTGAAGAGCCGCCGCGCGCCTTCCGAGCTGGCGCGGTATTGGAGGAGGTCCACGAGCGAGGGCAACGACATACCGGGGAATGCGCTCATCGGCTGATTTCCAGAAGGAGGAGTCTCGGGGTCGCGTTGTGTCTGCGGACGCCGTCTGGAGATGCGCGATGTGCACGCCGCCGTCGCGAGTGGCTCGCGAGGGCATCCGCCATCCATGACACGGCCGAGCCGACGTCAGGATTCGATGCCCGCAGGCGTGGGCCCACGCCTGCCAGACAGGGTGATATCTGGTTGCCTTGCTCCGGGACGGACAGTCAGCGTGAAATCAGACAGGGACACTCCCGACCCTCCAAGGCACGGTCCGCGGAGCTGTCCCGTCTTCAATGGCTTGTACTGAACGGGGGCTTGCCCGTACATACAAGCAAACCCGATACAGGAGAGCCTGTATCGGGCGTGCCCGGAGCCTCGGACCGGCCGTGCGTCAGCGCTGCACGGTGAAGGTGGGGTTGAGCACCTTCATGGTGCCCTTCGTCACGCCGAACTGCTCGTGCACGGCCGCGCGGCGCACCGTCTCCGCGGGGGAGATGCGGCCCGCCAGCAGGTCCTGGTACGCCGCCAGCACCCGCGTGGCCTCCTCGCGCGACTCGCGGACGAACTCCACCCGGTAGCGCCGCACCCCGCGCTCCAGCAGCCGCGGCACCAGCGACGCCGCGCTCTGCGCCTGCGCGTTGAACACCGTGTTGCGGCACCCCACGTCCACCACCACCGGGTGCTCCAGCCCCTTGTGGTCCCGCAGCGACACGCGGTGCTTCTCACACGGCCGTCCGCAGCTGCGGTAATCCCGCCCGTGCGACAGCGTGTGCGAATACACGCAGTGCTCCGTGTGGAACGTCGAGATGTGGTGGTGCACCGCCACCGTGAAGCGCTCCGCCGGCAGGTGCTCCAGCATGGCGCCCAGCTGCACCGCGTCCAAATCGTGCGCGAACGTCAGCGTGTCCAGCCCCAGCCCCAACAGGTGCAGCGCCGTCATCGAGTTGGTGACGTTCAGCGAGAAGTCCCCATGCAGCGCGGGGCGGGCCTCCCCAGGCGCGGGCGGCTTCTCCAGGAAGTGCATCATCGCGCCCCAGTGCCGCACCAGCACCGCGTCCGGCTTCAGCTTCGCGATGCGCGCGTCGTAGCCCTCCTCGCCCGGCTTCTGCACGCGCACCGTCGCAATCGTCACCTTCAGCCCCGCCGCGCGCGCCCGCTCCACCGCGCGCTGCAGGCCCACCAGCTCCATCCAGTCCAGCTCCACCTCGGGCAGCCCCGCGGCGATGACCGCCTCCAGCTGCTCGTCCGTCCGGCACAGGGGCAGCAGCCGCGCGGCCTCCGGCACCGGCGCCGGCTTCACGCGCTCCCGCAGCGACGTCCGCAATTCGTCCAGCACGGAGCCTTCCTTCACCGTCCGCACCGGCCCACGGGCCACCTGCTCCGACAGCTCCGCGACCAGCCTGCGCCGCAGCGCCTTCAGCTCCGACACCGGCAGGTGCAGCCCCGGCGCCAGCCCCGCCGCGTCCAGCCCGGCCAGGTGGAAAGGCGTCCCGCCCAGCGCCGCCAGCTTGTCCCGCAGCAGCGCCGCGTCCATGCCTCCACCGCGCGCCTCCGCCAGCATCACCTCGCTGGACACGGTGAACTCGAGCCCACCGCGCGCCCGCCCCGTTACCACCAGCGGCGCCCCGGCCGCGCCCGACACCGTCAGCTCCAGCGGCACGCGGCCCTCGGGCTCGCCCTGCGCCAGCAATTCCTCCGTGCGCTTCGCCAGCGCCGGATCGCTCGTCACCCAGACGCGCTGCCCCGGCGCCACCCGCGCCAGGTCCGGCCCCGGGTTGCCGAAGCCCAGCACCCAGCCACGTCCCTTTCGCTCCACGCGGAACAGCGGCCCGCCCGGCTCGTGCTTGTCCTCCGGGTGCCCCGCGTCGAACACCACGCCCATGCCCGGACGCGGCGACACCTCGGCCGACACCGGCGCGTCCCCCTCCAGCGGAGAGGACACCTTGCCCTGCGGCGCGTCCGGACGCTTCTCCGCGTCCTCCTGCCCCAGGCCCCCCGTCCACGGACGGCCCTCCGGGTCATCCACCACGCGCACGTCGCGCCCGTGCACCGACTCCACGCGCCCCAGGTACATGCCGCGGTGCTTGGGGAAGCGGCCCTCCACCAGCGTCTGGTGGTCCGAGCCCGCGAAGAACCCGTGCGAGAACCCGCGGCTATACGACAGCGTCATGTCCGCGAGGTCGCGCTTCAGCGCCCCCGCGTCCGGCTTCCCCGCCGCCACGCCGTCCACCCACCGCCGGTAGCCCTGCACCGCCGTGGCCACGTACTGCGGCCCCTTCTGCCGCCCCTCGATCTTCAGCGAGTGCACGCCGATGTTGACGAGCTGCGGAACGGCCATCACCCCGGCCAGGTCCTTGGGGCTGAGCAGGTACTGCACGTCCCCCAGCTCGCGCGTCTGCCCGTCCACCACCAGGTCATAAGGCAGCCGGCAGGACTGCGCGCACTGCCCGCGGTTGGCGGAGCGCCCGCCCCAGGCCTCGCTCGTGAGGCACTGGCCGCTCCACGACATGCACAGCGCGCCGTGGATGAAGACCTCCAGCTCGATGTCCGTCTCCGACGCCAGCCGGCGAATCTCCGCCACGCTCAGCTCGCGCGGCACCACCACCCGCGTGGCGCCCAGGCCCCGCGCGAAGCGCGCACCCTCCGCGCTCGAAATCGTCATCTGCGTGGAGGCGTGCACCTCCATCTGGGGGCACACCGCGCGCGCAATCAGCGCCACCGCCGGGTCCTGGACGATGAGCGCGTCCACCCCCGCCGCGGCCACCCGGCGCAGGATGTCCTCCACCACGGGCATTTCCGGCTCGAACACCAGCGTGTTCAGCGTCAGGTACGCCCGGGCCCCGGCGCGGTGCACGAGCGCCAGCGTCTGGGGCAGGGTGGCGAGCGAGAAGTTCTCCGCGCGGGCGCGCGCGTTGAAGCCCTCGTCCAGCCCGAAGTAGACGGCGTCGGCGCCACTGGCCAGCGCGGCCTTCATCGAGTCGAGGTCCCCCGCGGGGGCGAGGATTTCGGGGCGGCGGGTCATGTCGCGTCCTCTAACACAGCGCCCCCGCCCTCGCCGTCCACCACGTGAAGGCCATGGCGCACCGCGGCGTGTTCTGGTCAAGTCGCCGCCTGGTCGCTTCCACAGGAGACGAGTCAATGGCAGATGGCGTGTTCCGGGACGGGCTGCTCGCGGGCAAGGTGGCGTTCATTTCCGGCGGCAGCAGTGGCATCAACCTCGGCATCGCCGAGGCCTTCGTGAAGGCGGGCGCGAAGGTGGCCATCAACGGCCGCAACGTGGAGAAGCTCGAGGCCGCCGTGAAGAGCCTCCAGGCCCACGGCACCGCCATGGGCGTGGCCGCCGACGTGCGGGACTACGCCGCCGTCTCCCAGGCCCTCCAGAAGGTGCGCGACGCGTACGGCGAGTTCGACATCCTCGTGTGCGGCGCCGCCGGCAACTTCCCCGCCCCCGCCGTGGGCATGTCCTCCAACGGCTTCAAGGCCGTCATGGACATCGACGTGCTGGGCACCTTCAACATCAGCCGCGCCGCCTTCGAGTACCTGCGCAAGCCGGGCGCCTGTGTCATCAACATCTCCGCCCCCCAGGCCTACCTGCCCATGGCCATGCAGGCCCACGTGTGCGCCGCCAAGGCCGGCGTGGACATGCTCACCCGCGTGCTGGCCCTCGAGTGGGGCGGCTCCGGCGTGCGCGTGAATACGATTACCCCCGGCCCCATCGACGACACCGAGGGCATGCGCCGGCTCGCGCCCAGCGAGGAGGGCAAGCAGAAGATCATCGACGCCCTGCCGCTGCAGCGCTTCGGCAAGAAGGACGACATCGCCCAACTGGCGCTCTTCCTCGCCTCGCCCGCCGCCTCGTACATCACCGGCTCCATCATGGTCTGCGACGGCGGCCAGTCCCTGCTCGGCGGCGGCGCCATCATGGCCGCCCTCATGTAGCTCCGTGACGAGGAGCTGACGGGACGCTCACGGCTCGGTCATGTTTCATTGGCACCGCAACTTTCCGGCCGTGGGCTACGTCCTGGATGGGGATGTCTGGTAGAAAGCAGTGCAACCCCGCGAGTGGTGTTCTTCGCGCGGGGTGGACCTGCTCCCGGAGACATCCATGTCCCGTCGTCCCCTGTCGCTCGCCCGACTGCTCGGGCTGAGTGTGCTGTGCCTGGGTCTATCCCTGGCCTGTGGCGGTGAGTCCACGCCGCAGCCTCCGTCGCCGCTGAAGCCGCTGCCGGATGCGTCGCGCTCCACGGTGGAGGTGAGCCGCGCGTCGGGGGTGCTGGCCGATGGCGAGGAGCGGGTGGACATCCTCGTCACCGTGAAGCAGGCGGACGGCTCGGCGATGCAGGGCCGCACGGTGCGCGTGGAGGTGTCCGGCGAGGGCAACACCGTGACGCAGCCGGCGGGCGTGACGGACGCGCAGGGCCGGGCCACGGCCTCCGTGGTGTCCACGCGCGAGGGGACGAAGCGGGTGACGGCCTCCGTGGACGCCGAGGGCGGCGCGGTGGTGCTGGCCTCGCGCCCGGACATCGCCTTCACCGCGCCCGTCGCCACGCGGCTGTTCTTCGCCGCCACCGCGCTGACGGCCACGGCCGGCGCGCCCATCGGCGGCCTGGAGGTGAGCCTGCGGGACACGCGAGGCCGCACCGTGACGAGCGCCACCGACGAGGTGACGCTGTCGCTGGCCACGGGGCCGGGTGACGCCGTGTTGGAGGGCACGTTGAAGGCGCGCGCGGTGGACGGCGTGGTCCGCTTCCCGGAGGTGGTGCTGAAGAAGGCGGGCACCGGCTACCAGCTCAAGGTGGAGGCCCCCGGCCTGGAGGGCGCCACCAGCCCGGTGTTCACCGTCGCTCCGGCCCTGGCCGCCTCGCTGGAGCTGTCGGGCCTGCCCACCGTCCTCACCGCGGGCGCCGCCGGGAGCGCCCAGGTGACGGTGCGCGACGCGTTCGGCAACGTGGCCACGAACTACACCGGCACGCTGGCCGTGACGTCCACGGATGCCACCGCCGACCTGCCGGCCTCCCACGTCTTCACCGCGGCGGACGCGGGCCGCTTCACCTTCTCGGGCATCACCCTGAAGCGCGCGGGCACCCATCAGGTCACCGTCCGGGATGGCGCCAGCGCGGCGCTGACGGCCGGCCAGGAGGTGGGCGTGCTGGCCGGTGAGGCCGCGGGGCTGGCCTTCCTCCAGGCGCCTCCGGCGCGGGTCTCCGTGCGCGCGACGCTGGCTCCGGTGACGGTGGAGCTGCGGGACGCCTTCGGGAACCGCACGGCCGTGGGCACGCCCCTGGTGACGATGCGGCTGGTGCGGGGCCAGGGGCTGGAGGGTGTCACCAGCGCGGCCCCGGTGGACGGCGTGGCCACCTTCACGAACCTGCGGCTGAGCGTGGAGGGCCCGTTCCAGCTCGTCGCCTCGGCGCAGGGGCTTGCCGACGCCACCAGCGCGGCCATCGACATCGTGGATGACGTGGCTCCGGCGGTACCGTCGCTCCGGGCGGGTGCGTCCACCTCCGACAGCGCCACCGTGACGTGGACCGCCGTGGGCGATGATGGCGGCGAGGGCCGGGCCCAGTCCCAGGTGCTGCGCATCTCGGACAGCCCCATCACCAGCGACGCCGAGTTCGACGCGGCCTCCGAGGGGCCGGCGCTCGGCCGTCCCGCCGAGCCCGGTGTCGCCGAGTCCGCGACGCTCACCGGACTGCGCCCGCGCCGCACCTACCATGTGGCGCTGCGGGTGACGGACGACCACGGCAACTCCGCCCGCTCCGCCAGCGTGATGGTGCAGACGCAGGACGCGGGGGTGACGCAGCTGGCCTTCTCCGTGCCGCCCGTCAGTGGGACAGCGGGCGCGCTGCTGCCGGCGGTCCACGTCGAGCTGAGGGACGAGAATGGCGACGTCGTCCCCACGGCCACCGCGCCGGTGACGCTGGGCCTCGTGGACCACCCCGAGTTCGAGCCGGTGCAGGTGGCCGCCGTCAACGGCGTGGCCCGCTTCGACACGCTGCGCGTCAACGTGGCGGGCCGGTACCAGTTCGTCGCCAGCATTGGCGGGCTGTCGGTGACGAGCGACTTCATCACCATCCAGGCGGACGCGGCGAGCCGGCTCGCGCTCACCGGCCTGGTGGGCCCCGTCACCGCGGGAGTGGCGGGCAGTTTGACCGTCACGGCGTATGACCGCTTCGGCAACGTGGCCACCGGCTACCGGGGCACGGTGCGCTTCTCGTCGGACGACCTCCAGGCGGACCTGCCGGACGACTTCACCTTCCTGGAGACGGACGAGGGGCAGCGCTCCTTCGAGGACGTGGTGCTGCGCACCGCGGGGCCCCGGCGGGTGGAGGTGGTGGACGTGGCCAATGCCTTGCTCACCGATGACCTCCAGGTGGAGGTGGCCAGCGACACGGCGGACCACCTGGAGTTGACCGGGCTGCCCGAGGACGTGACGGCGGGCGTCTCCCAACGACTCACCGTCAGCGCGAGGGACCGCCACGGCAACCTCGTCACGGGGTACTCCGGCACGGTGCGCTTCACGTCGACGGACCCGCTGGCGCAGCTGCCTGCGGACTTCACCTTCTCCGAGGCGAACGCCGGCCAGCATGAGTTCCCGGTGGAGCTGCGGACGGCGGGCTCGCGGTCCATCACCGTGGAGGAGCGGGGCACGGGGCGGCGCGTGACGGCGAGCACCCGTGTGGCGGCCGCGGATGCGACGCGGATGACACTGGTGCTCTCCAACACCACCCCGAGCGCCGGTCAGGCCGTGAATGCGACGGTGGCCGTCCTCGACCCATTCAACAACGTGGCCACCGGCTACCGGGGCACGGTGGGCCTCCACGTCCCAGGGGACGCGCAGGCCGTCATCGCGCCGGAGAGCCATGCCTTCACCGAGGAGGACGCTGGGCAGTACACCTTCAGCGTGACGTTGGCCGCCGTGGGGGACCGCGCCGTCGAGGCGCGGGAGACCGCGGGCACGCTTCCGCGCATCGAGGCGCCCGTCACGGTGGGGCCGGGCCTGCTCTCGGCGCTGGGCGTGGCGCGCGTGCCGGGGCCCGTCGTCGCGGGCCAGGGCAACCTCTTCGTCGTCACCGCGAGGGACCGCTTCGGCAACGTGAAGACGGACTACACCGGCTCGGTGGTCACCACCACCACGGACCCGAATCCGGGCGAGCTGGAGTCCCACGTGTACACGGAGGCGGACCAGGGCGAGTTCACGTTCCGCGTGTACCTCCAGACGGCGGGCGCGCAGCGGGTCACCTTCACGGACGCCGCGGCTGGCGTGTCCGGCTCGGAGGACGTCACCGTCGATTCGGCGCCGCCCACGCGGCTCGTCTTCGCCACCGCGCCGGCGAGCGGCGAGGTGCGCCAGCCGCTCGCCCAGACGCGGGTGGAGCTGCGCGACGCGTTCGGCAACACCGCCCGGGTCTCCATGCCGGAGGTGACGCTGTCCCTGTCTGGCGGCCCGGCCGGTACCACCCTGGGCGGCACGCGCAGGGTGGCCCCGGTGGACGGCGTGGCCACCTTCTCCAACCTCACCGTGGACCAGGAGGGCGACTTCGTCCTCCTCGCGGCCACGGACGACCCCGGCATTACCTCGGTGGACACCCGGCTCACCATCGAGGACCACCAGCCACCGGCCCCGGCGCCCGCGTTCGCCGCGAGCCTCGTGGACAACCGCACCGTTCGCCTGAGCTGGCGCGCCACGGGCGATGACCACGACGAGGGCAGGGCGGCCCGCTACGAGCTGCGCTTCAGCACCGAGCCCCTCACCGCGGACAACTTCGGGAGTGCCACGGAGGCGCCCACCGGCCAGCCCCAGGCGCCGGGAGCGGACGAGTCGGCCACCATCGAGTTCCCGCCCGCGCAGGCGACCTGGTACTTCGGCCTCCGCGTCATCGACAGCGTCGGCAATGCCAGCACGCTGGTGACGGCCTCCATCGAGGTCCCCGGCCCGTGTGGCGGGGTCGTCTGCGCGCCCCGGCCGGCGGAGTGCTCGTCCACCCGGCTGAGCCTCATCACGTACACGGGGGCGTGCGTGGTGCGGGCCGGCGAGCCGCGGTGCGAGTACACCTCCACCGAGGAGGTCTGCCCCGGGGTGGAAGCGGTCTGCTTCCAGGGCGCGTGCACCACGGCCTCGGCGCCGATGATGAACGAGCTGGCCATCAGCGAGGTGATGCACAGCCCCAGCTTCGGGACGACCGAGTACATCGAGCTGACCAGCACCACCGGCCGGCTGCTCAACGTCGCGAACCTGCTCATCAGCTACGACAACGGCGCGGGGCGCCAGGAGGGCTTCATGGTGAACTCCAGCGGCCTGCCCGTCCTGGTTCCGGGCGGCGGGACGTTCGTCATGGCGGAGAACGCGGACGTGGCCACCAACGGCGGCGTGCCGGCCGACTACAGCTACGCCGGAGGGTCGTTCGCCATGGACAACACGGGGCGGCTCACCGTGCAGGCCGGCACCACCGTGGTGGACGAGCTGGTCTACACGACCGCCTTCCCCCGCTCGCCGGGCCGCGCGATGAACCTCGTGCCGATGATGCTGGGGGCCTCGGAAGCGCGGGAGCTCTCCTGGTACTGGTGCGACGCCAGCGAGTTCCTCCCGGGCGGTGACCGGGGCACGCCGGGCCTGCCCAACGAGACGTGCCTCATGGAGGTCCACCCGCCGGTGGACTTCTGCAACATCCAGCCTCCGGTGGACTTCCCCGCCCCCATCCTCGTCAACACGCCGCAGACCGTCTCCAGCCGCTTCTTCGATGGCGACGTCACCACCCGCAATCCGTATGGCAATGACCACTTCCCGTTCGTCGTCGCCGAGGTGGGCTTTGGCTCGAATGCCAGCGCTCCGGAGACCTGGCGCTGGGAGCCCGCCACGCTCAACGCGAGCTACAGCGTGCCGGGAGGCAGCAACGATGATGAGATGCTGGGCACCCTGCGCATCACCGCGCCGGGGGCCTATTACTACGGCTTCCGCTACCGCTTCACTGGCGGGACGGGGAACCTGGATTGGGTGTACTGCGACCGGGACGGCGTCGTCGGGCCGAACAACCCGGCGCAGTTCGGCACGGTGACGGTGAATGCGCCGCCGCCGCCTCCGGTGGCCGACCACGTCGTCATCAGCGAGGTGTCCGGCGCGGCCTCGGGCTCCGGTTCCCCCTCCACTGACCAGGACTTCGTCGAGCTTCACAACCCGACGGACGCTCCCGTCAACATCGGAGGCTGGAAGCTCCAGTACCGGACCGCGAGCACCACCAGCAGCACGGTCAACTACACCGTGGTCGTCACCATCCCGAACAACACCTCCATTCCCGCCCACGGCTACTACCTCATCGCGAGCCCGGCCTACACGAACAGCTCCCCGGCCGTGGCGGCGGACCTCACGTGGACGACCACCGTCGCCGTCAACCTGTCCAACTCGGCCGGCAACCTGCGGCTGGGGATGGCGGCGATGACAGACAGCCCGAGCAACACCACCGGGGTCGTCGACACCCTGGCGTACGGCTCGGGCCGCGTCGTCCCGGAAGGCTCTGCGGCGCCGGCGCCGCCCGCGAATGGTGGCAGCATCGAGCGCAAGGCGCTGCCCTCCTCGACCCAGGCCTCCATGGCCCCGGGGGGCACGGACGCGGGGCGTGGCAATGGCTCCGACACGGACAACAACTCAGTGGATTTCGTGCCGCGGACCGCCCGCCAGCCGCAGAACCGGGCGAGTGGGACGGAGCAGCCGTAGCCCACTGAACCGTTGAGACGTCCAGGAGGCCGCATCCGGCACCCACGCCGGGGCGGCCTCTCGCATTTCCGCCTCACAAGCCTGCTGCCGCGGCGCGCCGTGCGCATTACCTTTGGCACCCCTCATTCCAGGTTCAGGAGCAGACAGTGTCAGCAGAGACCCTCGTTCCCGACGCCGCCCGCCTCGTTACCTGCTCGCCGGCCGAGTTCCGCCGCTCCAGCGACGAGGCCATGGCCGCCGCCCGCGATGGAATCGCCCGCCTCAAGGCCCTGCGCGCGCCGTACGGCACGCGCCAGGTGCTGGAGCTGTACGACGAGGCGATGGGCGCGCTCGACGACGCCAGCTCTCGGGCCTCCGTGGCCCGCCACGCCCACCCGGACGGCGCCATGCGCGAGGCCGGCGAGGCCGCCGAGCAGGCGCTGGAGACGCTCAGCAACGACATCCGCATGGACCGGGCCGTCTATGACGTGCTCGCCTCGCTGGACCTGTCCAGGGAGGACGCGCCCACGCGCAAGTGGATGGAGAAGGTGCTGCGCGAGTTCCGCCGCGCCGGCGTGGACCGCGACGAGGCCACCCGCGCCCGCGTGAAGGAGCTGCAGGAGGAGCTGGTCCGCATCGGCCAGGAGTTCAGCCGCAACATCCGACAGGACACGCGCAGCGAGGCCCTGCCTCCCTCCGCGCTGGAGGGGCTGCCGGACGACTACGTGCGCGCCCACCCGCCCGGCGCGGACGGCAAGGTGCGCATCACCACGGACTACCCGGACATCGTCCCCTTCATGACGTACTCGCGCGACGCGGAGGCCCGCGAGACGATGTGGCGCCTGTTCCGCCTGCGCGGGCACCCCGCCAACCAGGACGTCCTCCAGCGCATGGTGGCCCGCCGCCACGAATTGGCCACGCTGCTGGGCTACCGGAACTGGGCGGCCTACGCCACCGAGGACAAGATGATTCGCGACGAGCAGGCCGCCGCGGACTTCATCGCCAGGATTGCCGCCGCCTCCGAGGCGCGCATGAAGCGCGATTACGCGGTGCTGCTGGAGCGCAAGCGCCGCGACGTGCCCGGCGCCACGCGCGTGAACCCGTGGGACCAGGCGTTCCTGGAGGACCGCGTGAAGGCGGAGCAGTACGCCTTCGACTCGCAGGTGGTGCGGCCCTACTACGAGTACACGCGCGTGAAGCAGGGCGTGCTGGATTTGACGGCGCGCATGTTCGGCGTCACCTACCGCCGCGTCCCGGACGCGCCGGTGTGGCACCCGGACGTGGAGGCCTATGACGTCTTCGAGGGCTCCGCGCTGAAGGGCCGCTTCTACCTGGACATGCACCCGCGTGACGACAAGTACAAGCACGCGGCCCAGTTCACCCTCACGAGCGGCAAGGCGGGACGCCGGCTGCCGGAGGGCGTGCTCATCTGCAACTTCCCGCGCCCCGGCGCCGAGCCCGCGCTGCTCCAGCACAGCGACGTGGAGACCTTCTTCCACGAGTTCGGCCACCTCCTGCACCACATCTTCGGCGGCCACACGCGCTGGTCGGGCGTGTCCGGCGTGCGCACGGAGTGGGACTTCGTGGAGGCGCCCTCGCAGATGCTGGAGGAGTGGGCGCGCGACACGGCGAGCCTTCAGACGTTCGCGCGGCACCACCAGACGGGCGAGCCCATTCCCGCGGACGTGGTGGCGAAGATGCGCCGCGCGGACGAGTTCGGAAAGGGCCTGTGGGTGCGCCAGCAGATGTTCTACGCCGCGCTCAGCCTGGAGCTGTACCGGCGCGAGCCGGGCAGCGTGGACGCCACCGCGCTCGTGCGCGAGCTGCAGGGGAAGTACACGCCCTTCCCGTACGTGGAGGGCACGTACTTCCACCTGTCCTTCGGCCACCTCGACGGGTACTCGTCGAACTACTACACGTATATGTGGTCGCTGGTCATCGCGAAGGACCTCTTCACGGTGTTCCAGCGCAAGGGGCTGCTGGACCCCGCGCCCGCGCAGGCCTACCGCCGCGAGGTGCTGGAGCCGGGTGGCTCCGCCGACGCCGCGAAGCTGGTGCACGCCTTCCTCGGACGCGACTACGACTTCCGCGCCTACGAGGAGTGGCTGAACAAGGCGGCGTGAGCAGCGCGCGATGCGGCCGGGCTTCGTGCACTGGCGCCCGGCCGCCCGTGTCTCCCGCTCGCGGTGACGTGCCCCGGGCCACCGCGCCTGGAGCACGCCGTCTTCCGGCCCGCCTGCCTACCGTGAGGCTCGGCGCGACTCGCGCCGCCGAGCCCGGGTGAACGGCGCCAGCAGGACGAGGAGCCCCAGCGCCACCGCGCTCGGGGACGTCGCGCCGCAGCCGCAGCCACTCGTGTCCGTCTTCGGCTCCTCGCCATCGGGCGGGGGCGTCGTGGGTGCCTCCCGGACCGTGACGGTGAAGGCGCACGTCGCGGTGTTGCCGGCTTCATCCGTGGCGGAGACCGTCACCTCCGTGCCGCCACGCGGGAAGCTGCTCCCCGAGGCGTGGCTGTAGTGGAGCGCGGGCGCGGCGGTGACGCTGTCCGTGGCGGTGGCGGCGGGGAAGGACACGGCGGCGTTCGCGGCGGCGGATTCCACGACCTGGGGCCCGGGGCAGGTGACGCTGGGCGGCGTGGTGTCCCGGACCGTGACGCTGAAGCCGCAGGAGTAGTCCCCCTCGGAAGGAACGTTCGCGTTGACCCGCACCTGCGTCGTCCCGAGCGGGAGCGGACGGCTCTCGGGAGGCTCGTAGGTGATGCTCGGCGTCCCGGTGACGTCGGGCGTCATGACAGGCGCCGGGTAGCGGGCCTCGGCCCCCGCGGTGCTCGTTGCCTCCACCACCTGGGGCTGGGGACACGTCAGGGGTGGCAGGCGCAGGCCCCAGAGCTCCTCACCGTGAGCCGCGTCTCGCGCGGTGAAGTAGAGCGTCCGCTTCACCCGCGCCATGCGCGGCGCGGCCTCGCCCGGCTCCAACTGGCGCCGGCTCCGCGCGTCCAGTCGCGTGGAGACCGCGAAGGTGCCCGCCTCCGTGCCGTCGCTCCGCCACACCTCGAACTCCGTCCCGTCCGCGGCGGCCAGGAAGTAGAGCACCCCGTCCACGTTCGTCAGCGACTGGGGGCTGGAGCCGCCCGGGCCCGGGTGGATGTCCTTCACGCGCACGGTGCCCGCCTCCGTGCCGTCGCTCCTCCACAGCTCCTCGCCCGAGGTGCCGTCATTCGTGACGAAGAGCAGGCTGCCGCCCAGCTCGGTCGGCTCCTGGATGCGGGCCGTCTCTCCCGTGGACAGGCGCTTCACCATCCGGGTTCCAGGCGTCGTGCCATCGCTCGTCGCCAGGCTCGGTCCGGACACGAAGAAGAGCTTCCCGCCCGCGGCAGTCAGCGTGTTGGCCTCCACGCCCAGGGTATTCGTCCCGAACAGGGTGCCGTCGCTCGTCCAGAGCCGTCGCGTCTGCGAGACGTCCACGGCAGTGAAGAAGAGCCGGCCATTGAAAGACATCATTCCATGGATGCTGGAGCCCTGCTCCCCGGGATTGATGTCCCTCACCTTCACGGTGCCCGCTCCGGTGCCGTCGCTCTTCCACAGCTCTGACCCCGTGACGTCCCTGCCCACGAAGAAGAGCGTCCCGTTCACGTCCACGAGCTGCTGGTCCAGCCAGTCCAGGTCATTGGGCTGGCTTGTTTCCTTGAGCAACACCGTTCCGCTCGGGGTGCCATCACTCCGGTAGAGCAGGGACTCGCCATGGGTGAAGGAGAGGGTGCCATCGCGGACGAGGAGCGCGGAGGTGCCTTGACCGCGAAGAATCACCCTTCCCTCCGCCGTGCCATCGCTCAGCCACAGCCCCGCATGGGAGGAAATCAGCAGCCTGTCGTTGAAGGGCGCGAGCAGGTTTGGGGGCGGAAGGGGGGGCTTCTCACCGAGAGCGTGCACCAGGGTGGCTCCCGTCCCTGAGGTCTTCCAGAGCGACAGCCACGAGTAGGGCTCCCTCACGAAAGAGGTGAAGAAGAAGAGGGTGTCTCCCACGGCCGTCAGGGTCCGGGGCGAGGCGTCGAAGCCGATGGCATTGATGTCGCGGAGCTTCACGGTTCCCGCCCGCGTTCCGTCGCTGCGCCACAACTCCTGGTCCACGGGGTTCTCCGTCCCGCAGAAGAAGAAGAAGTCGCCAGCGGTGGCCGGTCGCCACTCATCCAGGTTCCAACGGAAGGGAAGGGTGGGGTCCTCGCTGCTCAGGATGCCCCGGGCAATGGGGGAGACATGGACGGTGCCCTCTGTCGTGCCGTCGGTCTTCCAGAGCCCCGCGAGCGTGTTGCCGCCTTCGTCGGTGGATGACGCCGTGAAGTAGACGTGCGAGTCCGCCCGGACGGCGTGGCCCGAGCCGGAATCCAGCTTCAGGAGCCGGGTCCACGTACCGGTACCGTCGAGCCGGTAGAGCGCATTGTGCCCGCCCACGAGCAGCGCTCCGCGCCACTCGAGCAACCAGGAAATGCCAATGGGGGGAACCCCTTGAACGGCGACGGTGCCTCCAGGGGTGCCGTCGGACCGCCAGAGCTCGGAGCCCAGGAGGAAGTAGAGCGTTTCGCCGACCCCCGTCAGCGCGCGCATGGAGCTGTACGACCCCTGGCGGGCGAGCAGCTGGGTTCCCTCCGCCGTCCCATCGGTCCGCCAGAGCTGGGCGCCTTGGTAGTCCGGCACCACGAAGTACAGCAGCCTTCCAATGGCCTGGGGCACGTGCTCGTAGTGCGGGTAGGTCATGGCGTTCGTCATGTCCACGGAGGTGTCACCGATGTGGCGGGTGCCCTGCGCCGTCCCGTCGCTCCTCCAGATCTGGTGGGCGCCGAATCCATTCTTGACGAGGAAGAGCACCTGCCCGTTCACCGCCGAGAGGAAGTAGGGCTCCGTGTAGGGCAGATTGCCGGAGAGGGCGAAGGTGCCCGCCTCCGTGCCATCGCTCCTCCAGAGCTGGTAGCCCCCGGTGTCCTTCCCGCTGCCCAGGAACAGGAGGGCACCGTCCAACTCGGCCACGGGCTCGGCGGGGCCATACCAGCCGCGCAGTCCCGTGAGCGTGTCCGCTTGGAGGGGGAACGTCCCGGCCGGAGTGCCGTTCGTCCTCCAGAGCTGGTACTGGCGAGGGTTCTGCTGGCGGCTGGCGATGAAGAAGAAGACGTCGCCCACGGTGCCCCACGGCACGACATCCGAGGACGCCTCGCCAGGGGTGATGTCCCGGACCAGGACGGTGCCCGTCGCGGTGCCGTTGCTCATCCACAGCTCGCGGCCATGGAGGCCATCGTTGGCGCTGAAGTAGACGGTGTTGCCCACCCGCGTCAGCTCGAACGGATTCGAGCTGTGGTTCCCCGGCTGGAGGTCCTGCACCAGGAAGGGCTCCGAGGAGGACAGCGCCTGGGGCTGGCGTGCCTCGGAGGCGGGTGCTGGAGGCGGGCTCGCGTCGGGCGCGCAGGCCAGGGCGAGCGCGACGAGGAGCGGCAGGACGGCGACGCGTGAGGGGGCGGGGGGCATGGATCTCCCGGGTGAAAGGGAGGGCGCGCAATGACAGACACGCTCGGATGAAGAACCCGGCGCCCCCCGGTACAACCGTGCCGCGGAGGCTATGTCTCCTACCAGCGCGGAAGCCAGGATTGTTCGTGGCCCCGGGATGGGGTGGCCGCGACCCGGCTCCGCTCAGTTACGGCCCCACACGCGCGGGCGCTCGAAGCGGAAGAAGCCGCTCGACTCCTCCTGCGCGATGATGTCGGCCTCGGTGCCGAAGTAGCGCGCGCGCACCTCTTGGAGCTTCGTCTCCAGCTCCGCGCCGGAGTGTTCCTTCGCCAGGGCCGCGCGCTCCGCCATGTACCGGGCGCCCGCGTCCCAGCGGGTGTCACGGGTCCGGTCCAGCGTGTCCCAGCGCGCGAGCGCCTCGTCGTCCAGGCCCATCTCCTTGCGGACGGCGCGCAGGCTGACGGAGCGCTCCTCGGGCGTCATCGCGCCCAGCTCGCGCTGGATGGAGGACAGGTCCAGGAAGCGGTTCATCAGCTCCTGCTGGTGGCGCGCGACGTACGCGTCGGCCGCGGGGCCGTGCACCTCCTGGAGCTTCTGCTTGTACGCGGACAGCTTCTGCTGGAGGTTGGCGCCCTCCGTCGTGTCGAGCGCCCGCAGCGTGTCCGCGAGGGCCTGCGTCTTCAGCTCGGAGGCCCAGAGGCGCTCGGCGATGTCCTTGCCGAAGAGCCGGTTGCGCGCGTCCCACAGGGCGGCGCGGCGCTCCTTGTCGCCCAGGCCGCGCAGGTACGCGTCATTGTCCTTCACCCACTTCTCGTAGTCCTCGCGGTTGCGCAGCAGCGCGGCCAGTTCCTCGTAGCGCTCCGGGAAGGACTTCTTCAGGAAGTCGAGCAGCTCCTCGCGCCAGCGGTCCGGGTTGCGCTTCTGGAAGTAGCGCATCAGCTCTTCCACCATCCGCATCTGCACGGAGGGCTCGTCCAGCCGCGCGCCGTAGCGCTCGCGCAGCGCGGTGGCGAGCGCCTCCCATTCCGCGTCCCCGGCGTCCGGCCCGGAGGCCAGGGGCGTGGAAGGGGCGGGCGCGCTGGCAGCGGCCAGCGGCCCGGAGGAGGGGAGGGGCGCCGCGCGCGTCGAGGCGCCCGAGGGGGGCTGACGGGAGGAGGACGCCGCGCTCACGACCGACTGCCCCGGAGCGTAGAGCCACAGACCGGCACCAAGCCCGAGCAGGGTCGCCGCGCCTCCCAGCATCATCTTCATCCGCGTACGCATTCAGCCCCCATCCCCTGATGTCTGGCGTTGCTAGTCGTTCTTCGCGATGTAGTTGAAGATGGACGCGTAGAACTCCATCTCGTCGAAGGTGTCCGGCCCCAGCCCGATGACGTCCAGGTGGTCCTGGTTGATGACGGACGACAGCGACGTCATCTGCGCGGCGTTGGGCGCGTTGAGGTTGGAGACGTAGCCCAGCGCCGCGTCGACCGAGAGGGCGTCCAGGCTGAACAGCTGCTCGGTGTAGCGCAGCCGGTAGCCCATCTGCTGCGAGTTGATGCCGACGAGGCCGTCGTCATCGTCCTCGGCCCTGATGCCGTCGCCCCTGCCCGCGGCGCCGTCGTTGTCGCAGTCGTCCACGCAGTAGCCGTCGCCGTCGATGTCGTAGAGGAAGCTGCGCAGCAGGAACAGCGCGGGGTTCACGCTGAGGCCGGACTGGGCCGTCATCAGTGACACGTAGTGGGCCGCGTAGTCCGCGCTGACGGGGAAGGTCGTGTTGAACACCCTGGCGCCCGTCGTCTTGCCGTCGTTGGGGTCGTAGTCGTTGTAGACGAGCGCCTTGGTGGCCGCGTAGCCGTCATTGCCCGGCCCGTAGACGACGCTGCCGTAGATGCGGAACAGCGCGTCGATGACGCTGGTGATGCCGGGGCCCAGGTCGAGGATGTATTTGGCCACGGGCGAACCACGGTGGGGCGAGGCGATGCTCAGGAGCACCTTCACCACCGAGTAGCCCTTGCGCTCGCGCAGCACGCGCGCCGCCTTGCGGGCATCGAGGCCGCCCTGCGAGTGGCCCACGATGCTCACATGGGACACGCCCGCGGTGGCCATGTAGCCCTCGATGTCGTTGGCCAGCTCCAGGCCACGCAGGTCCGAGCTCTGCAGGGGCTGCACCTGGGCGATGAAGGAGCGCTGCGCGCTGTGGAGGTCCCCGTTGCAGCTCGTCTCGAGGAACTCGTTGCACGGGTCACCGACGAAGGTGCCGAAGTCGTCGCCCCAGTAGTCGTAGCCGAGGATGTCGTCGAAGCCGCCCAGGCCGTGCGCGAACACCACGGGGTACGTCGTGCGCTCCGCCGCGGCGGAGGCGGGGAGCGACAGGCCCAGGAGACCCAGGGCCAGGAGTGCCGGGACCACGGTACGCAGCTGCTTCATGAGAGCTCCTTCGAGCAGGGGAGACAGAAGGCCCGGGAGCCGCGCGTGAAGTTAATCCAAGACGTGTCTCAATCTTCCCCACGGCGCGGCGAATCCCGAACACCGGGGGTGCTAGTGCCGGGGATTGATTTCTGAGTCAATACAGTGCGCCGTGTTATCGCATTGTGCCGTGCGTCATGTGTCATTCAGACCCCATGAGTCACGGGGCAGGGGGTGACAATGCATTGCGTCATTCACGCATGGCGCCATGCCTATTGGGGGATGGCGCGCCTGTAATGCATTGCGTCGACGGGAGGGGCGAGGGCTCGACTCCGGGATTGCCGCGGCGTGTCGGCGGAGGGGCCCGGTCCACGTCCGCTCCCCTGGCACGGGTCTCCGTCCGTGTCAGGCAGGGCCCCGGAGCAGGAGGCTCTGCGGGGTGGGGCGTTTCCGAGGCAACCACTGGGGTCGCGTTCGGCGTGGGGGCCGGTCTACGGTGTCCGGAGGTTTCATTGGATTCGCGGGGCATGATGCGCTGGATGAATGGGTTGCGGCGGCTGCTGAGGCGGCGGACCGGCCGCGAGAACGGAGCGCTGGGGTCGGCGGTGGTGTGGGACCCGCACGCTTCGCTGCGTGAGCAGCTGTTCGCGGATGAGTCGCTGGAGTCCGTGGCCCGCTTCGTCCTCCAGCAGGAGGCGATGGGCGGGCAGGTGAGTTCCGACTGTCGGCGCCTCGCGCGGGTGGCCGCGTGGGTGGCGCGGGAGCACCGGGCGCTCGCCATCGAGGAGCTGTACCGCCTCCTGGAAGACGAGGGACACGACGCGCGCTCCTGCTTCCAGTTCTGGAACTACCTGCGGCAGCTCGGGGAGGCGCCGGGGCCGGAGGTCGCCGCGCGCATCCTGGGGCTCGTCATCGAGCACTCGCGCCAGGGCCGGCCGGAGGTGGTGTGCGCCTACTGGGACGGCACCGCGCGGTGGCTGGATGGGAGGGGCGACTTCACGGGCTTCACGGACCCCGCCCCCTTCATGGTGGACGAGATGCGGCGGTTGCTGCGCGTCTGCGGGCCGCTGGTGGAGGCGACCGGCCCTTTGCGCCATCCCAGGCCGCCGCCGCCCTCCGGGACGCGCTGCCGCCTCACCGTGCTCACTCCCGCGGGGCTCCGCATGCGCGAGGGCCTCCTGGAGGAGCTGTGGGGCGACGCGGTCTGCGGGCCGGTGCTCGAGATGGCGGGTGAGCTGACCGAGCGGCTGATGAAGGAGTCCCAGTCGATGGGGCTGTGGAGGCCTGGGATGGCGCCGTGGCCGAAACGTGGTGGACCGGACGGTGGGGGCGGCTCGACGGTGCACTGAGTGGTGGACGTCCCCGCCCCGCCCATAGGCTTTTCCCGCGGCATGGAGGTCGCGGATGCGCCTGGCGATGACCGGGCTGGGGCTGATGTCGGCCATCGGATACGGGGCGGCGCCGGCATGCGCGGCCCTGCGGGCGGGAGTCAGCCGCCCCGCTCCCGTGGAGTGGCAGGGCGTGGACGAGGACACACCCGAGGCGTACCGGGTGACGGGGCATCCCCTGCGCCTCCTCGCGGGCCTGCCGCTGCCGTCGCGGCTGGTGCGGCTGGGGGGCTGGGCGCTCGAGGAGGCGGCGGGCGCGTCGGGGATGAAGAGCTCCGCGCCCGAGGCATGGGGTGGCACCGTCCTCCTGCCCTGCCTGTCACCGGTGCGCGTGGAGGACGAGGGCGTCTTCGACACGTGGCTGGCGGAGCGGCTCCGTGATGGCCTCATGGCGCGGGTGCTGTCCGGTCTTCCGGTGCGGTGGCACGCGCCACTCTGGCGGGGCCATGCGGCGGCGCTGGCAGGAGTGAAGGAGGCGGCGCGGCTGCTGGAGTCCGGTGAGGCGGAGCGGGTGGTGGTGCTGGGCGTGGACAGCCTGGTGACGCCCGAGTCGCTGGCGTGGCTGAGCGCGCGACGCTGGCTGAAGACGCCGGACCGGCCGGTGGGGCTCATGCCTGGCGAGGCCGCGGCGGCCGTGGTGCTGGAGACGGAGCGCGGGGCCCAGCGAAGGCAGGCGTCGGTCCAGGGCTACGTCGAGGCGGTGGAGGTCGGGACTCCCGAGGGCGACGGGCCTCCGGCCCTGGGACGCCGGCTGGCGGAGCTGCTGCTGGCGGTGTGGCCGGCCGACGTGGAGGTCGGGGACGTATATGGGGACCTGAACGGGCAGGAGCACCGCGCGGCGGCGTGGGGCTACGCCTGTGTCCCGGTGCGCGAGGCGCGGCCCGGGGTGTCCGCGGCGATGCACCTGCCCGCGTCCAGCCTGGGGGACACGGGGGCGGCCAGCGGGGCCGTGGCGCTGTGCGCGGCGGCGCGTGCGTTCGTCCGCGGCGATGCGCGGGGACCTTCGACGCTCGTGTTCTCGCAGGGTGACGCGGGGCATCTCGCGGCGGCGAGGGTGACCGGACCGTAACCGTAGCCTGGATGGAGGAAGCAGAAGCACCTGGGGGCCGCATGACGATGCTGGACCTGGAGCTGACGCTGGCCAACCTGCTGCACGCGCTGGGGCGGGACGGGCGGAGCGTGGCGGAAGGCGCGCTGGACGCGGGGCGGGTGCTCACGCTGTGTGAGAGCCACCGGCGGCTCGCCTGCGGGCTGCTGCTGGCGGACCTGGACGTGGAGGGCTTCCGGCGAAGCCTGGCGCGAGGCGCGGAGGCGTACCTCGGCCTGCTCGTGGCGCGCGAGCGGCGGCAGGACCTGGACCCGTACGCGCTCTGCGCCAGCCGCGCGCTGCCCCTGATGGACGCGCTGGCGGCGGGCCATGGGGCGCTGGCGCGAGCCGTGGCGCTCCGGGTGACACCGCGGTGGACGCGGCGGATGGAGCCTCGGGCGGACTTCCTCTTCTTCCATGCGCTGGCGTGCGAGGTGAAGGGCGAGGCGCTGGCGCCGGTGCTCGAGGAGGCGTCTCGGGTCGGGGTGTCCTCCGCGCGCTTCGAGGTGCTGGAGGCGCTGGTGGCGGGGGACGTGCGCGCGTTCGAGTCCGCGCTGGAGGCGCGGGTGGAGGACTGGCACGGCGAGCTGGAGCAGCAGCGCTTGCGTGATGCGTTGCCTCCAGACGCGGCGAACACCGAGGCACGGGTGTGCCTGGAGGCCGTGGCGCTGTTCCACCTGGCGCACGCGCGGGGCCTCCGCCCGGATGTGCCGTCCCGGTACGTGCCGCCGGAGGCGCTGCCGCCCGTGGAGCCGTCGGAGGGCGCGCCATGAGCGGAGGAGAGAGGAGGCACGTGAGGTGGGAGGAGGGGAAGGAGTGGCACCGGGGAGAGGAGTACGGGTGCGTGTGGAGGCACGCGCCGGGGTGGGGGAAGACGGCGTGCCACTACGCGATGAACAGCTACGCGGCGGCTGCGGGGAGGGTGGAGCTGTACAACGGAGCGCACCGGGAGGCGGCGATGCACCTCATACACATCCGACGATGCCGGGGCATGTGAGCCTGTGGGTC
>NZ_JABBJJ010000639.1 GCF_012933655.1 Pyxidicoccus fallax | reverse complement strand
GGATTGACGGTCCCCGTGTGGGGCTGGGCCACCGCCTGGGCCAGCTCGTTGCCCCGGCGCGGGTCGTCCTCCGCCAGCCGCGCGCGCTCCTGCTTCATCCGCAGGTCCACCAGCTTCTCCTCCGCGGCCGTGGCGGGCTGGGTGGCCAGCCGGGCGAACGCCTGCTGCATCCGGTCCGGCAGCGTGCTGGCGTGCAGCGACGCGCTGAAGGCCAGGGCCATCAGGAAGGTGTTCCCCCGCAGGGACATGCACTGCACCTGCATGCCCATCACCATGGGCTCCTCGATGTGCAGCGAGCGCAAGAGCCGCAGCTGCAGCAGCGCCGCCGCGCGGGGACACGTGCCCTGGTCCTTCGGAGCCACCGCGTACCCGTAGGCGATGAGGCTGATGAACGCGCGCGTGGTCTGCTCGATGGGCAGGAGCGGCGGCGACACCGGCGTGGGCGTGTACTCGCCGGGCAGCGAGGGCGGCAGCAGCACCGCGCGCCCGAGCAGCGCCAGCACCTGCTCTCGCTGGACGCCTCCGGTGAAGACGATGCTGGTGTTCGCCGGGACGTAGTGCTGCGTGTAGAAGCGCACGAGGTCTTCGCGGGTGATGCTGTCGAGCGTCTGCTGGTTGCCGATGATGGAGCGCGAGCCCACCCCCGTGAAGAGGGAGTCCTCCAGGTGCTCGTGGAAGCCCGGGCCCTGGGCGAAGTAGCGCCGCTCGGTGCGGATGATGTCCACCTCGCGCTGCATGCGGCGCGGGTCCAGCACGGGGCTGGTCACGATGCGCACGAACTGCTCCGCCAGCGGGAGGAAGAACTCCGAGGGCGCCTGCAGCACGTAGGTGGTGGAGTGGGCGCTGGTGAAGCCGTTGAACTCACCGCCCGCCGCCTTCACCGCGCGCCGGAAGTCCTCGCCGCGCACGTCGTGGCTGCCGTGGAAGATGACGTGCTCCAGGAGGTGCGCGAGCCCCTCCTTGCCCTGCGGGTCCTTCTGCGAGCCCGTGCGCACCACGTAGTGCAGCGAGGCCCGGTCCGCGCCGGGGCGCAGGGAGAGCACCAGCTCGCTGCCGTCGGGCAGCTGCTCCACCTGGGTGGTGACCTGGGCCGGCTTGCTCCGCGACGCGGCCGGCTTGCTCCGCCGCGCCAGGGCCGGGGAGGACACGAGGAGCAGGGCGGCGAGAAGGGCGCTGGCGGTGTGGAAGCGGGCGCTCATTCCCGGGTCTCCATGCGGGTGACGAAGTGGATCTGGATGGAGGACTCCTCACGCAGCCAGGAGGCGGCCACCTCGCGCAGGGCGTCGGGGGTGAGCGCCGCGAGCGCGTCGGGGAGCGCCGGGCCGTACCAGGACGGCCGTTGACGCGCGGCGCGCAGTTCCTCGGCCACCCGGGGCGCGTCCTTGTCGGCCAGCCGCAGCCGGATGAGGGTGGACTGCTGGTGGCGCTCGAAGGCGCCGGGCTCGAGCTGGCCCTCGCTCACCGCGCGGACCTCCTCGCGCAGGAAGGGGCTCAGGTCGATGCCCGACTTCTCCGCGGCCGGCAGGATGAGCGCGAGCGCGTCGAGCGTGGTGGTGAAGAGCGGCTCGGAGGCGAAGCCGTAGCCCACCCCGGCGTCGCGGAAGCGCTGGAAGAGGCGCTCCTCCAGGAGCGACGCGAGCACGCGCGCCGCGGCGGCATGGCGCGGCGTCTCGATGCGGATGGGATAGGCGAGCACCTGCACCTCGCGAGGCGCGGGCGCGAGCCGCTTGAAGGGCAGCTTCAGCTCGGGGCGCTTGTGCGTGTTGGGAACCCCGCCACGCACGCCCGAGACGATGGAGCGCAGCGCCTTCGCGTTGAAGCGACCGGTGGCGATGACGGTGGCGTTGCACGGCGCCACGAGCTTCGACAGGTGCTCGCGCACCGTCTCCACGGGCATGCCTTCAATCTTCGCCAGCGAGCCCAGCCCGGGCTGCTTGTAGCGCGGCTCGTCCAGGAGGGTGCGCACCAGCAGCAACTCCAGCCACACGCTCGGGTCCAGCGGCTGCGAGTCATTGCCACCCCGGTCCAGCGCCGCCTCGAAACGGCGCTCCTCGATGCGGGGCGAGAGGATGGCGGTGAGCAGCGTGCGCGCGAGCGCGTCGAAGCTGCCCGCGGGCGCGGTGAGCGTGAAGCGGCTCTCGTGAAGCCCGGTGTGCATCTCGAACGTGGCGGCGGCGCCGTAGCCGGAGAGCGTCCACTTCTCGTAGTCGATGCGCGCGTTGGAGTGCAGCAGCGCGTGCTGGGTGACGCGCGTCAGCCCGCGCTCGTGGCCGTCATCCATGGCGCCCACGTCGAAGATGACGGTGAGCGTCGCGCTGTCCGACTCCCGGGGCGCGAGCAGCAACAGCGGGTGCTGGGCCGAGGGACGGAAGGTCTCCACCTCGAAGGGAGCCGCGAGCACCGGGGGTGCCAGCAGCAGCAGGAGCACCACCAGGGGGGCGAGATGTGAAAGGCGCATCATCAGAAGGGGGGCTGGAAAAGAAGACACGGTCCAGGCAGGCTCGAAGTGAATCATGGCCGTCACGCCCGCGTCGCCCTGCCCCTTCTGCCATCAACCGCTGTCCGTGTACCAGGGGCGCTGCGCACGCTGCGGCGCTCTCCTGGAGAAAGCGGATTCCGGGCTTGAATTGGCGTCCGAGTCGCTGGAGTTGGACTGGCCATCCCAGCCC
>NZ_JABBJJ010000638.1 GCF_012933655.1 Pyxidicoccus fallax | reverse complement strand
ACGCAACCCCCGCCTGCCTCCCCGAGCCGACCCGCGAGGCTGCTTGACTGGATTGACAGGCCCGAAAATTTACATTTTTGAGCACTCGCCGCTGGCATGCCCCCCGGTCCACTCGACAAGCGTCGTGTAACCGACGGGATTCCCAGGGGATTGACGAATTTTCAAGAGGGGGGATGACAGCGAGTTAATTCGTCCCTACATTGCGACCGTCTGATTTACGGCAGAGGAGCTGCGCATGGCTTACGACGGCGAGCTGGTGAAGATGCAGAACGGTCGCTGGGCGCGGTTCCAGCGGTGCCAGGTGTTCCGCCCGGGCGTCGAGGACGCGGGCGAGACGATGATGCTGATCGCGGTGGAGCTGGAGGAGCGGTACCAGCGTCTGCTCGACGAGGCGGCGGATTCCCTGGCCCAGTATCGATTCCAGGGCGTGCCCGTCCAGGTCCGGCTGGACCCGGAGGCGCAGGGCATCACCCTGCAGCCCGAGGCGCCCGCGGCCGCACCCGCGGTGCACTAGCCTCCGCACTCCGCGTTGGCGGAGCTGGCGGGGATTGACCGATTCACAACACATGGGGCCTCGCGATTCACATCGCGGGGCCCCTGTCTTTTACAGCCCCTGGCGTGAAGCGTCAGGCCCCCTCCAGCCAGTGGGTGTAGGCGTCGAAGCCGTAGTCGCGGCCGAGGAAGTCCCTCACCAGGTCGGCCGCGTCCCTGGAGCCGCCGGGACTCAGCACGGCGTCGCGGTAGCGCCGCGCGGTGGCGGGGTCCATCAGGCCGTGGGCCTGGAAGGGCGTGAGCAGGTCGCGCGCGATGACGAGCGACCAGAGGTACGCGTAGTACGAGGACGAGTAGTAGCCGTCGAGCTGGGTGAAGGCGAGGTGGACGTAGCTGTCCTCCTCGGCGCGGAAGGGGAGGTAGCGCTCCTGGAGCGCCTTCACGCGCGGGGTGGTGTCCAGGCCGGCCGGGTCCCCGGCGTGGAGCTGGAGGCTGACGGCGGCGTAGAAGAGCTGCTGGCGCAGCCACAGCCCCTTGCCGAAGGCGTCCGCGCGCCGCATCCGGGCGATGGTGTCCTCGGGCAGCGGCTCGCCGGTGTGCAGGTGCCGGGCGAAGAGGCGCAGCGACTCGGGGCGCCAGGCCCACTCCTCCAGCACCTGGGCGGGGGCCTCCACGAAGTCGCGCTCGGTGCGTGAGCCGGACAGGCCCGCCCAGCGCGCGCGGCCGCCGAGGATGTGGTGCAGCAGGTGGCCGAACTCGTGGAAGAAGGCGCGCACCTCGCCGTGCAACAGCAGCGCGGGGTGGTGGGCGCCGGGCCGGGGGAAGTTGCACATCAGCACGCCCTCCGGGAGCGCCCTGCCCGCGCGGCCGGTGGCCAGATCCCACTGCACCGAGTGCGTGAGCTTGTCCGGGCGCGGGTGCATGTCCAGGTAGAAGCGGCCCAGGCGCGTGGCGCCCTCGTACACGTCCCAGGCCTCCACGTCCGGGTGCCACACGGGCGCGTCCGGCACGCGGCGGTAGGTGAGGCCGAACAGGCGCGAGGTGATGTCCAGGAGCCCCTGCTTCACGCGGGTGTACTCGAAGTAGGGCCGCACCTCGCGCGAGTCGAAGCGGTACTGCTCGGCGCGCACGCGGTCCTCCAGGAAGGCCTGCTCCCAGGGGAAGACGCGGGCGGCGTCCGGGGCGTCGCGCCGCTTGCGCTCCAGGAGCGCCGCGTAGTCGTCGCGCGCGCGCGCGGCGGTGGCGTCCGCCAGCCGCTCGATGAAGTCCGCGGCGTCCTGCTGGCGGCGGACCATCTTGTCCTCGGCGCTGTAGGCCGCCCAGCTCGGGTAGCCCAGCAGCGTGGCCAGCTCGTGGCGCGCCTGGAGCAGCCGCGCCAGCGTGGCCAGGTTGGCCGGGTGGCCGCGCCGCCGGTACTCGCGCCAGAGCGCCTCGCGCGCCTCCTCCCTGCGCGCGTAGGCCATGAAGGGCAGGTAGTCCGGCGTCTCGGTGGTGACGCGCACCCGGCCGTCCGGTCCGGGCGGGTGGGCGCGCACGTAGTCCTCCGGCAGGCCCTCCAGGTCCTCCGGCGAGAGCGCCACGGTGCGCACGTCCTCGTGGATGTGGCGGCTGAACTCCTGGCCCAGCCGGGTGAGTTCCTCGTGCAGCCGCCGCAGCCGCTCGCGCGTGGCGCTGTCGCGGTCCACGCCGGCGCGGCGGAAGTCGCGCAGCACCCGGGCCACCCAGCGCCGGGTGGCCGCGTCCTGGCCTCCCAGCTCCAGCGAGGCCAGCGCCGTGTACACCGCCGGGTCCAGGGAGAGGCCCGCGCGCGTGGCCTCCGCCTGCTGCTCGCACGTCTGCGCCGCGGCGCGGAAGGCGGCGTCCGGGTGCCCGTTGGCGGCGACGCCCGCGCGCCCCACCGCGTCGTCCAACAGCGCCATGGCGTCGTCGTACAGCGTGAGGGCGACGTCCGCGGCCCTCGGCTCGCGCAGGGCCACCAGCCGCCCGGTCCGCGCGCGCGCGCGCTGGAGGTCCTCCAGGCAGGCCGCCAGGAAGCGCTCGGGCGTGGTGGCGAGGTGGCGCCCCGCGTCAGGCTCCAGCGGCGCGCCGCCGTCGGGCGGGGAGGGGAGGACGGAGGGAGCGGCGCACGCCGTCAGGAGGAGGGCGACGAAGATGGCGAGCGTGCGGTGCAAATGCCCTCCCACGAGCGGGGTGCGGGGCGACGAGCGGGGC
>NZ_JABBJJ010000637.1 GCF_012933655.1 Pyxidicoccus fallax | reverse complement strand
CCCCCCGGGTGGCGTCATCCCAGGAAGCCGCCCCCGTGAAGAAGACCGCCCCCGCTCCGAGACCGCAGTCCTCCCAGGCTCCGGAGAAGAAGCCCTCCGCGCCCACTCCCTCCCACCTCATCAGGTCCGCCACCGCCGCGGCGGCCGTGGCCTGCTCGGGGCTCGGCTGCGCCAGCACGCCGCCGGTGGTGGGACCGCCCCTGCCCCCGGACGAGGACTGCCCGCCCGGCTCCATAGAGGCCATGGACAAGCTGGATATCCTGGACCTGATGATGTTCGCGTTGGTGGACACGCCGGTAAGCGGCCCCATCACCGTCCGGGAAGGCCGGGGCGTGGTCCGCCTCGCCCGTGAACATGGAAACCTCCCCTCCAGGGCGCAGTTCTTCGGGGAGTTCTTCATCGCGAAGCAGTACGTCCATGGCCGCTTCACCACGTTGCGCGTCAAGGACAAGCAGTACCCGGTCTGCGTCGAACTCCTTGACTACAACACCCGGGCGCGCGGCATCCCCCGACTGCCCGGGGGCGACGACCAGAGCGCCGTCATCTACCCCCACGTCGAACTCAGAAGCGTTCGGCACTTCGAGCGTTTCGACTAGCGCGGGGTGGCTTCCTCGTGTCCGCCCGTCCTTCGGCCCTGCTCCTGTTGCTCATGACGTCCTGGGCGCCCCTCGCTTCCGCGCGGGACACGTCCGCCACCAGCGGGCAACAACAGGTTCGCCGCATCGAACTGGGACCCGAGTCCCCCCAGGTGTCACCGGAAATCGGCATCCGTCCGGGCACCGGCAGCCTCCTGCTGTTCGACAGACCCCTCGCGCGCGAAGGGATGGAACTGGAGGGACGAGAGCGCTTCAGCCGCGTCGTCATGGGTGACGACACCCTGGCCATCCTGCCGTCGGAAGCGCTCCGCGAGGGAGAACGCCTGCGGCTCACCGTGCGCTTCGCGGATGGCGGAGTCCCTGCCGAGGTCTGGCTCATCCTCGTCGTCCGGGAGCAGGCCGATGCCCTCGTGGAGCTCCCGCACGCCCGGCGCGGCTCCGCGCCTGTCCGGCCGGAAGCCTCCGCTCTCTTGGAGGAACTCGAACGTCTGCGCGAGGAAACCGCGCGGCTCCGTGAGAGCCACGGCCCTGGAGGACTGACCGGGCTCCTCACGGCTGCGTGGGCCCAAGGTCACGGTATTGCCACCAAGGCTCTTGAGACGGCCATCCTTCATGGAGTGGGGACGAAGGACCAGGTGACGCTCGTGAGCTACCGCGCCGCGAAGAGGGTCGCCGTGGAAGTTCGGGCGACCTTTGCCCCTGGCACCCCTCCCTGGTCCGCTGGGAGCGCGGTGCTCCGCGATGCGAAAGGCCGCCAACTGCGTGTCGTGCAGGTGTGGCAGTCGGAGCCCACGAGGGAGGGCGCCGAGGTCCGCATCATCGTGGAAGCAGAGGCGAAAGAGAGCGAGGCCCGAGGCACCTGCACCCTGGAGCTTCGCGAGGCGGGCGGAGAGCGGACCCTCATGGTCGACCCGCTGCTCTTCCCGGACCTGTGAGCCGAACGCGTACGCCCGAGCCACCCCCGACCCCCGCACGTCATCACGGAAGCTGGCTCCGTTCGGAGAGAAGTCTTCCCCGCTCTCCGTCCGAGGCCCGAAGACCCGCGACAGTGCGCGGCTGCTCGGCCTGCCGCGGCAGCGGGCGGACGCGGCGCGCGATGGACCGACTCATGACGCCTCATGAGGGCCGAAGGCGTGGGACGCCGCCCGGTGAAGCCTGACTCGGAGCGGCTGCCCCGGCAGCGTGAACGGGCCCACGCTCCGGAGGGAGCGATTGCGACACCCGGGGGTGAGGCACGGGCACGCTCCGCTCCAACGTCTTCCAGCATCGCCGCGCTCGGAAGCGGCGCACCGACATCGCCATTCCCCGAGGCTTCCGTCACCGCATCCGGCGGAGGTGTTTCAGCACCTCGGGTTCTGGAGTCGTCCATCACTCCACCCGCAGGCGGTATCTCACCTCCTCCGGTCCTGGCGTCTTCCATCGCTTCTTCCGAAGGAGGTGTGCCAGTGCCTCCAGTCTCGGAGTCTTCCGTATCGGCCTCTTCCAGCGGAGACGTGCCAGTGCTTCCAGTCGCGGAGTCTTCCATCGCCGCCTCTGGAGAAGACGTGCCAGTGCTGCCGGTCTCGGAGTCTTCTGTCGGCCCATCCGACGGAGGCGTGCCGCTGCCCCGAGGGCCTGCTTCCTCCTCCACCGCCAGCGCCTTCCAGAGCACCCGCCCCATGGGCTGGATGTTCTCCAGCGCGTCCTGCTCGTCTCCCCGCGCCACCGCCCGCACCAGCTCCGCCAGCGTTCCCCAGATGAGCCCCTCGCCCACCTGCACGCTTCCAGGCGCCAGCGCCCCCTCGCGCTCACCGTGCGCCAGCACCTCCCTCACCAACTCCCGCGCCTGACTGCCCAACGCCTCCGGCTCCAGCGAGTCGGGATGCCAGTGCATGAAGGTGAAGTGGAAGAGTTCGGGCTTCCTCGTCGCGCACCACGTCAGCGCCTCCCAGAAGTGGTCGAAGGCCTCGCGGAAGCCGCCCTCCAGCCGCTCCAGCTCCAGGTACCCGCGTGCGATGCGGCAGAGTTCGGTCTCGGCCCACTGGCGCACCTCCCGCGCGAAGCCCGCCTTGCTGCCATAGCGCCGGTAGAAGCTGCCCACCGACATGCCCCCCGCCCGCGCCAGCTCCTCGGC
>NZ_JABBJJ010000636.1 GCF_012933655.1 Pyxidicoccus fallax | reverse complement strand
CTTCCCGCCCGCCCTCCAGGTGGCGTCCACCTCGCGGAAGTCGGACTCGGGGAGCATCAGCTTCAGCAAGTCGTAGAGCGGCGCGTCGCTGACCACCCCGGGCGTCGTGGGCGGCTGCTGGGGCACCGGCTTGGCCGCCTCCACCGGCGTCGAGTCCGTCTTGATGGACATGATGCGCTTCTTGATTTCCTTCTCGTCCCCGAACAGGTCGATGGTGTTCCCGTAGGACTTGGACATCTTCCGTCCGTCGATGCCGGGCACCGTCGCGGTGGACTCCTGCACGCGCGCCTGGGGCAGCTTGAGGATGCCGGGCGAGTGGCCGCGCTCCTTGCCGTCCGGGTCCGCCGGGTCATAGCCGGGCACGTACTGGGTGTTGAACTTCACCGCCCAGTCGCGGGCGAACTCGATGTGCTGAATCTGGTCCTTCCCCACCGGCACGAAGTCCGCGCTGTAGAGGAGGATGTCCGCGGCCATCAGCACCGGGTACGCAAAGAGGCCGAAGTCGGGGCTGATGCCGTTCTCCACCTTGTCGCGGTAGCTGGTGGCGCGCTCCAGGTTCGACATCGGCGTGACGGTGCCCAGAATCCAGAACAGCTCCAGCACCTCGCGCACGTCGCTCTGGCGGAAGAGGATGGCCTTCTTCGGGTCCAACCCCAGCGCCAGGTAGGCGATGGCCGCCTCGCGCGTCATCTCCAGCGAGACCTTCGGGTCTCTCAGGGTGGTGAGCGAGTGGTAGTTCGCGATGAAGTAGTACGACTCGCCCTCGTCCTGGAGCTGCACGAACTGGCGGAGCGCGCCGTAGTAGTTGCCGATGTGCAGCTTTCCGGACGACTGCACGCCTGAGAGAATCCGCATGTCGGTTCCGACTCGAGTGACGGGTGGTGGACGCGGCTGGTTCGCACACCCGCCGCGCCCCTGCAACCTTCCGTTGGGGCCGTCTTGCTTCCGTTCCCTGACGGACGGGGTGGGCGCCTCTGCCTGAAAATTTCCGACGCCCCCGGAAATTCCCAGGAAATTCAAGCACTTGCGATTGAATGACGGTGGGTAGAACGCTACCCTGACCGCACCACCTGCGAGCACGCGCAGCCATTCCGTGGAGCCACATCTCGGGAGGACGCATCGGCATGGAGTCATTCAACGGAAGTCTCGCCAGCTATCGCCTGCAGATGGTGATGCCACCGCTCTTCAGTGCGCCGGGAGTCGAGGGGACGCTGCGCGTGGAGCGCGGGGCGGTGCGGCGGTGCTTCCACGTGAAGGACGGCTACCTGGTGGGCGAGAGCTCGAATGACCCACGCGAGCACCTGGCGCAGGTGCTGGTGAATCTGCGCATCCTGGACGCCCCCCGTGCGGCGGCGGCCTTCGAGGCGGCGGAGGGAGCGGGCATCCCCTACGGCACCTTCCTGGTGCAGCGCTGCTTCGTGGAGCTGCCGCGGCTGACGGAGGCCCTGGAGCACAAGGCCCGCGAGGCGCTCTTCGACTGCTACGCCTGGGAGTCCGGCGAGGTGGAATTCATACCGGAGCCGGCGCCCTTCCGCCGGGCGGTGGGGCTGAAGCTGCCGCTGGCGACGCTGCACCGCGACGCGGTGTCGCGGCTGCGCGAGTGGGCAGTGTTCCGCGACATCTTCCCGCGCATGGACATCACCTTCCGCGTGTTCCGCGAGTTCGCGGTGGAGACGTACTCCGAGGAGGAGGACGTGCTGCTGGACCTCGCGGCGGGCGGGGCCACGCTGGGGGAGATGCTGGCGAGCGCGAGAGAGGCGCCGCTGTTCGCCGCGCGCTGGGTGCTGCACCTGTACCGGCGCGGAGCGCTGGCGCCGCGTCAGCCCAAGGGGCCCCAGCTCGGCGAGTCCGCGGAGCTGGCCGAGCTGCTCAACCTGGTGAAGCGCTGCCTGGAGACGGGCAAGTACGACCACGCGGTGGCGCTGGCGGCGCAGGTGTTGGAGCGCGGGCCGGTGCCAGAAGCGCACGCGCTGTACCGCGAGGCGGAGGTGCGGCTGACGTTGGCGCTGAGCGACGAGCTCTTCGCACTGGACGGGCGGCTCGTCTTCGAGCCGATTCCGCGCCCCACCCCGCCGGACCTGACGGCGGATGACCTGTACCTGTACTCGAAGCTGCGGGGCAGCCGGAGCATCCGCCAGGCGCTGCGCACGGCGGCCATGGGTGAGCTGGCGGCCTCGCGTTCGGTGCACCGGCTGATGGCCTCCGGACTCATCCGCGTGGCCCCACTCCCCGGAAACGAGGCGACCGCCCCAAGGCGCACGAGCACGGACCCGTACGGCATCCCCCTCGTCCGCGCGGGAAGCTGAGCTGACGGACCTGTCTCAGGGCGCGGGCGGCCCTGCCTGCCCGCGCCGCAAGTCCGGCATCCACAGCAGCGCCAGGTCCAGGGGAAGCGAGTCGAAGGGCTCCGCCCGCACGATGTCGTCTCCCCCGTACACCTCCGCGCGGCTCCACTTCTGCGCCTCGCGCCGGTAGATCTCCAGGCTGCGCCGGACCGGGTCGATGATCCACGCGTGCGCCACACCCTCCCGGTGGTACAGCGGCATCTTCCGGTCCAGGTCCACGTAACGGGTGGACGGAGACAGCACCTCACAGAGCCAGTCCGGAGCAATGGTCAGCCAGGGCGCGTTCGGAGGCTCTGGCACCCGCTCACGCCGCCAGCCGGCGATGTCCGGAACGACGACGTCGCGCCCGAAGTGAAGCTCGGGCTCGTCGAAAAACCACCACCCACC
>NZ_JABBJJ010000635.1 GCF_012933655.1 Pyxidicoccus fallax | reverse complement strand
CCCCTCCCCTGCATCGCCCGATGACACCCAGGAGCCGGCCCGGTATCCTGCCCACGCTTGAGCGACCTGCCCAGACTGCTCCTGTGCAGTTTCGACGTCATCCCCGGCCCATCGGGCTCGTCGCGTCGTGTCACCGAGTATCTCAAGGCGTTGCCGGACCGCTTCTCCGTGGTGGTGCTGTCGGCGAAGACGCCTGACCACTCCCACATCGAGAAGTACCAGGGTGCTCGGCTGCTGCGGGTGCCGGTAGGCTCGGGCGACCTCGCATCCCGCATCCAGGCCTTCGAGCGCGCCGTGCGCCGCCAGTTGGAGAGCGAGGACTACGCGCTCGCGCACTTCACCGACCCCTTCGGCGGCTACGCGCTGTGCGAGCTGAAGGCGGACTACGGCTACCGCCTCGTCTACGAGGCGCAGACCTTCCCGTCCCAGGAGCTGCGCTACACGCACCCGCAGACGGAGGGAGACCGCCGCTTCCTGTCGAAGGTCCGCAGGCAGGAGCTGTTCTGCCTGATGAACGCGGACCTCATCATCACCGGCTCGCGGACCACGCGGGCCCACATCCAGTCGCTCGGGGCGAGCGAGGAGCTCATCCACGTGCTCCGCGCGCCCGTGGACCTCAAGCCGTACGCCCCGGACGTGCTGGGCGTGCCGGACGGGCAGCCGCTGCGGCTGATGTACCTGGGCAGCCAGGTGGGGTGGCAGGGCCTGCCCACGCTGCTGCGGGCGGTGGCGCTGGCCACGAAGCAGGTGGACGTGCGCCTCACGCTGGTGGGCGCACAGCACGCGGACTGGCAGCCGCACCTGGACGAGCTGGTGAAGGAGCTGGGACTCGCGGAGCGGGTGGAGTTCCAGCCGCCCGTCCACCATGACGACCTGGCCAAGGTGCTGGCGCTGGCGGACGTGGGCGTGCTCCCCCTGGATGACGTAGAGCGCAACCGGGTGCAGGGTGGCCCGCTCGCGAAGGTGTCCGAGTACTTCGCCGCCGGCCGGCCCGTCATCGCGGCGGACCTGCCCGTCACCCGCGAGCTGATTCCTCCGGGGACGGCCCTCTTCTTCCCGCCGGGGGACACCCAGGCCCTGGCCAGCCACATCGTCGACCTGTCGCGCGACGTGCCCCGCCGGGTGGAGCTGGGGCGCAAGGCGCGCGCTCACGCCGAGGAGGCGCTCGACGCGGGAGTCATCCGCGGGAAGCTGCTGGACCTCTATGACTCGCTGCTGGACAAGCGCTCGGTGCCGGTGGCGCCTCGCGGCGAGGACGACCTTCCCTCCCCCACCACGGTGACGGGGACGCCCACCAACCGGCTGGCGGGCCTGCTGCCGCCGGAATCGACACCGGTGACGAAGAAGCCCGAGGCGAGCGCGAAGGCCGACGCTCCGCCCGCTGGTGGTGCCCCCGCTCGCGAGGAGCTGCCGCTGGTGATGGGCCAGGTCCTCGACGAGGGGCTCGACACGCGCCTCATCAAGACGGAGCTGGAGGTGCAGCCCGCCGAGCCGCCCGTGGTGATGGGGCTGCCCCTGCGCGAGAGCGCGCCGACGCCGTCCACCGTCGAGGTGAGCGAGTCCCTGGCGTCGATGCTTGGGGAGATGACCGGCGAGCCGGTGGCCGCGAAGGGCCCGCCTTCCGGCAAGGCCGCGCCGCCGTCGCTCTCGGAGGAGCCGCCCGCGCCCACGCCCATCGTCCGGGGCACCGCCACTTCGGGTGGCGAGGAGTCTCCGGCGCCGACGCCGGTCGTCCGCGCCCCCACGCCTTCCGAGGAGCCTCCCGCGCCGACGCCGGTCGTGCGCGCGCCAGCCCCCGCGGACTCGGAGGAGCCTCCGGCGCCCACTCCGGTGGTCCGCGCACCGGCGCCGCTGCCGCCCGAGGATGCGCCCTTCCCCGCCTTCGGGGCTCGCACGCCCGTGGCGACCTCCCGCGAGGAGTCCTCGACTCCGCCGTCGGGCCGCGCGCCCGTCGCGCCGTACCGCGAGGAGCCTCCGGCGCCCACGCCCATCGTCAAGGTGCCCGCCGCCCTGCTCATGCGGGACGACGTGCCCCCGCCCCTCACTCCGGGCCGGAGCTCCGGAGTCGCGAGCCGGAAGGACGAGCCGCCCTCGCCTTCGCGCCCCTCCATCCCGGCCTACAGCAGCCGGAGCACCTCCGCGCGGGTGGAGACGCCCTCGGGACGCATCGCGCCGCTCACGACTCCGTCCCGCGGGGTATCGGCCCTCGACTCCGAGCGGCCTCGCACGCCCACACAGGACACGGGGATTCCTCCCGTGCTCCGTGGCGGTGCCGCCGAGCCGGAGCGTCCGCGCACGCCCACACAGGACACGGCGATTCCTCCCGTGCTCCGTGGCGGTGCCACCGAGCCGGACCGCCCGCGCACGCCCACGCAGGACACGGCGATTCCTCCCGTGCTCCGTGGCGGTGCCGCCGACCCGGACCGCCCGCGCACGCCCACGCAGGAAACAGCTGTTCCCCCGGTGCTCCGTGGCGGTGCCACCGATCCGGACCGCCCACGGACCTCCACGCAGGACTCCGCGCTTCCGCCGGTGATCCGCGGTGGCGGCACCTTCGATCCGGAGCGTCCGCGAACGTCCACGCAGGAGACGGCCCTGCCCCCGGTGATCCGCGGCGGCGCCTCCTTCGACCCGGAGCGTCCGCGAACGTCCACGCAGGAGACGGCCCTGCCCCCGGTGATCCGCGGTGGCGCCCCCTCCGACGCGGAGCGCCCGCCACCGCTCCTGCGCCCGAGCGCAGCCTCCCCGGACGCCGAGAAGCTCCCGCAGATTCGCGGCGGCGCATCCACCCCCTCCGAAC
>NZ_JABBJJ010000634.1 GCF_012933655.1 Pyxidicoccus fallax | reverse complement strand
CCCCATGTCCCCCTTCCTCGCCCTGGCCCTCGTGCTGTCCTCTCATGAGCCCACCCTGCTGGGAGACCTCCATCCCCATCCGGTGGGGGATGTTGACGCGTCCTTCGTCCTGGACGAGGGGGGCAGGGGATACTTCCGGGTGGAGGATGAGGCGGGCTACGAGCCGTGGGTGAGTGACGGCACCGCCCCGGGCACCCTGCGCCTGGGAGACCTCCATCCCGGCGGCGCGAGCTCCCTGAGCGTCGCCTCCATCGTCCCGCTGGGGAACAGCATCCTCTTCCAGGCGAGTGACGGCGCCCATGGCTTCGAGTGGTGGCGCACCGACGGCACGCCCGCCGGGACGCGGATGGTGGTGGATGCCTGCCCTGGAATCTGCTCGAACCCTGGCTCCATTCACGCGGTGATGAATGGCGTGCTGTACTTCATCGTCGACGACGGGACTCACGCCTGGCAGCTCTGGAGGACGGATGGCACGGCGCCAGGCACCGCCTTCATCGCGCAGAGCACGCGCGGCCGGTACAACGACTACGAGGTCCAGGAGCTCGCCGTCCACGGGAATGCGCTGTACTGGGGCTCCAGCGAGGAGCTGTGGACGTCCGACGGTACCCCCGCGGGCACCCGGCTCGTCCGTGCCCTGGCGAAGTGGCCCGCCGTGGAAGACTTCTTCACCGCCGGCGGCCGGCTGTACTTCGCCTCCAGTCCCAACCAGACCCAGGGGGACCTGTGGTCGACGGACGGCACTGCCGAGGGCACGGTACCGCTCGCGACCCGGTTCAGCGGCACGCTCGGTGAGGAGGGCCACCGGCTCTTCTTCGCGACGACGACCACCGCCTCCTCGGGCAGCTACACCCGGCGGCTCTACGTCACGGACGGCACCGGCGCCGGGACCCGCCTGCTCACCACCGTTGCGTCCGCCAGCTCCTACGGCGGCACGGAAGCACTCGGGAAGGTGGGCTCGACCGTGCTCTTCACCCTGGACACGACAGCGCAGGGCAGCGAGCTCTGGAAGACCGATGGCACCGCGGCCGGGACGTCGCTGGTCCAGGACCTCGTGCCGGGTGCTGGCTCGTCGTACCCGAGCAAGCTCGTGTCGTTCAACGGAGCGCATTACTTCACCGCCGGGGATGCCAACGGCAGCGCGCTCTACCGGACGGATGGCACGCCCGGCGGCACCCAGGTGGTGAAGCGCTTCACGGGGCCGCGGGTCTCTCCGCCGGCCATGACGGTATTCGACTCCGCGCTCTTCTTCGTCGCGGCCGAGACCGCCACCGGCGCCGAGCTGTGGCGCAGCGATGGGACGGAGGCGGGGACGGTCCTGGTCCGGGACATCAACCCCGGCGCGCTCAGCGCCTCGCCCCGGTCGTTCATCGCCTCCGGCTCCCGGCTCCTCTTCACCACGGCCATCTCATCCCCCCATGCGGATGAGGTGTGGAGCACGGACGGTACCTCCGAAGGCACCGTGCGCATCAAGGCGCTGACGCCCCTGTCCCTGCATCCGCGGAAGGAGGGAGGGGCGTGGCTGCTGGGCGCGGAGGGGTGGGTCCGCAAGCTCTGGATGGTGGATGGAACGACCGCGGAGCCGCCCCCACTGAAGGTGTTCCGCGAGACGACGGGGGACTCGAGTCCGGGGGAGCTGGTGTCGGTGGGCCCGCTCGCGTACTTCCGTGCCGACCGCTCCGGCAGCGAATCGGCCTTGTACAGGACGGATGGCACCGTCGCGGGGACCACGGTGCTCCGTGATTTCTCCCGACACACTTCACTCTCCCGGTTCGTCACCCTGGGGCGGAAGCTGGTCTTCGAGCAGGGCGGCATCCTGTGGAGCTCCGACGGGACGGCGGAGGGAACGGGGTCCATGCCGGGCGGTGGTGGGTACGTCTTCGAGCACGCGGTGCTCGGCGATGGGGTGCTGAGCATCGAGGGCCCCTTCAACTCGCCCGATAGCTACGAGCTGTGGCGGTACGACGGAGCGGCGCGGCAGGGGGTGAGGCTTGGCGTCATCCAGACCCGAGTCTCCGGTGTGGACGGGCCGCACTCCCTCATCCAGGTGGGCTCGCGGCTGCTGTTCTGCCGCTACGACGCGTCGAGCTTCCCGAACCGGCCGCACTGGGAGCTCTGGAGGACGGACGGCACGTGGGCGGGAACGGGCCGGGTGACGGACCTGCCGGCCAGTGCCCGCCTCACGGGCGCGGACACCCAGGCCTTCTTCGCGTACGCAAATGCGCTGTGGCGCACGGACGGCACCGCCGAGGGCACGGTGGAGCTGAAGGCCACACAGCAGACCGCGCCCGAGGCCTTCTTCCCGGTGGGCAGCCGCCTCTTCTTCACCGCCTCCGACAGCGCCAGCGGCCGTGAGCCGTGGGTGTCCGACGGCACCGAGGCGGGGACGCGCCGGCTCATCGACTTCACGCCCGGCGTCGGCTCGAGCCGGTTGGTGGCCGCGCACGAGCACCTGGGGACGACGTACCTGGTCCTCCAGGGCGGCCCGGGGACGTGGCTGGTGCGCACGGATGGAACGTCCGGAGGCACCGTGCCCGTGCTCGCCGCGCCGGGCGCGAGCTGGCTGGCCAGCCACGGCGGTGCGCTGCTCCTGGCGGCGGCGGATACGGAGGCGGGGTTGGAGCTCCGCTCGTGGCTTCCGGGGACGGACCACCTGCGACTGGTGAGCGACTTCAACCCCGGCCCGGCCCCGTCGTCGCCGGGCCTGCCGGTGCGGGTGGGCTCTCGGCTGGTGCTGGCCGCGACCACGGCCACCCAGGGGCGGGAGCCCTTCTCCGTCCCATTGGATGACAACGCCCCCACCGTCACGGCCCGCGTCACCGGGGAGCGGGGGGAGGGGAACTGGTACGTGG
>NZ_JABBJJ010000633.1 GCF_012933655.1 Pyxidicoccus fallax | reverse complement strand
GGGTTGGCCTCGGGCTGGGCGGGCTTGGAGGGCGGCTCCTGGGCGGCGGGCTTGAGCGTGATGGACTCCGCGGTCTGCTGCCCGGCGACGACCTCCACCAGCTTCTCCTGGGGCTGGTGGCCGGGCGCGCTGGCCGCCACGCGGTACGTGCCGGGAGGCAGCGACAGCAGCGTGTTGAGCTCGACCGGCTCGCCGTTCACCTTGAGGCTCGCGCCCTCCGCTGGGGTCACCAGGAAGGTGATTTCGCCCACCGAGGGGCGCATCGCCACCGCGGCGATGGCGACCAGCACGAGCACGATGCCCGCCGCCGCCGCGAACAGCACCGGCTTGGGGAGCTGCTTGCCTCCCGCGGCCTTGCCCTTCTTCTTGGCGGGGACCGGCTCCTTGGCCTTGACCTTCGCGGGCGGCGCGGTCTTCGCGCCCTGCTTCGCGACGGGCGCTGGCGGCAGGGAGCCCGTGCCCTCGTCTTCCTGCGCCTCGCGAGACTCGTCGTAGGTCGGAGGGCCCTCGTCGCCGTACTCGTCACCGGCGTCGGGGGCAGCGTTCTCGTAGTCCTGCGGATCGTCGTAGCCCGACGGCTCAGGCTCCTCGCGGAGCTGGGGCGCGCGCCCGCTGCCGCGGGCGTTCCTGGCTCTCGCCGGAGGCAGGGGGATGTCGCCCGTGGCATCCTCCTCTTCCGGAGGCGGCGCCGGGCGCGAGCGCGCCGGAGGCGCGGTGGGCGCGGGGCCAATCATCGTGGCGCCCGCGTAGGCCTCGCCCTCCTCGTCGTTGCTGATGACGACCTGGGCCTTGGGGCCGCTCTTGCCCTTGCGCGCGGGAGGCTCCGGCGGGGCTTCGTCCTGCGAGTAGTTGAAGGCCGCCGCGGTGCCGCTGCCGCCCTGGATGGGGTTCTCGGAGCGACCGGTGATGCTGTCGTCCACCACCACGCTGCTGTCGGCGATGCGCGTCTCGGGCGCGCGGAAGGTCTGCGTGGAGTCGACAATCTGCGTCTTGTCGGCTCCGCCGCCGTCCATCTCCGCCAACTCCTCCTCGGTGGGCGGCGGGATGTAGCCGGGAGCGGGCTGGGCAGGCGCGGTGGACGCGCGGCCCGCGGGAGTCCCCGTCACCACGACGGCCGGCGGCGGCACCTTCTTCTGCGCGTGGGAGCCCGTGCGCTGGGAGACGGTGGGCGGCGGCACGGTGACGCCGGAGGTTTCAATCTGGTCCGGGCGCTCGATGGAGGCATAGCGCTCCATCTTCTCCGCCTCGCGGAGCATGTCCTCGGCGAAGGCCTCCTTCATGTAGGAGGACAGATGCTTGGACGAGTAGATGGCGTCCCCGGCCAGCAGGAAGCGCATCAGGTCCTCGGCCAGGTCGGAGGCCCACTGGTAGCGCTCCTCGGGCTCGCGCGCGAGCGCCTTGAGGACGACCTTCTCCAGCCCCGGGGGGATGTTCGGGTTGAACTGGCGGGGCAGCGGGACGTCGGCGTTGCGCACCTTCTCCAGCGTGGAGAAGTCGGACTCGCCGACGAACAGCTTCTCGCCGGTGAGCATCTCGTACAGCAGCACGCCGACGGCGAAGATGTCGCTGCGCCGGTCGATGGGCATGCCCCGGACCTGCTCCGGGCTCATGTAGCCGAACTTGCCCTTGAGGATGCCGGCCTGCGTCTTCTGCGAGCGGTTCGCCGCCTTGGCGATACCGAAGTCGATGACTTTGACCTCGCCCTCGTACGAAATGAGGATGTTCTGGGGCGAGATGTCGCGGTGGATGATGTGGAGGTCCTGCCCGCGCGCGTCCTTCTTCCGGTGCGCGTAGTCCAGGCCGTCGCACATCTTGGAGGCGACGAACACCGCCTGGGCGGTGGGCATGATCTCCTTGCGCCGCCGGTAGCGCTCCAGGATGGTCCGCACGTCGCGCCCGGCGACGTACTCCATGGCGATGAAGTAGGTGTCGTCGTGCTTCCCGAGCTCGTGGATGTGCACGATGTTGGCGTGGTTCAGCTGAACGCTGATCCGCGCCTCGTCGATGAACATCGTGATGAACTCTTCGTCCTCGGCCATCGTGGGGAGGATCTTCTTGATGGCCAGGATGCGCTCGAAGCCCTCGACGCCGAAGGCCTTCGCGATGAACACCTCCGCCATGCCGCCGACGTTGATGCGCTCGAGGAGCAGGTACTTCCCAAAGAGAGTCGGCTTCTTCATCTCGTGGAGCTGCCCGGCGCCGGGGGGTCACCGCGGCAGGCGGTGCACAAGACCGGGCGGAGGACTGGACTCTAGTCGCAGCCCCAACGGCGAGTCAAACTCGCACCCACCCCTGAAAGCCCAAGGAATCCGGTAGCTTGAGCCCTCCCCGAGCCCGCCTGGATCCGTCACGAGGCTGACGTTTCCGCGACGCATGGCGGCAGCGCCGGCTCCCCGGAGCCGAGCACCCTGCCGCCGACTCCGCGAGCGCGGCCGGAGGATGGTCGTGGAGCCCTTCCGGTGGCTGGGGAACGGGGTGACGGGCGCTGTGTAGCGGCGCCTGTCGCCGATGCCCACGGGCAGCCGCACGAGCTCGGGAAGCGGGCCTGATCCGTCCGGATGGGACGGGACCGTTACGAGGACCCTCTCGCGCGTTCTGTCGCGAGGTGAGCGGGCAACGGAGGTGAGCGGGCAACGGAAAGGCCAGGTCCGGCAACCCGGCGGGACCGCGGAGCCACGCGCGTGGGGCCAGGCCTGAGGTCAGACCCGGCGGGGCGGAAAGACAGACCGCGGAAAAAAGAAAACCCCCGGTGCCCAAAGGGCACCAGGGGTCTTCAAAAAGAATCCGGCAGCGACCTACTCTCCCGCGCGGTTTCCCGCGAAGTACCATCGGCTCTGGAGGGCTTAACTTCCGTGTTCGGGATGGGAACGGGTGGAACCCCTCCGACATAGCCACCGGAA